>CAYPCZ010000060.1:0-15649 GCA_964409345.1 uncultured Flavobacterium sp. | reverse complement strand
ATGAGAACCTTGTCCTAAAAAAGGAAGTATTGTTTTAGTCAGATTGGCCACCCCAAACACATTTACTCTATAAACATATTCAAATTCCTCTGTGGTAATTTGCTCAAAAGGTTTGTTTACAATTGCTCCTGCATTATGAATAAGTATATCTGCTTTTTGCCACGTGTTTGCAATAAAATCACTCACTTTCTGCAAATCACTTTGATTGGCCAAATCAACAGATAAAAAAGTAATATTTGGGTTTTCTAAAATTTGCTGATTCGTGTTTCTCGAAAGGGCCAAAACTTGATGTCCTTGTTCTCCAAGAAGCAAAGCAGTTTGCAGCCCAATTCCTCGACTGGTTCCTGTTATGATGATGTTCATTTTTTTCTTATTTAATTTTTTAGTATAGTATACGACAAAAATCATAACTACCACAGATGCAAAGATTTATATTTTTAATTTAGCTCAAAATGTACACAGAGTAATTTCGACGAGTCAAAATTATAAAGACTTAAAAATTAAACAGAAAGCATTTATTTATGTTTAATTTTTTTGATTGTTCCAATCAAATTTCATCTGTGAATCTGTGGTTAAAAACATAATAGTCTGTGGTTTATTATTTTTGTCGTGTACTTAGATTTAATTTATATACTCTTTTTAAGCCTTTTTTAACGGACTTATAATTTTCACATCCTGAAAGGCAATTGCTCCTCTGATAATTCCTAAGATTGTATTATATAACGCTTCGATTATCTGAACTTTTAATTCGTTTTTGGTATGCACAATGCTGATTTCTCTAGAGGGTTCAGGACTTTCAAAATGCTTAAGCTTATCTTTGTCAACAATATCCAATGTGTGCAAATAAGGAAGAAGAGTGATGCCTAAACCTTCGTCAGAAAGCTGAACCAGCGTTTCAAAACTTCCGCTCTTAAGTACAAACTTATCAGTATTCTTTTCGATTTTTGTTTGGCAAATATTCAGTACTCCCTCCGTAAAGCAATGCCCGTCTTGAAGCAAAAGCAAATCGTTTGTATCTAAATCATCCGAATGGATTTTACTTTTTTGATACAGCTTGCTGTGTTGCGGAATGTACCCCACAAAAGGTTCGTAATATAAAACTTTTTCTTTAAGCACTTCATCTTGTAATGGTGTAGCCAGAATACCTGCATCAAGATGCCCGTTTTTTAATTTTGTAACTATTTCATAGGTATTAAGCTCCTCAATAATCAAATTTACTTTCGGATACTTTTTGATGAATGTATTTAAAAACATCGGAAGTAACGTAGGCATGACAGTAGGAATTATTGCCAATTTAAAGTCTCCGCCTACATAGCCTTTTTGAATATCGATAATATCTTGAATGCGCTCAGATTCATCTACAATTTTACGGGCCTGCTCTACAATTTTTTCTCCAACCGATGTCAGTTGTATTGGTTTTTTTGAGCGATCAAATATCAGTACGTCGAGTTCTTCTTCAAGTTTCTGGATTTGCATACTCAAAGTGGGTTGAGTGACAAAACATTTTTCGGCTGCCAGAGTAAAATTTCGATGTTCAGCCAAGGCTAATACGTATTGAAGTTGGGTAATTGTCATTTTATTTATTTTTGAAAACATACAAATTTACAAAAAATAGGTTGCTTTATAGCTATGGTCAAAAGTCAAAATATTATTAAATAACAAATCCGCTTTAGTTTTCATAAAGCGGATTTAAATGATTATAACTCAAATATCTTAAATTATTCGTCAGACTCTTCCATCGTATGGAATACGCTCTGAACATCATCGTCGTCTTCAATCTTTTCTAGTAACTTTTCGACATCAGCTACTTGCTCTGTAGTTAATTTTTTGGTTATTTGCGGAATTCTATCAAATCCAGAAGAAAGAATCTCTATGCCTTTATTTTCTAATTCTTTTTGAATAGCCCCAAAACTTTCAAAGGGAGCATACATCACAATTCCGTCTTCGTCTGCAAAAATTTCTTCTACCCCAAAGTCAATCATTTCAAGTTCCAACTCTTCGATATCTTGTCCTTGGTTAGGAATTCTAAAGTTGCATGTATGATCAAACATAAATTCTACCGAGCCTTGCGTACCCAAAGTTCCGTCACATTTATTAAAATAGCTTCTGATGTTTGCTACGGTTCGGTTGTTGTTGTCGGTGGCTGTTTCGATTAGTACTGCAACCCCGTGAGGGGCATACCCTTCAAATAAAACTTCTTTATAGTTGGCCGTATCTTTGTCGGTAGCTCTTTTGATTGCTCGCTCTACATTATCTTTGGGCATATTAGCCGCTTTAGCGTTTTGTATAACCGCTCTTAGCCTAGCATTGGCTTCCGGGTTGGGACCTCCTTCTTTAACCGCCATCACTATATCTTTACCTATTCTGGTAAATGTTTTGGCCATAGCTGACCAACGCTTCATCTTTCTTGCTTTTCGAAATTCAAAGGCTCTTCCCATTTTTTTATATTTTTAATCGTAAAACTTAAATGCAAAAGTAATAAAAAACTTTTTGAGAGTTTATAAAGAAAGTTTTATAAAAAAAGCTGTTACAGACCTGAAAATAATTCAAAAAACGAAACTACTACCAAAGCAAAAAGTAAGAGAACAAAGGCTTCTTTTATCCATTTTTTGTGTAAAGCGTTTATAAAATTAGCCGCAATAATCGACATAGGAGCTATACAATAAAGCAATAAACTTTTTTTATTCTCATCAGAAATAATAAAAATCAAAAAAGCTAAAATCAAAAAAGCCAGCATTTTTTTAATAGCGTTTTGAGTAATTATCAAATATTTTCCGATGGAGGAGAATTGAAAAAGAAGAAACAAAAATAGCAGTATCACAAAAGATGCCGAAGAAAAAGAATCAAATAACCCGATTATATTTTGATAATTAAAACCAATATAAAACTTATTCAAAAACACACTAAAAAACTCATAATCAAACATCAGGACGTATAAAACAATCAAAATAGCTACGGCAAAAACTCCAACAAAAGGAATAATCCAATTTTTAAAATCGTTAGAAGCGTGTATAATTATGGACACAAAAACCAGCACCAAAAATAGTAGAGCTTCCCACTGAAAGACAGCTGCGGTAGCTATCCAAAAAGAAGCATCAAATATTTTTTGTTTGGGAGCAATCAAGGATTGGAGAGAAAGTAACTTTCTTAATGCAAAAAGAACAAAAAGATTGGATAAAACAACCTGAAAATCACTAAAAAAATCGGGAAGCAGGCACAAAAACAAAATAAAAAACAATATGCTATAGGTATCGTTTTTATTCAGATTGTTTTTTTTGGATATAAAATCAATAAAAAAAACCGAGAACATCAATAGCGGCAACACAGCAAAAAGAGCAACGCTTTGTTTGAGCGTAAAGTCAGGCGAATAATACCTTAGAGATGTCAAGCCAAAAGCAATGAACAGCAATATTGCAACCACTACAAAATTCATCGGATTTGACCGACTAAAAATATTTGTAATCATAGTTTAATTTTATACATTTGCAAATGTAAAACATTAATGCTTTAGCAATGAAATCATTTTTTGAAGGAATACAGTATCTTTTTGAGGAAATATTATTTATACCCATGCACTTTCTCCGTGCTCTGGAATTAGAAAATTGGTGGATAGCAAACCTTATCAACTGGATTTTTTTAATTGTTTGTTGTTACTTTATCGTTTATTGGCTCAAACAACTAAAAATATTTAAAGATAATAACGAGGATGAGCAAGACTCTACTTCGCATTCTTTCTTAAAATAAAAATACATACGTTCGCTATGAAAATCCTCATAAAAGATATTTTATTTTTTATGAGGATTTTAAGTTTTTAAAACCCTTTAGTACACGGCAAAAATTATAACTACCACAGATGCACAGATTTATATTTTTAATTTAGCTCAAATCACATAAAAAAAATTTGTCGTGTACTTAATAAAAACCCAATTAAATGAAAAAACTAATTTTAAGTTGCTTTGCAATAGCAGGATTCTTTGCAGCAGCACAAGAAGAACAAGATTCTACAAAAACCTGGACAAGAGGAGGAAACCTTTCTTTTCTGTTTAATCAATCAACTTTTGACAACTGGATGGCCGGTGGAGAAAATAATTTCTCAGGAAACTTAGGGCTGAATTATGATTTTAATTACCAAAAAAATGATTGGAGCTGGGATAACAAAATCATTGCAGAGTACGGAATATTACAAACCAAAAATGCCGATTTTGAGAAGAAAACCAACGACCGTTTCGAATTCAACTCTGTTTTAGGAAAAAAAGCTACCCAATATTGGAATTACACTTTCTTTTTGAACTTTAGAACACAGTTTACCGACGGGTATAACTATGACACGGATGCCAACGGAAAAGAAATCAGAACAAAATTCACTGAATTTATGTCTCCGGGTTACCTCACCTTGGGTCCGGGTATGATGTGGAAAAGAACTGATAACCTCAAAGTAAACATTGCTCCAGCAACCTCAAAACTCACTTTTGTGAATGATGATTTCACCTCTGCACCCGGTTATGAAGATGGGTCTTATTTCGGGGTTGACGCCAACAAATCCATGCGTTATGAGTTAGGTCTTTATGTTTCGGGTTATTATAAGTTCAACATCATGGAAAACATTTCTATGGAAAACACACTAAACCTATATTCTAATTATCTCGAGGACGCACAAAATGTTGATTTGGATTATCAGATGAATATTGTGATGACCATCAACCAATATATTTCTGCCAACCTTACCTTCCATACCGTTTATGACGATAATGCCTTTAGAGGCTTCCAAACTCGTCAGGTATTTGGAGTAGGTGTTAATTACGGGTTCTAATCAATTAGAACCTTCTAAATATAAAAACCGTTTCGTTACAAAATGAAACGGTTTTTTTATGAACTCGTTATTTCGCCTGTATAAAAAAGATTCCAAACCAAGTTCGGCATGACAGCAGTGAACAAAATGCCGTATCGTGTCATTAACTTCGTTCAGTTCGGCTTTGCCTCGGGTCTAAACTTGTTTCAGTATCTCATCTCAGATTTCAGAGCCGGGAATGTCTAAATCAGATGTCTTAAATAAACTTTTAGCTTTATATATTCTATTGAATTATGTTTTATCCGAACAAAAAAAATCCCTGCTAAAATATATTTTAGCAGGGATTTTTTTAGATTAGTTTATTTTACTAAAATTATTTCTTAACGATTTTCTCAGTAACAGATTTACCGTTTGAAGTAGCGTTAAGAATATAAACTCCTTGAGATAAATCAGAAATGTTGATTTGTCCTTCGTTTACTCCCATAACTACTTGTTTAACTACTCTACCGTTCATATCTGTAATCGTTACGTTTTCGATAGCGTCTGTAGCGTTAGAAATGTTGATTACATCTTTTGTAGGGTTCGGATAAATAGAGAACGCTGAAGTTAAATGATTATTAACTGATGCCACTCCATTATTAGTTATTGCAGGATGCCCATTATCTACACCACCTGCAACTCCACAGTTTCCTGCTTCGTTAATCCCAATAATATAAGTTCCGCTTTCTGAAGCTGTCCAAGTTATCGAACAAGTACTATCAGTGTCTAATCCATAAACCACTACATTTCCGCTTGGTGCTATAACAGTAAAATCTGGAATCCAACTTCCTGCTCCAGGTCCATTACACATACTAAAAGTATATTCATTTCCTTGAACAAACCCATCTATAGTATACGCCTCTGAAGCCCAAACCTCAAAATCCGTAATCTCATTTGTTTCACCCGCAGTAGTAGGAGCACCCCCTCCATTGTCTGGATTGTTAAAATCAGTCCACGGACCAGCCGCAAAAGTTATGCAATAATCCGTAGGAGCAGCTTCAGAAACTCCATATAGAGTTACAGTAACACTGTCCCAGGTCGCTTCAGTATCTTGCAGATATAAATTTGCCAAACGAATAACATTTGTTGAGGCAAGAGTAATAGGAGTATCAAGAGTTACCATCCCGGAAATAGTAGTTCCGTCATTATTTGGCCAAGGGTACCATTGAGTTGCTCCAAGAGTAGCATTACTACTACCTCCCACATACAATAATCCCCCTGCGGCAAATTCTGATGTTGGAGTAATATAAATAGAAAGCTCTTCTGCCGGAGTAGTTCCTGATACTTTGGTAGCTGTAATCTCAACGGCTGTAAGAGTTCCTTCTAATACACCACCTAGATAAATATTATATCCATTAGTATCCTCTAAAGTTACTCCATTTTCCGTTGCTTCCAACTGATTTTGAGTCCAAGTCACTTGCTGTGCATTAGCACCTACGAAAGCAGCAATAAAAAATGCTGCAGATAGTAATGTTTTTTTCATGATAAAATTATTTGTTATTGTTTTTTAAAATTAAATTTAGCCAAAAATAGATATTATTATTATAATCTACAAAAATTGAAGCTTATAATTTTTCGCATTTTGACACCTCACCTTTAACAAAAGCCTCACAAATACACATAATCAACCACTTACGAATTTAATAAATATTAATTCATTTCAGTATTGATGGTAAATAGATTGTATATTGCACTACGAATTAACCAAAGCATGCCTAGAACAAATACGAATCTATTCAAAAAAGTCTTCATTTATCAATATATCCGAGAGCAGGTTATTTATCAAAATCAAGTTGTTTTTATTATTTAAATTAAAATAATGTGTCGATTCTTTTATTATTTCAGAGATAGTTGTATTTTCGCACACTTGAAAAATTATTTTTATTATTAATATAAGTATAAAAAATGGCAGTTTTATCAAAAATCAGACAACGTTCATTATTAGTAATTGCTGTAGTAGGATTAGCTTTATTTGCTTTTGTCCTCATGGATTTATTAGGAAGCGGGAGCTTTGGCGACTCAGGAAGATATGTAGGCTCAATTAACGGGAAAGACATTTCAGCCGAAGAGTTTCGCTTTAAGGTAGCCAATCAACAAGAACAAAACAGAGGAGCGTCGGCTCTTATGATAGCCAATAACATTTGGAGTCAAGAAGTAAAGAACACCTTATATGAAGAGCAATTCGAAAAATTAGGTCTTTCGGCAGGTCAAGCCCAAATCAAAGGCGTGATGGAGCAAACAGGCAACACCATGATTTTAGATCAAATGGGGCGATTCAGTCAAGATAAATACAATCAGTATGTTGAGATGGTCAAAGCCCAATACCCAGCTCAATGGAGACTTATTATAGAAGATTACGAAACCAATCTAGCAAATTTCGCAAAAGAACAAGCCTATAACACACTTGTAAAGGCAGGTATCAACACAACCGGATTTGACGGTAAAATGCTATACGAGAGAGAAAACAATAAAGTTAACTTTGATTATGTAGTATTGCCGTATGCCACCATTAATGATGGTGAAGTTCCGGTTACCGATGCAGAAATCGTTGCTTATATGAGCAAAAGAAAAAACCAATACAAAGCAGATGATTCTCGCGATTTTGAATATGTCCTGATCGAAAGCAAAGCCTCTGACCAAGATATCAAAGAAATCGAAGAAAACCTTGCTTCACTATTAGAGCCAAGAACAGTATATAACGAGGCTATTAAAGCTAACGAAACCCTACCGGGATTTGGAGAAGCAGAAAACGTTGAAGAGTTTGTTAACGCTAATTCAGATATTCCGTTTGACGAAAAATATATTTTCGGCAAAAACCTTCCTTCTATGACAGAACCAACTGTGGGAACGGTAACTTCGTTATACAAAGAAAATGATTACATAAAAATATCGAGAATTTTAGACAGCAAATCAGTAGCCGATTCGGTAAAATCAAGCCACATCATTATTCCTTATCAAGGTTCAATGGCGGCTACCCCTGAAGCTGTTTCTAAAGAAGAAGCAAAAACACAGGCAGATAGTATTTTTAATCTGGTAAGAAACAACGAAGCTAAATTCAGAGAGATTGCCGACGAAATAAACACAGACGGGACAAAAGGTAACGGCGGTGAAATCGGATGGGTGATGTATTCGCAAATTACTTATGAAGGTTTTGATCAAGACTTTGCTGAGTTTATTTTCTTTAACCCACAAGGAAGCATCGAGGTGGTTGACACGAAGTTTGGCTACCACATCATCAAAATTGATGAGACAGGAAGTAGAGAAAACGCCTATAAAGTAGCTACTATAGCTCGACAAATAGAGCCTTCTAACACCACAAACGATCAAGTATATTCGTTCTCACAACAAATCGAAATGGAAGCTCAATCAAAATCGCTTGAGGAAATAGCCCGAGAACATAATCTAAACCTTGTACCGGTAAATGGAATTACGGCTATCGAAGAGAATATAATAGGGATTGGTGCACAAAGAAACATTGTACAGTGGGCTTTCGGAAGAGATGCAAGAAAAGAAAGTGTAAGACGTTTTGACATCAGTCAAGGTCATGTGATTGCAAAAATGAAAAACATCAACACTAACGGCTTACAGTCGATTGAAAAAGCAAGACCAACGGTAGAACCTTTAGTGAGAAATGAGAAAAAAGCAGCTCTTATAAAAGAAAAAATACAAAGCGGGGCCACTTTAGAAGAGATTGCCCAAGCCAATAACGAAACCGTAAAATCGGCTACAGGTATCTCGCTTTCAAACCCAACCCTTCAAGGATTAGGACAAGAACCAAAAGTGGTTGGTAAAGCCTTGGCAATGGCGCCGGGAGAAATCTCAGCACCTATAGAAGGAAAAAGCGGGGTGTATGTAATCAGAACTCAAGCTGTTGTAAAAGCCCAAGAGCTCCCTAACTACACTACCCAATCTAACAGATTGAAAACGCAATCGCAAGGTGCAGTAGAAGGAAGAATCCTAACATCTTTAACCCAGAAAGCTGATATTAAAGATAAAAGAATTGATTTAGGCTTCTAAAAAAACAAAAAAATTATCCATAAAAAATCCGTTTTATCATTGAAACAAAACGGATTTTTTTATACGATTAAAATCATAGAAGATTTTTATTTCCTTTCCCCCATACTTCCCATGCTTTTTCAGCTTGAAAAATTAACATGTCATGACCGTTTTTGATAATCGAACCGTTTTGTTGTGCTAATTTTAAAAACTTTGTTTGAGCAGGGTTATACACCAAATCAAAAGCAATATGTTTATCTGAAAACAATTTGTAGTTGAACTCCGGATATTTGTCTATTTCAGGAAAAGTGCCCAACGGAGTGCAGTTAATCACAATCGTAAATTTATTCATTATCTCTTGGGTAATATCCGAGTATGACAACTGATTAGAAGTAGGAGTTCGAGAAACATATGTATAGCTAATCCCTATTTTTCTAAAAACCCATGCTACAGCTTTTGAAGCACCTCCTTTACCGAAGATAAGCGCATGAGTATGATAAGGTTGCAAAAGTGGTCTAATTGATTTTTCGAAGCCATAAACATCGGTGTTGTATCCTTTGAGTTTTCCTTCTGAAGTAACTCTAATAGTATTTACAGCGCCTACTTCTTCTGCTTTTTGAGACAGCATATCCAAATAGGGTATTATTTCTTCTTTATAGGGAATCGTAACATTTAAGCCTACAAGGCCTTTATTTTTCTTTATGATTTGCGGGAAGTATGTAATATCAGGAATGTCAAAGTTTTTATACATACATCCTTGAATATTCTCTGATTTGAATTTATTTGTAAAGTAATCTACCGAAAACGAGTAACCGATATTTTTACCAATAAGTCCGAAAATATTCATTATTGATTTAAAAAAGGAAGTTGATTATTTTGACAACACCAGAACCTCTTATTAAAGAAGGAGTATCAAGCTTTGGGAAAATATTGTTTAATTATTTTTTGTACACTCTTGCTTTTGTATACCTCCGGAAACATTTCTGAAAAAAATGTAAGTTCTTCCAAATCGGAAGTTAAAGCGTTTTTCAAATAGGTTTGGGCTTTAGTAGAATCCTCCAGCATATAAAAAAATCCGGCTAATCTATATTCTACTTGAGCATTCCCAACACAAATCTCATATACACTCTCAAGTGCTTCTACAGCTTTCTCAAACTCGCCAAAAGAAAGACATAAATCTGCAAAGAGTAGATAAAACTCAATATCCATTACCCCATAAATTATGACTTTTTGATAGCCTGTTAACGCTTGAGAGTAATTTCCTGATGCATAATGGAGGTTGGCATGACGCTTCCAATATTCAAAGTTTTCATCATCAATATCTAGTGCTTCACTCAAGTATTTCAAAGCGACTTCTATATTACCTTCTTTATGATATAAATCAACAATAGCTAACCACCCAGCATCGAAAAGAGGGTCTGTTACAACGGCTTTCTTATAATATTTAATGGCAGATTTATTGTCTTTCAACTCTTCGTAACAACTTCCGAGTTTAAAAAGTACATAAGCACAGGGTTCTTGATCCACTTCAAGTGCAGTATTATAACTCTCTATAGCTTGGTCGTATCTTTTGAGGTACTGTAGTGATCTTGCTTTTTCGGTATAAGCGCCAATAAACGTATCGTCGATAATAGTGGCGTAATCATAAGCACGCAGAGCCAGTTCGTATTCTTTAAGTTTAAAATACTGTTTCCCTAATTGGTGCCAGATCATTTCGTTATACGGATTTCTGTCGACAAGCTTATTCAGAAATGCCACAGCTTGTTCATGTTGTTCTAAAAAATCAAAACAATAAACCACATTAAATAACGAAGAACCATTGCACCTATCTTCTTCCAAACATTTAATAAAGTATTCTTTTGCTTTCTCCAAATTATCCATAATGATATATTCTCTCCCGATAAGCGAATAGACATCAGCATAATCATCTGTATACTCTAAAGCAGTTTCTAAAAACTCGACAGCCCTGTGGTGATTGCCTCTTTTAGAATAAATAGTGGCTTTTTGTATATAAATCTCTTCGTTAGTAGGCTCTACAAAATAAAGCTCGTTAAGCATCTTTTCTGCTTCATCAAGCTTATCTTCATAAATTAATATCTCTACCTGTACCAGTTTTAACCCTGTAGATTTTGGGTGCTGATCCAAACCAAGTTTTAAGGCTTTTTTTGCGAGATTTGTTTTTCCTGTATCAAGATAATACAAGATAATATTTTCAAATTCTTCCGAATCAAAAAAGAACACTTTATTGGTTTTCAGCATGGCCTCAAAACGAGATAAAGTCAACTCATATTCTTCTTCTTCCTCTTGGCTCCAATTCATAATATCTAGGTTTCAAAAACTTTTATAAAGATACATTTTAACAAAGATACATTTAATCTTGCATAAAATTGTTGTAAACAACTTAATTAACAACTACAGATAAAAGAAAGACCTTCTTTTTTTGCCTGCATTTAACCATCTGTATGGTTATTAGAACTCAAATAACAAGGTTAGGTAAACATTATTATTGGTAACTTTTGTTTTGGGAGCATCCGTAAGACCTGTATTAAATAACCCTTGATTATATTCTCTTTGCCAGTTTGTGTATGCCAAATCAAGTTTAGTTGCTCCGAAGTTATAACCCAACCCAAGCGAATATTGCTGTAAATCACCTATTGTTTTTCCGTTTTTGTATGGGCTTTGTTCATAATTATAACCTCCTCTAAAGCTCCAGTTTTTTAATTTGGCTTCTCCGCCTACTCGAAATTCAGAAGTCCTATCCAGCACATCTGCCATCAAATCATTTTGAAAACTATACGAATTCACATCAGTTGGTTTTAACTTAGCAGCGCCATAGTTTTTAATCGAGTAATCAACAGAAATAAGACCTCTCCCTCCAAATATATAAGCTCCTCCCAAGGTATATTTTGCGGGAGTTTGTAGCTTATAGTCAGGAAAAATATTGATTATCCCTTCATTGAAATAAGCGTTTAGCAAACCTCCATCAACATTATCTACGTTGATTCGAGTCGCTGATATTCTTTGAGTTAATTCATCATTTAACCTATACCAAGTAGGTGACTCATAACTAAAACCCAATCGAAAATCTTCTGTAACCTTAGCAATCCCTCCTAATTGAAAAGAAAAACCACTTCCATAAGTGTATAAGTGTGTACGATAGTTAATGTCCCTAATGGTTTCTGCAGGCAACTGATTCATCTGATTGCTATTGCTTTCATAAAAAGCATTTACTTTTTCATAATTTACTGAATGTACGTTCAGGTTTATACCAAAATGAAATCGATCAGTATATTGAGTAGCAAAATTAAATGCAATTTTTGAATTATAACCGTTCTGCACCGTTTGATTAGTATGGGTGTAACTACCTTGAGGAACATTAGAATAATATGATGTGTTTTCAGGAGCATTATCAACCGGCTCCAAAATATAGGTTTCATAACCTAAAAAAGCCGTTTGGTGTTGCAATCCATAATTTCCGCCTAAATAAGAATAAAGCCCACCGGGAGTTTCGTCGGGTCTGACTTGCAATAAATCTAACGGAATGCCATTAGCTAAATTTGCAAAATAATCACCAATAGAGTGATGAGGATTTGTTCCTCGGCTAAGCGAATTATCTGCAAACGAATTCATGTTGTCATAATTCACCCCTAATGAGAACTTACGCCATTTACTTTCTTGATTGTTATTATTAAAAACAAAAACTGCTCCTCCTTGATTTAAATCAAAACTTGTTTCTTTTCGATTAGCTTTTGTTCCGAAGTATTCCGAGTTATTTTTTACATTATAGTTACTTAGCGTAAAACCTGCCTGGTTATTAATGAAAACCACAGAACTTGCTGGGTTTATAGTTATCGCAGACAAATCACCTCCCAAAGCTGTAAATGCTCCTCCCATAGCTCTAAAACGAGCTGTTCCGCTCATATTAGTTTGAGAATACCGTAAGGCATCATTTATATCTTGAGCTTGCAGAGCTATAGAAGATATCCCTAATAACGACAAGATGATGTATTTTTTCATTTTCTTATTGTATTAATAAATTAACCTCGACTATCTTCTTCCTCCTGAGGTAGATCGGCTACCACCACCAGTTCCAGAGGAACGACTGCCCCCCATGTTCCCACTACTTCTATTTATAGTAGGGCTTGTGCTTCTGTTTGTATTTATGGTGTTGCTTCTGTTATTAATGTTTGAGTTCCTACTATTGTTAATCGTCCTATTATTATTATTATTATTATTATTTATAGTAGAGTTTCTGTTATTGTTAATAGACTGATTATTTCTGGTGGCATTAATATTTCGGCTATTATTGATGGTCGAATTATTCCGAGTGGCATTCTGATTAGTTGAGTTCCGATTTGAATTAACACTTCGAGTCGTGCCTAAATTGTTGCTTCTCGACGGATCAGTAGTAAATCTGCTGTTGCTTCTACTAGGGTTATTAGTAGCCTCACTCCGACCCCTTACTTCATAAGCTCTTCCTTGCCCTGCAGCTGTAGCCCTGCTACGAGTTGCATTGGTATTTTCCACTCTTGATCTATATCCATAATCAGAGTAGTAAGCATTCCTAGGCCCGGTGTTATAGGCATAATTTCTGTGATAATAACCACCATAATACGGATAATATCCTCCGTAATAGGGATTATGCCATGAACTCCAGCCCCAATAAGGATTATGCCATGAGCTCCAACCCCAACCGATTCCCCAATAAGGATTTCTCCATCCCCAATAATTGCCATACCAACCTCCCCATCCATATCCGTAGCCTCCGTAAACATTCACAGTTACATCACTGGTTTGATTCCCCCATCCTGAATGTCCGCTTGAATAAGATTCATCGCCGTAATAGGAATCTATATCGGTAAAAATCCCTACCGGTTCCTCTTCTACTAAATCATAGTCCTGAAATTGCGTAAAATAGCTGCCAGTTTGGGGGTTGTCTTGCTCATAATAAGCACCATCTGAAGCATACCCTCTTGACCCTGAATAAATTCCGTCATTATCATAATAAGAGCTACTACTATACGAACCACAGGAAACAACCAAAAACCCGAGTAGAATCGGCAAGATATACGAGGTGATTTTTGTTTTGTATAGGTTAAAAGTTTTCATATACTCGTTTTTTTATTGTTGCACATCACAAAAATAGTTAGTTTTGTCGGACTTTCTATTTAATTAACAATTAGTGCAATATTTGTGCCAAACACACCATTAAAGTAATGAGTAAAAACTTAACCAAAAGAACGGAAGATTATTCGAAGTGGTATAATGAATTAGTCGTTAAAGCTAATTTGGCTGAAAATTCGGCCGTGAGAGGATGCATGGTTATCAAGCCCTATGGTTATGCCATTTGGGAGAAGATACAGGCTCAGCTTGACAAAATGTTTAAAGAAACAGGACACGAGAATGCCTACTTTCCTCTTTTTGTTCCTAAAAGCATGTTTGAAGCCGAAGAAAAAAACGCCGAAGGGTTTGCCAAAGAATGTGCTATCGTTACTCATTACCGACTAAAAGCAGATCCAGACAATCAGGGCAAGTTAATGGTTGACTCTAACGCCAAGCTTGAAGAAGAGCTTATCGTGCGACCAACTAGTGAAGCCATTATTTGGAACACTTATAGAGGCTGGATTCAATCACATAGAGATTTACCTCTTCTTATCAACCAATGGGCAAATGTAGTGCGATGGGAAATGAGAACTCGCCTTTTCCTTCGTACAGCTGAATTTTTATGGCAAGAAGGACACACGGCTCATTCCACCGAAAAAGAAGCCTGGCAAGAAGCAAGAACCATGCTTGATGTGTATGCAGAATTTGCAGAGAACTTTATGGCCATTCCAGTTGTTAAAGGAGTTAAAACCGAAAGCGAACGCTTTGCCGGCGCGGTTGAAACTTATTGTATTGAAGCGCTTATGCAAGACGGAAAAGCATTACAAGCAGGCACTTCGCACTTTTTAGGGCAAAATTTCGCTAAAGCATTTGACGTAAAGTTCGCCAATAAAGAAGGAAAACTTGAATATGTTTGGGGAACGTCTTGGGGGGTTTCAACTCGTTTGATGGGAGCACTAATTATGACTCACTCTGATGACAACGGACTTGTATTGCCGCCAAATCTGGCTCCGATTCAGGTCGTAATCGTTCCTATTTTCAGAAGCGATGAAGAACTTGACAAAGTGTCAGAAGAAGCCAATGCACTTGCCAAAGAATTGAGAAAATTAGGTGTTTCAGTAAAATACGACAACAGAACAAATCTTAAGCCCGGCTTTAAGTTTAACGAGCATGAGCTAAGAGGTGTTCCGGTAAGAATTGCTATTGGCCCAAAAGATTTAGAAAACCAAACTTTTGAAATAGCTCGCCGAGATACACTTACAAAAGAAGTTATAACCAAAGAAAAGGTTGTTTCGCACATCGAAGATCTCCTTTCTGAAATTCAGGAGAATTTATTTAAAAAAGCCTTGGATTACAGAAATAGCCATATTACAGAAGTAAACTCGTTTGAAGAGTTTAAAGATGTTTTAGAAAACAAAACCGGATTTATCTCAGCACATTGGGACGGGAGTAGCGAAACAGAAGAGAAAATAAAAGAACTTACCAAAGCAACTATACGTTGCATTCCTTTAGAGGCAAAAGAAGAAAACGGAGTATGTGTTTATAGCGGAAAGCCTTCACAAAGAAGAGTTTTGTTTGCGAAAGCGTATTAATTTCAAAAAAAAATAGAAAGTAGTTTGCAAATATTAAAAATAGTCTTATTTTTGCACTCGCTTTCACTGAAAGATACGGTCCGTTCGTCTAGGGGTTAGGACGCCAGGTTTTCATCCTGGTAACAGGGGT
>CAYPCZ010000059.1:0-15969 GCA_964409345.1 uncultured Flavobacterium sp. | reverse complement strand
AAGCTCTCGCAGATGAGGTTGGGTTTAGTAGTACACAGCGGTTTACGAATGCATTTATATCTCGAACAGGAATATCACCTAGCTATTTTATTGAAGAGTTAAGAAAACACAACATTTAATTCAACTCATCCATAAAATTATATTTGATAGACCAATTAGTAACATCAAAAACTAATTTATTTCTACCGATTGTAAATCAGGTAATTACTTTAACACATAATTTGAATTCTAATTTACAACTCAAAGAATTTATTCTATTTTTTTCTTTTTATAAATTCAACCCACGGATTACCTAATTATAACCCACGGCACCTTAGCTGAAAAACCAGATTGCTGGATTTTAAATGTAAAATCAGGTGCTTAGCTATATTCTCGAAAAACCCATTAAGAGCATTCAAGAGTATTTGTATTACAGGCGATTGGTCTGTTAATATTTTCACAATATACCCTTAGAAGGGTATAGTATCACTCTTGTTAAAATTTTATGTTTGTCCCTTAATTTTTAATCCGTATGTATTATGAAATTATTTAACGGCTTACCCGTACTGTTTTTTATCCTTTGTTATATGAAAAAATTATATTTTTTTCGATGTATTTTGACACTATTTATTTTAGTAGGTTATGTAGGCTATTCACAGAGTTACTTTAAAAAGTTCGCTTCGATTAGTCATATAAAAAGTGTGGAGAAAGGCTCTAAAAACTATTCATTTAATTTTAATCCTGTATTGCAACCGAAAGATAATATTGCTATCGAGAAAGACTTAAAAGGTAAATTTCAAACTCAAGGGACACTTTTTTTGGCTTATGAGTCTATGCAGGAAGAAGAGATCAATCTGGTAGAGTTAAAAGATTCAAAAAACACTATTCTTATTACCAACAGAAATATCGTTTTTTCTGATGGTTATCAAAATAATATTGAACCTTATTATGGGAGTATTCTGTCTTATTCGTTTGCCAGAGATAATTATGGTAGAAAGAATAACGGAGTGTTTATTAATAAAGAGTTTAGAAGTGATCAAAACAAAATTCTTGAGTTTATTTATATACCGAATATTATCAGCACATTAGACAGGGAGAAAATAGAAACCTATCTTTCTTTAAAATACGGAATATCATTGTATAGCTCTCATTATATTAGTTCTGTTAATGATACGGTCTGGAGCCCTAAAGGTAATAAAGGGTTTGGACATAGGGTAACCGGAATAGGTAGAGATGATAATTATGGTTTATATCAAAGAAAATCAGGTAATTCGGTATCAAAAGATCTTCTTATCGGAGTTGACAGCACTGCGATAATCAACAATAATAGTTTTTTTATTTGGAGTGATAACGCAAAATCAACTCATTTAAAAGGCAATTCCTCTAAAGAAAAAATAAGTACAATAGACCGGACATGGAAAGTAAACCCGTTTGGAGTAGAAAAAGACTTTGGTAACATAAGTATAGAAGTTGATCCTGAAATTCTTTTTGAAGCGTATGATTATCGGTTGGAAAAAACAGATGAAGTGCTGTGGCTTATAAAAAGCACTACGAATGATTTTCTGTCGGATGTAGAATATATCAAGCAAACCAGGACAGAAAAAGAGAAAGTAGTTTTTGAACATCTAGATTTTACGGATACAGCCTATTTTTCGTTTTTGATTGCCCCAGAGTTTTTTGTTAATTATGATATTACTACTCAGTTGTGCAACGGTCGAACAGATGTTGAGTTAATGGTAATTGGCGGAGTGCCTCCTTATACTATTGAAATATACGCTGAGAATTATAAAAGTGAAAAACAACTGGAAGGGTCTGAGTATAAGGTTTCTGATTTGCCAGCAGGCGAATATTCGGTTATGGTGCAGGACAGCTATCAAAATACATTTTCGTTTGTAGTAGATGTAACTCAACCTATATCAACTGATATTGTTCTTGATCCGATTTGGGTTCTATCAGATGATTCTGAAATTAGAATACTACCTGAGCTTTCTGATCCAGATCATATTGCTAAATATGAATGGAGCAAAGAAGGAAATGTTATTGCGGATGCATCTGTTTTGACGACGAATCAAGTCGGAGACTATACATTAAGAGTTTATATGAATGATGGCTGTGAGCAGCTTATTAACTTCAAAGTGATCTCTCAGGATATTACTTCTGATCAGATTACTATTTATCCGAATTCTTCTGAACGAGGGCACCCCGTATACATTGACTTTAGTTTGGAAGATAAAAAAAATGTTGAAATATTTATTCATGATATGCTGGGTAAAGAAGTCATGTATGAAAAGCTTTTGGATATACGTGATTATAGGTATAGTGTTATTTTGGAGATTTCGGGTACCTATTTGATTACGATAAATTCAGAAGAAACCTCTTTAGTTAAAAAAATAGTTATAAAATAAAACCTACTTGCCTTATGATTACTAATAATAGATCTACCGTTATGGGAGTTAACAAGCGTATTGCAAATGTTGTTCAGAATATTATGCTTTTTGGTATGTTGCACAGTACGTTTGTTGCTCCGGCCCAGGCTATTTTGTTTGATTATTTTAACGCACCACCACCTATTGTGACCAAGTGGGGGACTTTTTATCAGGATAAACAAACGGATGTAGCTATTGATTTATTAGCTGAAAGTGATGAAATAAATATAAGAGAATCATCAGAGGTATTTCTGCCGGAAATTATTAGTTCTGAAAGCAAAAATAACAATCTGGTTTATTATTCAGATATTGAAAAGGGATTTATCGGTTTGTCTGAGCAAAACCCTATGGATGACGCCCGGGATAATCTATTCATATTAGATATTGATAATATTCCGCATAATGCCAGAGCTTATCTTAAGTATGAGCTTTATGGCGTGCAGGATATGGGTTCTGTGTCAAGAAGCATCAACGAACTACCTTCTACGGGTGGGCATCTCATCAAAAAAAATAACGCTTGGTCTTCGCAAGAGGAAGAGCTTGATATCAAGTGGCTTAAAGAAGGAAAAAATACAGTTTTGTTTACCGCCCCTACGTTAAAAGGGTACGGTTATCAGATTAGAAATTTAAGAATTGAGTTTGCAGAAAACACTGGTTTTGGTGCTTCCTTGGTGATGAATATTAACAAAGAAGGTTTATTGGTAAAAGGCAATAAAGTTTATATAAGAGGATTTATAAGTCAGCCTAAGGAAGGATTGCAGATTGAAGCAGAAGGAACTTTATTATCAGTTTATGGTAATCAGTTTGAAGGCGTGATAGAGCTGACAGATAGAGCTCTTGACCAAAAATATTTTGTTATAAAAGCAAATGATCATAATGGGCTGGTGGGGCAGGAGGTCATTTCTTTGAAGGATAGGGTTCAAGCTGATTTGTTTATACCATTTGAAGCAAGCTCGAATGCTGTCATGAAATTATTTCCGGCTTATTCTAAAAATGAGCTTTATACCAAAGGTGCGGGAATTATTGTGCCCGATAGTGCTCTGATTGAAAAAAAGAATATTTCTATTACACAACTAAGAAAAAAAGATATTGCTCCGTTGAGCTCGGGTATGATCAATGTAACAAAAAGCGGAACAGCTTATCGTTTTTTGCCTGACGGGACAAAGTTTGAAAAAGAAGCTAAAATTATTTTGGAATATGACCCAACCTTGATTCCGTCTGGGTATTCAGAAAAGGATATTAAAACATTTTATTTTAATACAAAATCAAAAACATGGGTAAGTGTAGAAAAGGATTCTGTTGATTTGTCTAATAAAATGATTATTTCAAATACGAATCATTTTACGGATTATATTAACGGTATTATTCAGGTGCCTGAAACGCCTGAGTCATCAGCTTTTATCCCTACTATGATGAGTGATATCAAAGCTGCTGACCCTTCTGCCGGAATTACTCTGATTGCACCTCCTGAGGTTTCACAAAAAGGTTCTGCCGGAATTTCTTACCCAATAAAGGTTCCGGCAGGGAGAAACGGAATGCAACCCAACCTAGCGATACAGTATAACAGTGATGGGGGTAACGGTTTTTTGGGATTGGGTTGGGATATAAACACCCCGGCTATTAGTATTGATACCCGTTGGGGTGTTCCGGTTCTGGATGATGAGTATGAAACGGAGATTTATACGCTGAACGGAGAACAATTAATGTATCCGAAGAGGAAGAATTTAGATGGGGATATGGTAGACTGGATGCCTAACCGCCATTTTGATGGTGGGCTTGATGTTAATAATAACGCTATCCGAAGTACAGAGTTAAGAGACAGGCTTGCAGAGAATGAAGCCATATTTACACCTAGGAAACAAGGGAGTTTTGCCAAAATAGAAAGAAAAGGAAATTCTCCGAGTACCTATTATTGGAAGGTAACCAGTACGGATGGAACTATTAGTTGGTATGGAGGAGCAGATAACCTATCCAATAATGCTAACTATGTCCTGAAAAATGCAGAGGGGAAAATTGTGCACTGGAGTCTTTATATGGTAGAGGATGTTTTTGGTAATAATATTAAATATGAATATGTAAAAGAAAATGTAAGCGGCTCGGGTATTAATGCCAATCTTGCCGGGGGTGTTTTTTATCGAATAAATAAAATATATTACACGGGACACAACGGGTCGCAGGGTAACTATTCGGTAAGTTTTAACCCGACCTCAGGTATGCGTGAAGATCTCAGTATTGATTCCAGGTTGGGGGTAAAGTTAGTTACTTCTAAACTTTTGGCTAGTATTGACATCAGGTTAGGTAGTGAACTTATTAGAAAATATATTCTGAATTATGAGCCGAGTAAGTTTCAGAAAAACAGACTTTTGTCTATTGCAGAAGAAGATGGAAATAAAAATGAATTTTATAAACATGAGTTTGAGTATTATGATGATTTGACAGACGGGGAGAATGACATTTATTTTTCTGCGGGGATAGAAATAGACACTTGTGATGATGACGATGACGGAGGAGGAGATGTGGGGGATTGTTATGAGGTTATCAGGCTTCTTGAAGTTAATGGGGATGCGCCAGCTGATATTTACCTGAACGGGGTAGCCTTACAAGGTGGTCCTTTTAGTAGTTATAATGAAATTATTACAGCTTTGAACGCCCAGTTTCCAGGGGATTTTACTTATTTTGTTGGTTCAGGAGGCGTACATTCCTTAATGTATACCAATCCTGATGAGGTTCCAGTTTCCATAACTTTTGTAATCAGCGGGTACAGCTCTGAGTTCTTTTTTAAACCTTGTGAAGGGCAGTCTGCTGCTAGACAGGTTAATACAAGTTCTTCGTATACTTTTGAAAGTCTTTTTGGTAATCCGGATTGTCCTTCGATGGTTAATGCAGAATTTTTGATTGAAGGACTTATCCCTTCTTTCAACAGTTATTTTTCTCCTTTGGGCAGCAGCGCGACAAAATCGGAAAGTATTGGAGGGAATTTTGGAATTATCGGGGCTGAGTGCAGCTGGATTTCTAAAAACACAACTATAGGAGGTGGTTATGGAGTTTCCGGAAACAGAAATAAAGGAGAAGTAAGTTTAATTGACATTAATGGAGACGGATTAAATGATATGGTTATACAGGAGGACGGAAACTTTAAATACCGTCCTCATATTGTAAATCGTACGTATGATGAAAACGGAAATGAGGTAATATCTCATTCGTTCGGAACAAAAAGACCAATTACAGGAATCGGTAATTTTTATTATGCAGTAGGAAATTCGGAACAATTAAATTTTAACGTTACCTCTAAGTATTTCTCTGTGGGCTGGGAAAAAACAAATTCAAAATCTACCACGGAAGTTTATTTTACGGATGCCAATGGGGATGGTCTTATCGATATCGTTAGAAACGGAATGGTTTATTTTAACCGTTTGGACACGAACGGTAATCCTCATTTTATTGCTGATAGCCAATATTCTGAAAATTTGGTAATTGTGGCTGAGCCTCTTTCTGTTGAAGAGCCTGTTGAGGAACCAGAATTTGTATTACCGGCGTATGATGTGGTCAAAGTGTGGGAAGCTCCTGCAGACGGTAGTATTAAAATCGAAAACACAATAGTTCTTACTGACCTTTCGAAAGAAGCTACGGTGACTATAGAACATGGCAAGCAGCTCGAATATGATGCTCCTGTAATAGTTTGTCCAGGAACGATGAGCCCTAATGGGAATAAAGGTGTATTTACTTATCTGGCTGATTTTGGCACAGATATCGGAGAAGCAGGGCTCCATTATGACTCTTATTCGGTTCCTGATAAATTTGAAATTACCTGGAATGGTGATACGGTATCTACGGGTTATGTAGGGGTAAGTTCTTATAATCAACAGCTCTTAACTGCAGGTGTACCACAAAACGAAATAAATACGGCTAATCCTACAAATGGGGCAGGTACGCTGAGCTTCCAGAAAACCAGTGCGTACCCTACTACAGCTGTTATTACCGTAACAGCACCTTTAAATGGTACAGCATGGAAGTTTACAACATTTTGTCCTATTATAGAAGGAGTTAATGGGCTACAAGGTTTGAATGCGTTGAATACTACATTACCTTATTATTCAGTAGATATTCCTATTATTGAAACAGACTCAAATCTAAACTCAGGTTTTGTTTCTAACGATACCTTAAGTGTCTATATTGATGAAGACCTGATAGGTAATTATCCTCTTCTTTACAATAGTGGAAGCGACTCATTTTTAATGTCAGAAATCTCTCATTTAATGGCCGATCTTCAACAGGCATATCCCATTTCTGAAATTACACCAGATACACAAGCTACAGCTTTTGCTATTTATCAAACAGAGGTTGTGCCGGAAAACTTATATATTAAGTCTTCGGATGGAAGTATTTTACTTACTTTACCCTTTATAACTGAATCTTATACAGGAATATCTTCTCCGGAATATTCGCAGGGTAATCAGGTTATGACCATAGTTCCTCCAATTACTACTCTTGATTGCCTTGATTTAGGAGATATATGTTTATTGTTTGGAGCTAATTTAAGTAATACTACTCCTATGGTTAATAATGTGATTTCTGCTACCACTTGTGCAGAAATGGGGGGAAACAAACGTTTGACGGTCAAAAAAGGCGATCGTATCTATTTCAGAGTACATACTGTAGAGAATGGTAATCCTCCGGTAAACTGGGATCCTAAAATAACTTATACAAATCTTGCTCTTGCTGGTATGGTTGATCAAAACGGATATAAGGTTTATGAGAGTTCTTATTCTGACGGGTTTATACTATCGCAATCTATTCCGTTTACTTTCCCCGGACAAGAAGGGACTGTTTCTATAACGTGGGATAGCTTTACGGTCAACCAGCCTTCTGATAAAGTAACTTATAAAATAATTGAGCGCAAAATAAATATTGCTACAGAAGAAATCGTTCCCAATTCAGAAATAGAGATATATAGCCAGATATGTCAGGCTAATGTAAACACGATAGTTGCTCCGACCGGATTAAGCAATATCAGTATCTCAGAAACAGATAATGTGGTGCAATGGTTATTTGTAGCAGAGTCAACATCTAACGTAAAGTGGCAAGATTATCAGTGGAATCCTGTTATAAACACAACAACTCAAGGATATGTTACCGGAGAAGATGGTACTACGGTAGAGGGTACATTAACCTCTAACGAAACGCATTATCCGGTTGTTGATTATTCGGTTTACAAACAGTTTGTCTGCGGACCTGTATATACAACTTTTGATATTTCACAGATAAATGGAGGCAATCTTTTAGAGATAAGACCGCTTTTACCTTCTGGAACATTTTCGACAGGTGATAAAGGAATAGTTAATTTTGTAGTGAAAAACAACGGTAAACTTGTCGGAAGCAGATCATTCATGGTAAATGGCAGCAGTTTATCTAATATTTCCCAACCGTCATATACAACTCCGATTCAGTTACAGAACCTGACAGGTTCCCAGATAGAAATAGGTTATTATGTTCAGATAGACGAATCTGATACGGGGTCACAAACATTAGCGTCAAAACTTGCTTTTGCAAGCAGCTCTACAGTAAGGATACAATACCCGGGAGGAAATCAAAACATTTCTAACGGAGTAGTAAATATTTATCACAAATCAGACAGGTTTGGACCTATGCACAGGCAATGGGGGCAGTTTTTCTATAATCCTGATAAAGTAACCGGAGCTCTAGCAAGCCCTTATGGTAATCTGATAAAAGAAGAAGTTATTTTTAAAGATTACGATAGTGCGGCAATTGAAAGTTATGTAAATAATCTGGAACAACAACTTAACCAAAATCAGAACCAGATAATAGACAACAATGACCTTGCTTATATAGAAGCTATACAAAACACACCGGAGTATGCTATGTATGTTGAGGGAGGAGATGCTTTTATGAACGGTATAGCTCAAAGAGAATTTGGAGTTGAAGATAAATGGATGGGTATCCATAAAGAAAATTATGCCTCGGCTTATTCCTACAGAGCAGCAACGCTATCTCAGGTATTATCATTGGAGTATGAGGTACAGCCTTATAATTTTCAAGGGATGTCTGAAACGGGAGCCTATGGTATCAACAAAATTTTTAATTCAAAAGGACAAAATATTTCCGGTGGTGGCACCTACGGGCCTATTACTGGTTCTGTTTCAAAATCGATACAGGGTAGCGGTAAGATTGTAACCGATTATACTGATTTAAACGGAGATCGTTATCCGGATGTAGTAACTACAGGAGAAATACAGTTTACTACTCGTACGGGGGGGTTAAAACAACCGACTGCAAGGACAGGCAAGGAATCTGTAATTACGATTAACCGAAACAGTAATTGGGGAGCCGGAGTATCGGGAGGATTTGGCGGACAAAATGATGAGCAGGGAGGTAAAAACTCCATACCTTTGACTATGTCTAAAGTTTCAAACAGCACAAAATCAAATACTTCAGCTTCTTTATCAGGGAACTTTTCACAAGGGGATAGTTTTACAGACAGTTTTTGGACAGATGTTAACGGGGATGGGCTTCCTGACCTGATTTCTAAGGAAAACGGCAGTATCAGGGTTTATTTAAACAGGGGAGGCAAACTGGAAAGTACTTCGGCTAACTGGCAGAATATGAGCAATGTGTTTGAAAGCCGTGCAGTAAACATAGGAGGTGGAGTTGGGGTGAGCTTATGGAACAGCAGTATTCAGGGTGGACTATCACTGACCTCTTCGTGGAATAATACCAAAAATACGTTTATAGACATCAATGGTGACGGTCTGATTGATTTTGTGGATCCGGATAATAATCTAAGAGTAAACATTAACAGAGGTAACCGGTTTGCGACAACAGTTACCTGGAGCAGTTTTGATTTAAAAAAGGAATCTGTTTCTGCTACAGCAAGTAAAAATGCTGCCCTTAGTATAACCCCGAACATACCTATCCCTTTTGTGGGGACCTGCCTGAAATTTGCAGCCGTTACAGTGAACGGCACATTAGCAACCTCTACCAACAAAACCGAAAAAACCATTATTGATTTTGACGGAGACGGCTTTCCGGATTTGATTGAGCGTCTTGGTGATGGCAACATGATTAGAGTACATCATTCCCGTATCCGCCGGACAGACAAGTTGAAGTCGGTTACCAACCCGTTGGGTGGCAAATTTACGTTGGATTATAAAGTACATAAGGTGAGCTATGATAACCCGAACCCGAAATGGGTAATGAGTAGTGTGATGATTGAAGATGGTTATGACCTTGTTAACGATGGGCAGGATATATACAAAAAGATGTATGAGTATGAAAACCCGAGATATGACCGCAGAGAACGAGATTTTTATGGGTTTGAAACGGTAAAATCGGTTGATTATACTATGAATGAAGAGGGCGAACTACAGGATATCTACCGCACCTCGGTAAGCAAATACCACAACAGAAGTTACTTCTTGAATGGGTTGCTTAAGGAAACAGCGGTTTATAAAGGTGATATAACCAATAATGAGCTGTATTCGAGATCTGAAAATAACTATGAACTCAGAGCTTTGAGTGATGACAATAGCATTATTGATTTGGCTGCCACATTGCTTCCGGAAGATTTTGATGTGGGCGGACACGAAGGCAGACGCAGTGCTGTGGTTCTTTTGTCTAAAACCACAAGTTATGTGTATGAATTAGGCAGCTCTCCTTTGGTTTCGGAATCAATAATGAATTATGATGAAAAAGCAAGGGTGGTAAGATTTGATTATTTGGGTGACCCGAACGATGCACAAGATAATTATAGTACTGAAATTAGTTATCACGACATTGTTTCGCTGACCGATAAAAACATTATCGCCATTCCTCATAAAGTTGTAGTAATAGTGAACGGACAAGCAAAAAGACATAGACAGACCGATAATATCGACACCACTACCGGAGCCATAGGCACGATGCAGCATTTTTATACGGCAAATGATTTTGCAAGAGTAGATTTGAAATATGACCAGTATGGTAATATCACGTTTATTGAATATCCGGAGAATGACAATAGCGAGCGAATGTCTTATGTTTATGAATATGACACCACATACAACAAGCATATTACTCAGGTAACCGATGCTTTTGGGTATGCATCGCAGACCCAGTATGACTTTAAGTTTGATGTTCCTACTCAAGTCACAGACATAGCAGGTAACATAACCGCCTACAGGTATGATTCTTTCGGTCGTTTGACCGATGTTTTAGGACCTAAGGAAATGCAGACCAATCAGCCTTTTACGTTACAGTTTGAGTATTTCCCTAAATATTCTGATATCCAGTCTTTGGGTGTGGTTTCGCAGAGCGAGTTTGTTCCTGTGGCATTGACCAAACATTATGACCCGCAGCACCCTAACAATACGATAGATACCTATACGTTTATTGATGGGCTGGCACGCCCTGTGCAGGTAAAAAAGGATATTACGGTGAATCTGAATACCGACCCTACGGCAAGCCCTAATTATCAGGAACGGATGAGCGTTTCGGGAGCAGTAACCTATGACGAGTTTGGTAGAGCAATAAAGCAATACCACCCGAGTGTAGAAGACAAAGGCAACAACATCAACTTTACATACAACCAGGATCTGATAAATTATTTTGCAGAAAGTATGTATGACCCGTTGGATAGAGTTGTTGAGACAATTGATGAAGCAGGCAGTCAGGCGTTTATGGAATATACTTTGGACGGCAACCTGCACAAAACCCGTTCTGTGGTACAGCAATCGGGAAGTGTGGATATTATCTCTGAGTCGTTTAAAGATGTGAACGGCAGGGTGGTAAAGACCAACAATGTAGGCCCGCAGGGCGATATCATTACGCTGTTTGATTACAATGCCATTGGCGAGCTGTTGAGCTATACCGATGATATGGGTATGTCAACCGGGTATAAGTATGATCTGCTTGGTAGAAAATCAGAAATGCATCATCCGGACAGGGGCACAACCCAATATTATTATGATAAGGCAAGCAACCTGACCCGTTTGGAAACTGAAAAGCTGATAGCACAAAGTCAGTACATTAGTTATCATTATGAATACAACAGGTTAAAGCGGATTATTTTCCCTGAAATTCAGCCTGGTTCAGCAAATATCTCTGATGTTTATTATGAATACGGCGACCCCAATTCAGGTAACCAGACCGGCAGGCTGATCTACCAGCAGGATGCCTCGGGGATGCAGTGGTTTGATTATGGTAATATGGGAGAGATGGTGTATAACCGCAGGACGGTCGTTGCCCCATCGCCGACCTTGCCTAACCGCACCTTTGAAACCCGTTTTGAGTACGACAGCTGGAACAGGCTGCAAAGCTTAGTATATCCTGATGGGGAACATGTACGTTATTCTTATGATCTCGGGGGCAACCTGAACAGTATAAACGGAGATATGCCTTATGTACAGCGTGTGGACTACAACCATTATGGCGAGCGGACATACATCTTGTACGGAAACGGTACAGAGACCCTTTATGATTATACCCCTGAGCTGAGAAGATTGGGTAATCTTAAGGTTCTTTCGTCAAATAGTGGGGAGTTGTTGAATAACAATTATGATTATGATTATGTTGGGAATGTTACCGAGCTGGTAAATTCAGCAGGGTTTAACCAGGTAAATTATATGGGTGGAAAGTATCAAAACAAATATATTTATGATAACCTGAACCGCCTGGTGAATGCCAATGGAGACTTTTTGGGAAGCCCTCAACAACAGCAATTAGGTAATGATTATACTGCTGCTTATGCTACACGAATGAGCTATAACTCGACACACGGTATTGTCAGCAAACGCCAGGATCATAGCAAAAACGGGCAGGCTTATGTGGCGAATAGCTATAACAACGAGTACAAATATTTTGACGGCACCCATAGGCTGGAAGTGCTGACTGACCTGAATACGGGGCTAACTGAACATTTTGATTATGACCCTAACGGTAATATGAAGCACCGCCATGATACGGCTGCGGGAATCTCGAAACAATATTTCTGGGATGAAGCAGACCGTTTGCGGGTAGCCATAGAAGAACCACGCATGCACCACTACATTTATGATGCTGGCGGAGAGCGCGTTTTGAAAGCCTCTTCAAATTTGGAAACTGTATACGAAAACGGCGAGCTAATTGACAGCAACATACAGATGGGCAATTACACCACCTACCCGAGTGCATTTTTGGTGGTTGATCCTGACGGAATTTTTAGCAAGCATTATTATGCAGGTACGCAACGTATAGCGGCAAGGTTGGGGCACGAGAATGCGGATGAGCTTTTTATGGACAAAAAGTCTCAAACCACTGGGCTGATGAACAACAGTAGTGAGAGCTCAACTAGTGATTATCCTGATGAAGATGAGTTGATGCTTTTGCAGCAACAGGATTTGCAACAGTATCTTGACCAGGCAGAGATTACAGCTACCTTGAGTTTTGCACAATATAACCCTGCTACTGATCAAGAAACCTCAGAAGAGGGTTCTTTAGAGCAGACCCAAGGAGGCTATGGCACTATGGCAGAAGATTTGATTTATTACTATCATCCTGACCACCTGGGTACAGCCACATATTTAACAGATATAAATGGCTTGCCTTACGAATTTTTCTTAAATTTACCGTTCGGTGAGACGATGGCGGAGCAGCATAGCCAGACAGGAGATTATAGTAACCGTTGGAAATTTACAGGACATGAGTTAGACAGAGAAACAGGATTGTATTATGCAGGAGCAAGATATTATGACCCACGTATCTCGATTTTTCTTAGTGTTGATGAGCATTATTTCAATTATCCGAATATTTCTCCGTATGCTTATGTAGCTAATAACCCTATAAATGCGATAGACCCAGACGGCAGGGACATCATACCTGTTCACGGAACTTGGTCAAATAATAAGACTTGGGGAAATCTAAGTGGGATAAGAAGGGCTTCCAATAACTTATTTAGTGATAATCAACTTGGAAAATCATATGAATGGTCTGGAGATAACTTTAGCGGTGCAAGAACGGATGCAGCAATGGGACTAATTGACCACGTAAGAACTCAAATGCAGTCTGAAGATTTTAATGGCAAAATTACTTTAGCAGGTCACAGTCACGGAGGAAATGTTTCAATCGAAGCGTTAAATATGATGGTTGAAATGGAGGAGTTTAATGATATTGAATTGAACTTGCTTACCATTAACACACCCGTTCGTGATGATTATCAATTATCTGAAAAAGCATCGAAGCGAGTAAACCACGTAAATGTTTATGACGAAAAAGACCCTGTGCAGAGTAGGGGAGGAAATAGTACCGGGAATAAACTTTTTGGTGTTTACGGCAGAGGGGTAAGAACAGGGCATAGATTAGGTCAGCAGAAAGGTTCAGGAGAACTGGGTGCAGCGGGCAGGGTATTTGACAATGCTCAAAATATAAGTGTTGACAACCCTCAAGGTGTGGGAGGAGATTTTCATAACTCCCACAATAGGACTAATGATTGGATAGATAAAACCGAGAACAAATGAGATATTGGAATTTTTTAATCATTATCCTGCTTTTCAGCAGTTGTAATAACCGTAATATAAACACCCTAAAAAGTGAAAAAGTAAAGTTTAAAGACTTGCCAACCGAAGTTACTAACTATCTTAGAAATCCAACAGAGGTTCAAAATGACATACAAACGATGTTGTTAGAATTACCCAAAGGAAAGGAAAATAGTTATAGATTAGAAACCGTAAAAACGTGGATAGGACCGTGGGTAGCTTACGAAAAATTAATAAATACCGAAAAAAATATTTCTTACAAAATTAACCAAGGTGTTCCAAGTCCATACATTGTATTTGAAAACAAACTTTATGTGCCAGACAGGTACAATATATTTACTACGGTGGACGATTTAGAATCATTAGAGTTTACTATGTATGAGTTGAAATAATTAAAAATTATAAAAAATAAGCCTTGCAGAAATGCAGGGCTTTTTTCTTCCTGTTCTGCTCCGCAGAACCAAAAAAAGAGGGGCAAAATGGAGTGCTGAAAGCACGATTAAATTATAATTACTTCCCTCCGCTAGCGCGAGCACAATGTCATTAAGTTAAGCAAAATTACAATGTATCTTTCATGTTTTTAGGTACTTTTGGTTTTTGCCTATTACGATATTTATCCTTATGCCGGTCAAATCTTCTATCGGGTCGTATGGGAATTAGGTGCTTTTTAAAAAGTTCTTTTAATTCTGAAAATATGACTTCTGTTTTAGTATCGGAATAGAATAACGTAATTATTCTGTCTTTAAGCAGACCGTAGGATAGATTATTATTGACTTTATAAACATATTTTGTTTTGGTATTGACTTGCAACTCTTCGTTTATTTCACTTACAATTAGACTTTGGATATTTGATACAAATAGTGCAACATAAAAGTCTTGTAAAATATTATGTTTTGAATATCCCGAAAAATGTTCCGCCTTAAGTTTGTTTTTAAACTCATCATAAAATTTTTCTACACCCCATCTTTGAAAGTATAGATTTTTAAATATTTTAGACGGGTATTTTTTATTATCCAAAAGTGATGTAATAAGTATTTCCGCTTCTCCGCTTGGCAACTCTACTCTTACGAGTCTTACCATTTGATAGGTTTGATGGTTATATTGCTTATCACTAATTTTTGTATTCTTGCCAGGATATATTTTTACAATTTTAGTTGTATTGCCACCTTTATAAAAAGCTATAATCTCATTATTAAAATCCTTTTTTGCTCGAATTACAAAATCAATATTCTGGCGGTAATGCTCAAAAACAAGTTGGAATGAAGGATAACCTCTGTCATAAATAATTAAATCTTTAGGTCTTGTATATTCAAGATGCTCGATTGCAGAAGTAAGTTCTCCAACAGAAAGAGGAGCCAATTTACCATCTAATACAAATTTGTTTAAAACATCATATAAAACAGAAACTCTTGCCTGAACAACTCCTGATAGATTTTGATTTTTGGCTTGACCATATTCATTTTTAAGTTCTTCTGTGTTGGGCAAGGTCATTCGGGAACCATCAACTGCTAATAATCTAAATCCTTTCCATAATTTAATTGAAGCATCATTATCGGTGTAAAACTCGTTAATCAACGTTTGATTTAGATGTTTAAAAACTTCAGGATGAATTTTATTGCGACATTGTACAAATGCACTTTTGGAAAAACACGTAAGTTTATTATGTCCAATAAAAACCTTTAAATGCTTTACAAAATTTTCAATTTCTAGGGAAAGACTTTTTCTTAAAAGATTCATCATAAAAAGTAATGTAGTAGAAAATGTTTGTTTTCTGGTTCTTGTAAAGTGCTTTTTTGAAACTTTGAACTTTTCAATAAGCTCTGGATTACAGATTTCACTCTTTAAAATATCAAAAATAAATATAGATGTTTTTTTTCATAAAACTAAATAACTATTTGATTATCAAATAAATATACGGAATCCTCATTAAGAAAACAAGTTTAAATTACTGAAAATCAAACATTTAACACACTAACTTAATGACATTGTGCTCGCACCAGCAAGGGGCTGCTGCTTTTAATTCGAATACGAAATATTTATCGAAAATCATTTTTTCTTAT
>CAYPCZ010000058.1:0-16020 GCA_964409345.1 uncultured Flavobacterium sp. | reverse complement strand
GATACGTAGCTGCTATCCGTGCTGCACAACTTGGTTTTTCTACTGCTATTATCGAGAAATATTCCACCCTGGGAGGCACGTGTCTTAATGTAGGATGCATCCCTTCAAAAGCACTTTTAGACTCTTCGCACCATTATCATGATGCTGTTTCGAATTTTGCTGCTCACGGCATCGAAATTTCGGGAGAGATAAAGGCAAATATCGAAAAAATAATCGAACGCAAACAAACCGTTATCGACCAGACTAGTGCCGGGATTAACTTCCTGATGGACAAAAACAAAATTACTGTTTTTGAGGGAGTAGGTTCTTTTGAAGATGCTACCCACATTAAAGTAACCAAAAACGACGAAACCACTGAGGTCATCGAAGCAAAACACACCATTATAGCAACAGGTTCAAAACCATCGAATCTTCCGTTTATCAAGATAGATAAAGAAAGAATCATCACTTCGACCGAGGCATTAAAGCTCAAAGAGATTCCAAAGCACATGGTAGTTATTGGCGGTGGAGTAATAGGCTTGGAGCTCGGGCAAGTATATTCTCGTTTGGGAGCTAAGGTATCTGTAGTGGAGTATTTAGATAGAATTATTCCGGGAATGGATGCCGGATTATCAAAAGAGCTTACTAAGGTATTAAAAAAGCAAGGCATCAAATTCTATACCTCACATAAAGTAAAATCAGTAGAACGCCAAGGCGATAACGTGCAGGTTCAGGCAGAAAATGCCAAGGGAGAAACTATTACGCTTGACGGAGATTATGCACTTATTTCAGTAGGAAGACGCCCTTTTACAGACGGACTAAATGCCGAAAAAGCTGGAGTAAAGACTAACGAAAAAGGTCAAATCGAAGTAAACGAACACTTGCAAACCAGTGTTGCTAATATTTATGCCGTAGGTGATGTCATACGAGGAGCGATGCTGGCTCACAAGGCAGAAGAAGAAGGTGTTTTTGTGGTAGAAACTATCGCAGGACAAAAACCGCATATTAACTATAACCTGATTCCGGGAGTGGTTTATACGTGGCCTGAAGTAGCCGGAGTAGGCAAGACCGAAGAGCAACTCAAAGAAGCAGGAGTGGAGTATAAAACCGGAAGCTTTAACTTTAGAGCCTTAGGAAGAGCTCGAGCCAGTATGGATACAGACGGATTCGTAAAGATTTTAGCTGATAAGCAAACCGACGAAATCTTGGGGATGCATATCGTGGGAGCTCGTGCAGCAGACCTAATCGCAGAAGGAGTTACCGCAATGGAGTTCCGTGCTTCGGCTGAAGATTTAGCCAGAATGTCTTGGGCACACCCGACCTTTGCAGAAGCAATCAAAGAAGCAGCTTTGGCCGCCACCGAAAACAGAGCCATTCACGCTTAAAGATAAAAACAACTTAAATTCAAAAAAAACAGCACAGATAAGATTATTTGTGCTGTTTTTTTTGTAGTATAAATAAAAAGGGTGGTTTATGGTTTTGAGAGGCTGTTTTAAAGAGACAATAAGGGGGCAGGTGGTTAAGTTATGTCATAGTGTCTTATTTTTTTAGTCTTTCTATTTCAGTTTGGATTTGTTCAATTACTTCTATATTATAGATTTTCTTTTTTCCTCCTGCTTTTGTCGAGTAAACAAAGAATACTTTTCCACCAAATTTTTCTTCAAAATTTTGATGATTTATTTTGTGCATTTCAATCCATTGATATTGATTTAATGCTTGTCCAGAATCAATGGGTTTAATCTGAATGCCAATATACTTTTCTCCAATTTTCACCAAGAAATCAACACTATAGGCTCTATCCCAATTATCTGGTGCTGGTTCTATTTTCATACCAATTGCACCTTCTAATTGTCCGTATATGGTTTCAATTTCAGTTCTATATCCATCGTAAGTTCTTCGAAGTACTAAGTTATAGGCGTAATCTATACATTCTTCTTCTGTAATAGATGCTAATTCATTTTGAACAACTTCTGATAGTTTAATGTATAGTGTTTGCCCTAATGAAGTAATGTATTCCCGAGTAATATGTATTCCGTTTTTCTTCTTTTGCTTACCTTTCGTGAAATAATATTCTTCCCATTCTTTATAATCATGGGAGCGCAATCCCGAATCAATTCGGATAATGCGCCTACACTATATGCTTTGTTTAATCCCCAACGGTTTAAGGCATAATTTAAAAGAGTTTCGTGTTTAAACTTGAAACCTTCTCCATCTGTTTTTGTAGAATAATCTTTAGTCATTGATAAATGTGTTAAATTTTGTTCTATATTTAAATTCAATGGAATTATCTACGAATGCTAAATTTTTTTTTCAATAGATGAGCGTTTATGAAAGTTTTGTTTTCAAGATAGAGATAAGCCAATAAATTATTTTCGGAGTCGTGTTTTACTTCATCATATTTCAAAAATACTTTCTTGCCACGAACTTTATTTATTAAGTATTCCGTTGCTTTTCTATTAATTACCGGGTTTTGTTTAATTCCAATTAAACGAATAGTTAAATCATTATTTAATCGAACAAGTTCAGGGCTTATAATTTCTTTTACCGAGAAAAATTCTTCTCGTTTCCCTGTACTATTTGCATCTATTTTAGAACCGTATTGAATTTTTTTGACATCTATTTTTTTATCTAATTTATGTGTATCCATAAATTGATATGGCAGTTTTTGAATTCGTTTTTCAAAATTCGTTTTTAATTCGGGCTGTTTGATGATTTCAGTCTCAACTTTTGTAAAAGCATCATCTGTTCCGATTTTTCTTTTATAATCGATATGAAATTTGGGTTGATTTCATATCCTACAGAATTTCTATTCAGATTTCTAGCTGCTAATGCTGTTGTTCCGCTGCCCATAAACGGATCTAAAACAGTTTCTCCAGGAAATGAAAACATTTTTATTAAACGATGAGGTAATTCTTCAGGAAACATTGCCAAATGTTTATCTTGTTTTGCTCCTGAAAAATACCAATGGCCATTGAAATAGGTATTCCATTCTTCATTTGTCATTGCAGCGTTATCTTTTTGTTCTTTTGTTGGTTTAGGAGCATTTCCTTGCTTTTTGAATAATAAAATATATTCAAAATCCAATTTAACAATTCCGTTTCGTGGGTTTGGATAACTTCCCATGATACTTGCTCCACCAGAAGTATTCATGGTGGTTGCTTTTTGCCAAATAATTTGACCCATAAAATCAAAGCCAATCATTTCGCAAAATTTAATGATTTCGGCGTGAATAGGAATAACTTTATAACGACCGTAATATGTTGAACGGGCAAATTGGTCTCCGATATTGATGCAAAGACGACAACCTTTGTGTAATACCCGGAAACATTCTTGCCAAGTTAAATTTAGATGATTAATGTATGTTTCATAATCGTCGTGAAATCCAATTTGGTTTTCTGTTCCGTAATCTTTAAGTTGCCAATAGGGTGGTGAAGTCGCAATCAAATGAACGCTTTCGTCTTTGAGTTCGCTCATTTCTCTGCTGTCTCCATTTATAATTGTATGTTTATTTTTGTTCAGCATTTTTCATTTCATTAGTTCAGTTTACAAATATACAAAATTACTTCGGGTTAGACGACGCGTTTCAAACTGCATTGTACGCAACAATACCAATACGCACAGCATTACATATAATGCTTTAAATACTAAAACTTTATGCAGGTGTCATAAATTTTAACAATTCATTAAGTGCCGCATTTGAGACTTTTGAATCAAAAAATAATAATATGAGTCAATGAATGTAGTTAATTTTGAACTACGGGTATGTTAAAACTTGTCAGATGTAGCTATAATTACTATATTTAACCTGTCAGGTAACATAGCTAAAATACTAACATTTTTTTTAACTTTCCAACGTCGAGGTTCACTTTTTATGAGTGTTTAGCTGTTTCTATCCTGCCTCAATGCCGCCTCAATGCCGCCTCAATGCTACCTCAATGCCGCCTTACCTACGCATCTAAGCTATATCTACATCGTCTTTTAGTGCAGTTTTGTTCGGGTTTTGTTCGGGTTTGTTTCGGCAAAATGTCATTTTAGCGAGCAAATATCAAATATGCCTCGAGCAAGATAAAAAATAAAGTAGTATTGTTGGGCTACACTACCTGCCAAAAACTTAAAATATTCTTGGCGGATGAAACGCTCGTGTATAAAAAAACACATAGGATAGCAGACATTGGGTGTGTTATGCCCAAACGGTATGACCCTAACGAATTTAAAAATCCTGTGCCTATATCAAAATTAAGCACAGGATGATTTTTTCTGTTTGAAATCAGCTTGTTGTTATATTAGAAGGCTCTTATTATCAAGTAAATAAGTCCTGCCACGATAGCCGAAATAGGAATGGTTAATATCCATGCCCAAAGCAGTTTGATGGTTACTCCCCACCGTACGGCCGACATCCTTTTAGTAGCCCCAACCCCTATAATACTACCGGTAATGGTGTGTGTGGTCGAAACCGGAATACCGCCTGCTTCAGCTATATAAAGCGTCATAGCTCCGGCAGTTTCGGCACTTACTCCTTCGAGTGAGGTTACTTTAGTAATCTTAGTTCCCATGGTCTTTACGATTTTCCAACCTCCGCTCATGGTTCCGAGCCCTATAACTATAAACGAAGTAATAGGCACCCAGTAATAATGCTCTACAAAATACTTAAATCGAACTTCCTGAATTGTGTGTTCTGATGTAGCCTGTAGAGTATGATAAACATCGTCAGGACCAAGCCCTAAGTGGTAGGAAATAACAGCAGCTCCAATAATTCCCATTACTTTTTGAGCATCGTTAGCTCCGTGCCCCAAGCTAAATAATGCCGAAGATACTAATTGCAGCTTTCTGAACCATTTGTCTGCTTTGTGCGGAGTGGTATTTCTACAAATCCACATAATAAGCACGGTGAGCAAATGTGCTATAAAAAAACCTATAGTAGGGGCTAAAAATATAAAAAGTACGATAAGCAGAACAGGTGCAGCATTAATTACATCATTTGCCATAATCGCCCAATTACCATCAGTGATTATATAAGCGTGCATAAGAGCGGCTCCCATAAATCCTCCAATAAGCGTATGTGAGGATGATGAAGGAATTCCGAATTTCCAAGTTAATAAGTTCCAAGATATAGCTGCAATAAGTCCTGCCAGAATAACTTCCATAGAGATATAGTCCTCCATTACAGTTTTAGCAATGGTATTTCCTACATTAAATTCTCCGGTGGTCAATATAATAAGGACATAAGCCATAAAGTTAAAGAATGCTGCCCACAAGACCGCCTGAAAAGGAGTAAGCACACGAGTCGCTACAATAGTAGCAATAGAGTTAGCAGCATCGTGAAAACCGTTGATGTAGTCAAAAATAAAAGCAAGTGTAATGACTATGACCAGTAGTGTAAAACTATCCATTAGTACAGTTTTTTTATAGTGTTTATGAATATTTTACTACGATGGTTTCCAATACGTTGGCCACATCTTTACATTTGTCTGAAGCATCTTCTAGGGCAGTAAGTACTTCTTTGTATTTGATTATTTTTATAGCATCGGTCTCGTTCTCAAAAATATCCATAACCGCATTATCAAATACTACATCGGCCTTGCTTTCTAATTTAGAGATTTTCTTGCAAGCCACCGTTACGCGTTTTAGGTTATTGTGTTCTTTAAGGTCAGTTATTGCACGCTTGATGAGTTGGCACGCTTCTAGGTTGATTTCAGTAAGCTTCCTGATTGACTTAGTAATCTTTTCTACCTGATACATTTTCATTCGGCTGGCAGAACCATGCAAGAAATCGGTTACGTCATCGATTGATTTGATAAGTGAGTGGATGTCTTCTCGGTCAAATGGTGTGAGGAAATTCTTGCTCAACTCCATGTTTACTTTGTGAGTGATTTTGTCAATTTCTACCTCCAGCTCGTCTATTCTCTGAAAGTAAACATCTCTTTCTCCTTTAGGAGCGTTTACTGCTTCGTTTAAAGCAAATGCTAAATCTACAAGATGAGTTGTAGCTTGTTCGAATAACGGAAAAAACTTTTTGTCTTTTGGTGTTAAGAACTGAAAAATATCATTTATTGAAAATGCCATTTTATTTAGGTTTTAATTTTCTGCAAAAGTATTTTAAAAATTACGATTTTTCACACTCTAATATTAATTTAATGTTAAGCCAATGTTATTAAATTTAACCTCATATTAAATCTTGCTTAGAACATAAAGACATAATTGATGATATTGGCTCCCATCTTCAGGGCTTTTTCTCTTATTTCTTTAGGGTTATTATGTACTTCGGCATCTTCCCATCCGTCTCCTAAATCGGTCTGGTAGGTGTATAGGCAAATTAGCTTCCCGTCTTTAAAGAGCCCAAAAGCCTGTGGAGGCTCATTATCGTGCTCGTGAATTTTGGGTAATCCGCCAGGGAAAGGGTAAGGCTCTTGAAAGATAATATGGTTTTTTGGTATTTCTACAAAGTCCATTTCAGGAAATGCCCGTTTCATCTCCCGCCTGATATAGGGGTCTAACCCATAATTGTCATCTATATGCAGAAAGCCACCTCCGAGGAGGTATTTACGCAAGTTTTGAATTTCGACTTCATTAAAAATGATGTTTCCGTGTCCGGTAATATGAATAAACGGGTACAGAAAAAGAGCAGAACTCGAAAGCTCGATGGTTATAGGCTGAGGGTTGAGTTGGGTATCAATATTGTTATTACAAAACGCAATCAAATTAGGTAGAGCAGTAGGGTTAGCATACCAGTCTCCACCACCCGAATATTTAACCAAAGCAATTTCTTGCGCATTGATAGACCAACCTATAGATAGAGTAGCGATAAAAAATATAAAGCGTTTTATTTTCATGGATTTAATTATAGAACCACTCAAAGGTAATCTTTTTAACTGATTCTAAAAACATTTTATTGGGTCAGATCTCCAGAGTTGATAGATGCCAGACTTAATTTGTGATTCTTCGCACGCTTTTGCCTAAGATACTTTATATATAAGGAAAAGTCTTGCAAAAGTGTTATTTTTGTCGCTATCAAAATGTAATACCATGACTTTTCAAGAGCAAATAAGACAAGGAATACCGAGTGACTTACCGGCTTTTAAGCCTTATGACCCTAACATTAATCACGCGCCTAAGCGTAAGGAAATATTAACTGTCGATGAGAAGAAATTAGCACTTCACAATGCCTTGCGCTATTTCGAACCTCAATACCACCAAGTTTTAGCCAAAGAATTTTTGGACGAACTCAACACCTACGGACGTATCTATATGTATCGTTTTCGTCCCGATTATAAGATGTATGCCAGACCTATCTCGGAATATCCCGGAAAGTCGGAGCAAGCCAAAGCCATTATGTTGATGATTCAGAACAATCTGGATTATGCGGTGGCACAACATCCGCACGAGTTGATTACTTATGGTGGCAATGGAGCAGTATTCCAAAACTGGGCGCAATACCTGCTTACGATACAGTATTTGTCAGAGATGACCGATGAGCAAACCTTGGCGATGTATTCTGGCCACCCGATGGGGCTTTTCCCGTCGAACAAAGACGCTCCGAGAGTGGTGGTGACTAACGGTATGATGATTCCGAATTACTCCAAACCCGATGATTGGGAAAAGTTTAATGCACTTGGAGTTACCCAATACGGGCAAATGACCGCAGGAAGCTATATGTATATCGGACCACAAGGAATTGTGCACGGAACTACGATTACGGTTCTGAATGCTATCCGTAAACTAGCTCCCCCTTCTTTGGAGAGGGCTGGGGTGAGGCTTTTTATCACTTCAGGTCTGGGCGGAATGAGTGGAGCGCAGCCCAAAGCAGGAAATATAGCCGGTTGCATCACCATTTGTGCAGAAGTAAACCCCAAAGCGGTTCAGACCAGACACTCACAAGGTTGGGTTGATGAGGTAATTACTGATTTAGACCAATTGACTCAAAGAGTGCTAAAAGCCAAAGAAAATAAAGAAGTCGTTTCGATTGCTTTTGAAGGAAATGTGGTGGAAGTTTGGGAACATTTTGCCAAAGAAAATATGTATGTTGATTTAGGTTCCGATCAGACTTCACTTCACAACCCGTGGGCTGGAGGTTATTATCCGGTTGGATTGTCGTTTGAACAGGCCAATGATATGATGGCTAATATTCCGGAATTATTCAAACAAAAAGTTCAGGAAAGTCTTCGCAGACAAGTGGATGCGATCAATATCCACACGGCAAGGGGAACCTATTTCTTTGACTATGGTAATGCGTTCTTGCTAGAGGCTTCAAGAGCAGGGGCCGATATTATGGCACAAAACGGAATAGATTTTAAATATCCGTCGTATGTTCAGGATATTATGGGACCGATGTGTTTTGATTATGGATTTGGGCCTTTCCGCTGGGTGTGTGCTTCTGGGAAACCGGAAGACCTTCAAAAGACCGATAAAATTGCTTGTGAAGTGTTAGAAGAAATGATGAAAAATTCTCCACAAGAAATCAAACAGCAAATGGCTGATAACATCAAGTGGATCAAAGGAGCACAAGAAAATAAATTGGTCGTAGGTTCGCAAGCCCGCATCCTCTATGCCGATGCAGAAGGAAGAATCAAAATTGCCGAAGCCTTTAACCAGGCTATTGCCAAAGGCGAAATTGGGTATGTGGTTTTGGGTCGTGACCATCATGATGTATCAGGAACAGACTCGCCTTATAGAGAAACCTCAAACATTTATGACGGTTCTCGCTTTACTGCCGATATGGCTATTCAGAACGTAATCGGAGATAGCTTTAGAGGAGCTACTTGGGTTTCGATTCACAACGGCGGTGGAGTAGGGTGGGGCGAAGTAATCAACGGCGGTTTTGGTATGTTGCTTGACGGAACTGCAGAGGCTTCCAGACGATTAGAATCGATGTTGTTCTGGGATGTCAATAACGGAATATCACGAAGGAGCTGGGCAAGAAACGAAGGAGCTATTTTTGCTATCAAACGAGCCATGGAAGCTCAACCGCTATTAAAAGTTACGCTGCCAAATGAGGTAGACGATTCAATCTTATAGCTGCTAATGTAAGAGTGACCTCTAAAAAACGTTATTCGTTTTTGTCACTCTTGTTTGCACTACGTATTAACAAAATACCCGTTCCGAAGGAGATTAAAAACCCAATGAAAGCACCTATTACGCGTGTTCCACTTTCTTCATTGGCCATGGTCATGATGATAATAATAGAAACAATGATAAGAATTACTCCAATAATAGTCTTGAAAGCATTCATAATAACTAAATATTTAACAACAAATATTGTAAAAATATACACATAAAACAAGTTTAAGATAATTTTAACGTTGGCTTGAGTGGTTTTGAAAGGGAGTGTATTTCTTAGTTCGTAGATAAAATAGCGATGAAACAAAAAGTTTCTTTGAGTTGGATTTCTCCTAAATCTAAAGTAATATCGGCTTTTGCACCGAGTGGCAAAATCACTATGTTTTGCGATTTTTGACATTATCACAAAATATAGATTTTTGTTTTCCGGTTATCAGTAATTTTTGCTAATAAATCAAGATTGTTTGTTGCTGGGCTAAAAGTAACCCGTCGCCAGTTTGTAGGTGCTTCGAAGTCAGGTTATTTTTGTTGTTTGAAAATTAAATTTCATCGAGATTACTTTTCAGAACCTTACATCTTAAATACAGATATTTTATCCTCTAAACTTTTCTAATAGCGCAATAAGCTGGGTTTTTTCTGTTTCGCTAAGCTTGTTTACTAATTCTTTTTCGGTTTGTTCTACTTTCTGGTCTACAATATGGAGTAATTTGAGCCCTTTTTCGGTGATGGTTACTTCTATTTTTCGTCTGTTGTTTTCGCAAACCGCACGGTCAACCAGACTTTTTAGTAATAATTTATCTACCAGCCGGGTTGTGTTGCTGGTCTTAGCAATCATTTTGCTCTGAATGGTGCCCATATTAATAGGTTTTCCTTTTTGCCCTCTCAAGATTCTCAAAACATTAAATTGCTCGGTAGAAATATCATACGGCTTTAGAACTTCAGATAGTTTCTCTGAAATTAAGTTCTGACAATGAAGCAGGTTAAGAATAATTTGTTTAGAAGTAAGTGTATCAGTGTTCAAGTTTAGATGGAATTTCAATTTCAATAGGCTAAGATATAAAATAAATATATTATAGCGTGCGAACTCATCTAAACTTTTTTGTCTCTAAAAAATAAAAGCAGTACTTTTGAAAACCAAAAACACAACCAATGAAGATCTTACTTTTAGGCTCAGGAGGAAGAGAGCATGCACTGGCTTATAAGCTTATCCAAAGCCCAAAAAACATTGAGCTATTTGTGGCTCCAGGTAATGCAGGAACACAGCAAATAGCCACAAATGTTGCTATAGGAGTTAATGAGTTTGATAGGATAAAAGACTTTTGCCTTAGCCGGACTATAGAGATGGTGGTAGTAGGACCGGAAGATCCACTTGTAAACGGCATCTACGATTTTTTTAAAAATGACGAAGATTTAAAAAAAATTCAGGTGGTTGGGCCTTCAAAACAAGGAGCACTATTAGAAGGAAGTAAAGAGTTCGCCAAAGAATTTTTGATTAAAAACAACATCCCTACAGCTGCTTATAGTAGTTTTACACAAGATAATATCGACGAAGGCTATGTTTTTTTAGAAAAACTACAACCTCCTTATGTGCTTAAAGCAGACGGATTAGCTCAAGGAAAAGGAGTGCTTATCCTCGATGATTTGGCTCTTGCCAAAAAAGAACTGGCCAATATGCTGCTCGATCAGAAGTTCGGAAGTGCTGGGGCTAAGGTAGTGATTGAAGAGTTCCTTGACGGAATCGAGCTGAGTTGTTTTGTGCTTACTGACGGCAAGAATTACAAAATCCTTCCGACTGCCAAAGATTACAAACGCATCGGAGAAGCAGACCAAGGTCTGAATACAGGCGGGATGGGAGCAGTCTCACCGGTACCCTTTGCAGATGATAAGTTGATGCAGAAAATTGAAGAAAGAATCGTAAAGCCAACCATAAAAGGGCTTCAAGCTGACAACATCGAATACAAAGGTTTTGTTTTTATCGGATTGATAAAAGTAAACAACGATCCATATGTAATTGAATATAACGTAAGAATGGGTGATCCGGAAACCGAAGTGGTCCTCCCGAGAATAAAGACCGATTTGGTTGAATTGTTTGCGGCTCTTCAAAACCAGACGTTAGATCAAGTTGACTTAAGAATTGACTCACGAAGCGCTGTAACGGTAATGGTCGTCTCAGGAGGCTACCCGGAAGATTATCAAAAAGGAAAAGAAATCTCAGGAATAGATGCTATCGAAGACTCTATCGTTTTTCATGCAGGAACAAAAACTCAAGACGACAAAGTGCTTACAAACGGAGGTAGAGTAATGGCCATTACTTCGTTGGGTGAAAACTTTAAGGAAGCCTTAGAAACTTCTTATAAAAATATAAATAAATTGCACTTCAAAAATATGTATTACAGAAAAGACATAGGTTTTGACTTATAACTCCATACCCACAAAAGTATGAAACTGATACCCAATATATTTACTTTACCCGTAACCCAAAGAACCCTGACCCACATAGGAAGATATTTTCTGATGTTGAAAGAAATATTTTCTAAGCCTACCAAAACTTCGGTATTGCGGCAATTGATTTTTAAAGAAATCGATGATTTAATTATTGGCTCCTTGGGTATCACCATGTTTATTTCTTTTTTCGTAGGGGGGGTGGTTACTATCCAAACGGCTTTAAATTTGACTAATCCACTTATTCCGAAATACCTTATCGGGTTTGCCACCCGACAATCGGTTATTTTAGAATTTGCTCCTACTTTTGTTTCGATAATTATGGCAGGAAAAGTAGGCTCATTTATCACATCAAGTATCGGAACGATGAAAGTAACCGAGCAAATAGATGCGCTGGAGGTAATGGGGGTCAACTCCCTTAACTATCTGGTTTTTCCGAAAATTATTGCCATGCTTTTGTATCCGTTTGTGATTGCTATCGGAATGTTCTTAGGGATTTTAGGAGGCTTTCTGGCCGGAGTGTACGGAGGTTATACCTCGGTGGATGAATTTTTGATAGGACTTCAAGACACATTCATACCCTTTCACGTGATCTATGCGTTTATAAAAACATTTTTGTTTGCTTTGATATTAGCTACTGTTCCGGCTTATCACGGATATTATATGAAAGGAGGAGCACTTGAAGTAGGTAAGGCCAGTACGACTTCGTTTGTATGGACCAGTGTGTTGATTATTTTAGTGAATTATATTGTAACCCATTTGCTTTTGAACAAATGATAGAGATTAAAGACATAAAAAAATCGTTTGACGGAGTAGAAGTGCTCAAAGGAATTACGGCTAATTTCGAAAAAGGAAAAACCAATTTAATCATCGGGCAAAGTGGCTCGGGTAAAACGGTTTTGCTAAAAACGCTTTTGGGAATCCATATAGCCGACAGTGGTGTCATTAGTTTTGACGGACGATTATTAGATAACCTTTCTATAGACGAACGAAGAGAACTCCGAACCGAAATCGGAATGGTTTTTCAAGGGAGTGCGCTATTTGACTCGATGACTGTAGAGGGAAATATAGGTTTTCCGTTGAAGATGTTTACTAATAAAACCAATAAACAAATAAAAGAACAAGTAGATAAAGTTATCGAACGTGTAAATCTCGAAGGAGCACACAAAAAGATGCCCTCTGAGATTTCAGGAGGGATGCAAAAACGGGTCGCTATTGCTCGGGCTATCGTAAATAATCCTAAATATTTGTTCTGTGACGAACCCAATTCAGGACTTGACCCTAAAACAGCCATAGTGATTGACAACCTTATTCAAGAAATTACCAGAGAGTATAATATAACTACTATCATCAATACACACGATATGAATTCGGTAATGGAAATCGGAGAAAAGATTATTTTCCTTAAAGATGGTGTGTTAGCTTGGACAGGAGATAGCGAAGAAATCTATAAAACAGACAACGAAGCTGTGGTTGATTTTGTATATTCTTCTAATCTTTTCAAAAAAGTAAGAGAGGCCTATTTGAATTCCTTAAATAAGTAAAAGTTATTTTAAGCTGATTTTTGGTTGTTGCTTTTATTTATTATGCCAACTAAACTTCAATATTTTTATAAAAACTTCTCGTTCGACTTCAAAAGCTCCTAAATTAGCTAAATGGTCGTTATATAATTGACAATCCAAAAGCAGATAATCATTTTCTTTGAGATAATTATTGAGCCATACAAATGCAGCTTTACTTGCATTTGACACTTTAGAAAACATACTTTCTCCGCAAAAGATACGATTTCCTAAATCTACTCCGTATAGTCCACCTACCAATTCGCCTTTTTGCCATACCTCAACAGATTGGACATAACCCAGATGGTGAAGCTTTGTATAGGCTGCTACAATTTCGTTACTAATCCAAGTGCCTTGTTGGTCGCTACGCTGTATGGTCTGACAATTCTTGATAACTTCTTCGAAGTTTTGATTAAACGTAATTTGGAATAGCCCTTTATTAAAGATGTTCCTCATACTTTTTGAAGGTTTGAAGCTTTCGGGCACTACTACCATTCGATATTCGGGGCACCACCAGGTTATCGGTTCAGAATCATCATACCAGGGAAAAATCCCGTTTTTATAGGCTAATAGAAGTCTTTCTGTTGATAGATCGCCTCCAAAAGCAATAATCCCTGAACTGTGCGTTTCTTCGACAGGTGGGAAGTAAAGTTGGTTTTTCAGGAGGTACATAACAAGTAATTAGTCGATTACAAAAATAAATATAAAGTTACAAATATATGCATCTGAAAAGTTTTAAAAAACAAGCTGTATAAACTCCATAATTGTGAAACCCTTTCATAATGCAAAATTATGAAAGGGTTTTTACAAAGCCTATAAGTTAAAACTCTGACCTTTAGCTTACTTTATAAGTTCAAAACTACGCTTTACAAAATTTGTCAATTCTTCACCTTTTAGTAATCCTTGAGAAATTTTTGCTAAGTCAAGCGCTTGGTTAATAAGGTTGTGTTGAGCAGTAGTATCTTTTTCGGATAAAATTTTGGTAGCCAAATCAGAGTTAGTATTTACAACCAAGTTATACATCTCAGGCATATTGCCCATCCCAAACATTCCGCCACCACCAGATTGACTCATTTCTTTCATTCTTCGCATAAACTCTGACTGCGTAATAATAAAAGGCGCAGCATTGCTGTCTAAATTTTCGAGTTGTACCGTATATTTTTCTGTTGGCACTACGGTTTCAAGTGACGTTTTTAAAGATTCTTTTTCTTGGTCTGATAATTTAGAAATCTGCTCTTGGTCTTTTTTAATTAGGTTGTCGATATGATCGGCATCAACTCTTACAAACGATATTTTTTCGTTATCAGCTTCTAATTTTTGAATCAGGTGCGAAACAATAGGAGAATCTAATAGCAACACTTCATATCCTTTTTCTTTGGCTGTGGCGATATAACCGTGTTGTGCATCTTTGTTAGAAGCATACAAAACCACCAATTTGTCGTCTTTATCGATTTGGTTAGCAGCTAATTTTTCTTTGAGCTCAGCCAAGGTATAAAAAGTGTCATCTACGGTTGGGTAAAGCATAAAATCGCTTGCTTTCTCATAGAATTTTGGTTCAGAAAGCATTCCGTATTCGATAACAATTTTAATATCATTCCATTTCTTTTCGAAATCTTCGCGGTTTTCATTAAACAAAGATTTGAGCTTATCACCAACTTTTCTGGTAATATAACTCGAAATCTTTTTCACATTGCCGTCTGCTTGCAAATACGAACGAGAAACATTTAACGGAATATCTGGCGAATCAATAACCCCTTTGAGCATGGTCAAAAACTCAGGTACGATTCCCTCTACGTTATCGGTTACGAATACTTGATTTTGGTAGAGTTGAATTTTGTCTTTCTGAATTTGTAATTCTGGAGAAAGTTTCGGGAAGTATAGAATTCCAGTAAGATTAAACGGATAATCTACGTTGAGGTGGATGTTGAAAAGCGGCTCTTCAAACTGCATCGGATACAGCTCGCTATAAAAGTTTTTATAATCTTCATCGGTCAAATCAGTAGGTTGTTTTGTCCAAGCCGGATTCGGGTTATTAATGATATTATCAACTTCTTTGTATTCGGTTTTATAATCTTCTGGAGCATCTTCTGGTTTGGGAAGCGCTTCTTGTTTAATTCCGAATTTAATCGGAACTGGCATAAATTTGTTGTATTTGGTAAGCAGTTCGCGGATTCTGTGTTCTTCTAGAAATTCCAAAGAATCTTCTGCAATATGAAGGATGATTTCTGTTCCTCTGTCGGTTTTCGGATGTTCTGTGAGAGTAAATTCTGGTGAGCCATCACACGTCCAGTGAGCTGCCGGTTCATCTTTAAATGATTTGGTAATGATTTCTACTTGGTCTGCTACCATAAAAGCGGAGTAGAAGCCAAGTCCAAAATGCCCGATGATTCCGGTATCTTTAGCGGAGTCTTTGTATTGGTTCAAAAACTCTTCTGCTCCCGAAAAAGCCACCTGATTGATGTATTTTTCTACTTCCTCACTAGTCATTCCTAATCCTTGGTCAATGATGTGTAGCTTTTTAGCTTCTTTGTCGATTTTTACTTCGATAATAGGATTACCATATTCTGTTTTAGCTTGACCGATACTGGTTAAATGTTTGAGTTTTAGTGTTGCGTCTGTGGCGTTAGACACGAGCTCACGAAGGAAAATTTCGTGGTCACTGTAAAGAAACTTTTTAATTAAAGGGAAAATGTTTTCTACTGATACATTAATTTTTCCTGTTGCCATGGTTATTGATTGTTTTAAATTTATTTTTTTAGAATGTGTTATGCTGTTTTCAAAAGAAGTACCAAACTATAAATGATGACAAAATGACATCAAGCAAATGGGTTTAGCTAATTATTCTTCATAAAAAAACCGCCTCATTGCTATAATGAGGCGGCTTCTTACTTCAAGTTGACTTACTATTGCTTAGCTACTTTAATGGTTTTGATTATTCCATCAATATTAACTTTTACAAAATAAGTTCCTGTTGGTAATTCAGACA
>CAYPCZ010000057.1:15780-16035 GCA_964409345.1 uncultured Flavobacterium sp. | reverse complement strand
TGCGCTGATTTAGCTTCGCTCCGTTCGGACTTCGTCCTCGGGTGCGTATTTGCTTCAGTGAATCTATTGAAATCCGTGTAATCTGTAGTTTAAAAAGATAGTAAATCCCTTAACTTAATGACATTGTTCGTGCGGTAGCGGGGATTCTTAGGCTGTGTGGAAGCGAATATGCGAATATGCGAATATGCTTTACTCAGTGATCAAAAGGATGATTGGGTATTCTTAGGCTGTGTGGAGGCGGATTCGCGGATTTGC
>CAYPCZ010000057.1:0-15680 GCA_964409345.1 uncultured Flavobacterium sp. | reverse complement strand
GGATTCGCGTATTTGCTTTCATTCAGTGATTAAAGGATGATTGGGTATTCTTAGGTTGTTTTTTGTTTAAGGGCTGATTTGCGGATTTGCGGATTTGCGGATTCGCGTATTTGCTTTCATTCAGTGATTAAAGGATGATTGGGTATTCTTAGGACAAGATTAATAGATATACAAAAAGAGCATGGAAGATAGGCTTCCATGCTCTTTTTAAACTTTATACCATCTAATTATAAAGCCCTTAAACGGCTATAATCAGAAAGATAGACACGATTAGTTTTCGCTTAATTTTTTCATTTCTTGCTCAATCATGTCATAAAACTGATCGATTTTTGGCAACACAACCACTCGGGTTCTACGGTTGGTGGTGCGGTTTTCTGAAGTTGAATTGTTTACTAAAGGTACGTGCTCTCCCCTACCGGCTGCAATAAGCTGCGAAGGATTTACGCCCAGCTCTTGTAATACGCGCACTACCGATGTCGAACGCTTCACGCTCAAATCCCAGTTGTCCAGCAATACGCCCGAACGATAAGGTACGTTGTCTGTATGTCCTTCTACCATACATTCGAAACCTGGTTTTGAGTTCACCACTTTGGCTACTTTGCCCAATACTTCTCTGGCTTTATCGCTCACCTGATAACTACCTGTTTTGAAAAGTAATTTATCTGCAATAGAAATAAACACTACTCCTTTTTCTACGTTTACCTCGATATCGGGGTCGTTGATACCGACTTCTCTTTTGAGTGAACTCACAAGGGCCAAGGTTACCGAATCTTTTTGGGTAAGGGCATCCTGAAGGCGGGAGATGCGCAAGTCTTTTTCTCTCATGCTTTCGAGCGATTTCTGAAGGCTCTCTGCACCTCTAGCCGAAAGATGAGTAATATTAGTAATGCTCTCTTTAAGGTTTTCGTTAGACGACTTAAGGAGCTCTACTTGTGTCTGTAATCCGTTTTTTTCTGCCAGACACGTGTTCAACTTGATGGTCGCCGAGTTTAGCAAGTCCTGAATCTCTTTGTTTTGGGTTTCGAGTTCTGCAATCTTCTTTTTAGAACCACAAGAAGTGAGCGCTAAAGCTCCTGCTAATGAGCACAATAGGATGATTTTTTTCATAGTAGGTGACAAAATTAAGTTTTTACAAAAATAGAAATAATTGCGATAATTTTTCTTAAAGCGATGTTATTATCTATTGCTTTTTTTGCTTTAGAGCATAAAATCGGGTACGTCTTTTTAGGAAGTAATCAAAAACTATGCTAATGGTATAGTAATAATCTGTTTTTTGATAGGAGGTGCGCTTTTTGAGTGTTTTTTTCAGGCGGGCATACACGGCAAAATGCGATCGGATTATCGCCCAGGTATGCAAGGGTTTTAGTTGAAGCAAAAAGAACACTCCTGCCAGCCCATCTAAGCATAGCCGTATAAAAAAGTGAATAAATAGATTTTTATCGGGGTGATTCTTGAGCAGGGTCAAGAGCGAGTTTCTGAAGTTCAGATAGGTTTTTTGGGGAGAGTTTTCTTTTAATGTAGCTCCGCCCACATGATAGACCACCGCATCAGGCATATATTTAATCACCTCATTTTGGCTTTGGATTCTCCAGCACAAATCGATTTCTTCTTGGTGTGCAAAAAAATCTTCATCAAACCCGCCAAGCTCTTGGAAGGTTGCTTTGCGGATAAACAAGCAAGCCCCCGAAGCCCAAAAAATTTCTGCTACTTTATTATATTGATTGGTGTCTTTTTCGAGGGTTGAGAAAATCCGGCCGCGGCAAAACGGAAAAGCATATTTGTCTATATAACCTCCGGCTGCTCCGGCATATTCGAAATAGTCTTTGTTTTTGTAATCGAGAATTTTAGGCTGTAGAGCCACCGTTTGAGGCTCGGTCTCGAAAATAGTTACTGCAGGTTTGAGCCATTCTTGGGTTACTTCTACATCAGAATTGAGTAGCACCAAATAAGGTTCTCTTACCTGCCTTATAGCCAGGTTATAGCCTTTGGCATAGCCAAAATTATCTGCGTTCTGGATAATTTTGATTTGCGGATAATGTTGCTCGAGAAACGCCACCGAAGCATCGCTTGAGGCGTTATCGGCTACATAAATTTGAGCCAAGGCAGAGTGCATCACTACCGAGGGCAGGAACTTTTCTAACAAAGCCTTGCCGTTCCAGTTGAGAATTACTACTGCTATTTTAGACGGAAGATTCACGTAGTGTTTTAAAATATATTAAAAAAAGTACAAAGGTAGTTATTTTTAAAGGTTTTTTCTTGAATGATATTTTTAGTCGGGTGTGATTTTTGTGCCATGAACCCTTCTGACTAAAGTGTGTGAATTTTTGGATGCTAAAAAGTACCAAAAATGAAAACTATTTGTTGTAACTTTACCTATCATATAACCTATCGTTTTTTATTTTTCAATTTTTAAATGTATGACGGCATCAAAAGTAATTATTGGGAGCGAAGAGTGGTGTTCTTTTCCTGATTTAGACATACCTCATATTAAGGCTCGGATTGATTCTGGAGCAAAAACTTCTGCATTACACGCAGTCAATATCGCTCCGTTTACTAAAGACGGAGAGCCTTGGGTTAAGTTTTATATTAATCCCTTACAAAATAATGCCCGGACACAAATTGAGTGTGAAGCTAAACTGATGGGTCAGCGAATCGTTAAAAGCTCTAGCGGTTACAGAGAGTCTAGACCTTTAATTAACACCACACTCAGTATGGGTAACGAAAGCTGGATGATAGAAGTTACCCTTACGAACAGAGACTCGATGGGCTTTCGGATGCTGTTGGGCAGAGAGGCCATGGCGGGCAGAATTATTGTAGATCCGGAACAAAAACACTTGCTCGGAGAGCCCTCTTTGGACGGTTTAAGAGAAACCTATAAAAATAGCAGTCGTAGAGAAACAGGCTTAAAGATTGCTTTGTTAGCCAGTAATCCTGAGCTGTATAGCAACAAAAGGCTTATTGAAGCAGGAGAACAAAGAGGGCACGAAATGCACTTTTTAAACATTAAGGAGTGCTATATGAAATTAGATGCTCTTAAACCTGAAATCCATTATCGAGGAGGTAAAATATTAGAGAGTTTTGATGCGGTGATTCCGAGAATACGCCCCAGCATTACTTTTTACGGATGTGCCATTACTCGTCAGTTTGAAGCGATGAAGGTCTTTTGTCTGAATTCGGCAAGTTCTATTAAAAGTTCGAGGGACAAATTGTTTTCGTTGCAGTTATTACTCAAACAAGACATTGATATTCCGACCACCGGCTTTGCTAATTCGCCTTTAGACACGAATGATTTGATAAAGATGGTAGGAGGAACTCCGCTTATTATCAAACTCTTGGAGGGCACGCAAGGGAAAGGTGTAGTACTTGCCGAAACCAAAAAAGCAGCAGAATCTGTAATTAATGCTTTTAAAAGTCTAAATGCAAATATTCTGGTTCAGGAATTTATTAAAGAAGCTAACGGAAAAGATATTCGTTGTTTTGTAATTGACGGAAAAGTAGTAGCAGCCATTGAGCGGAAAGCCCTTCCGGGAGAATTTAGAGCCAATATTCATCTGGGCGGTACGGCCTATGTTATAAAACCTACCGCCGAAGAAAAAAAAATAGCTATAAAAGCAGCGAAAGCTATGGACCTGAAAGTGGCCGGGGTAGATATCATCCGCTCGTCTAAAGGGCCACTTTTACTCGAAGTCAACTCTTCTCCGGGGTTGGAAGGCATAGAAGGAGCCACTCAAAAAGACATTGCCACCGAAATGATAAAAGCTATCGAGAAGCATCTGAAGCACAAAATATAAAAATAACTCTATAACCAAACTGTGCATAAGTGCCTGACTCTGCCGCTCTGTTTAGGGAAACTTTGTTATGCCAAGCTCATTTGGAGTATAAAAACCGGATTAGTTTTGAGCTATCGCCTGATGAAACTTCTGGAAGAGTTCGATGGTTTTTTGGTTAATCTCTTGGAAAGACAGACGATCTTTTGATTGATAAAGCAGCATAAAAGCATAAGGTTTATCGAGGTTTTCTTTTAAAAGATGTTGGTTGAGCCGATAGGTTTCTCTGAGCACTCTTTTGAAATAATTACGGTCAACTGCTTTTTTGAAGTATCGTTTGGAAACCGACACACTCATCTGAAAAGGCTCTTTTGCATTAGGTTGCTCAATATAGGCCAACCGAAGCGGGTATTTAGACACTGACTTACCCCGTATAAAAAGCTGCTCGATTTGCTTTCTGCTTTTTAGTTTTTCGTTTTTCGGATAGGTGAATTTTGTCATCCCGGGTTGTGTTAGATTCTGTATGGCGGTCAAAAGTACGAAAAAGCATCTTCTAAATGTTCGATTTTAGTTTCGGATCGGCTAAGGAGCACTGCAATAATGTCAAAACGAGCCTTCACATCTAAATCATTAGCAATAATATATTGATCAAAAGCATGCACCAAAAGCCTTATCTTTTTTTGATTGACAAAATCTTGGGGGTTACCAAAGTGGGCGGAGCTACGGGTTTTTACTTCTACGGCAATGAGCAAATCAGCCTTTTGGGCAATAATATCAATCTCGGCTCTCTGGTATCGCCAATTTTTGTGTCGAATAGTAAAGCCTTTCGAAATCAGGTATTCGACCGCTTTGTTTTCTCCTAAGGTGCCTAATAGGTTATGTTCTGCCACAATAAAGTTTTTTTGTTATTTCTTATACTATAAATTCCACTTTTGTGTGCGACCGGCTCACCTCTAATTGGATAGGTTTACCCAACATTAAAGCTCTGTTGTCATCGAGATGCCCGGCTGGAAAATCAAAAACAATCGGGATATCAAACTCCCGGGTGACCTCGCAAATTATCTGGCAGGCATCCCTGCCAAAGGGAATCAAATTATCGTGCATATCGGTCATACCTCCGACAATCAAGCCTTTTATTTTATCGAAATAGCCATTGCGCTTGAGGTTCATCATCATACGGTCGATATGATAGAGGTATTCGTCTAAATCTTCGATATACAGAATTTTGTTTTCTGTATTAATAGATGAGGGCGAGCCTAACAAGCTATATAAAATCGAGAGGTTCCCCCCTACCAGTTGCCCTTTGGCTTTGCCGGTCTTGTTGTGTTTGGAACTCGATATTTTGTATTTTATCTCTTGGCCAAAAAGGGTTTTCTGCAACGAATCTTTGGCCATTTGTGCGGCCTTGGGCACGCTAAAAGGCATAATGCTATGCAGGGTGGCTATGCCCAAATTGTGAATGTGCGAATGTAAAACCGTAACATCACTAAAGCCCATGACCCATTTGGGGCGAATTATAAAATTAGTAAAATCGATTTTGTCGATGATTCGGACTGTACCGTACCCTCCTCGAGCACACCATATTGCTTTGACTACATCATTATCAAGCATATTCTGAAAATCTTCTGCCCGCTCACCGTCTGAGCCCCCGAGCTGAAAGTTATCAAGACCGATGGTCTTGCCCAAAAGCACCTTGAGCCCCCAGCTTTCTAACAGCTCGATAGCCGGTTGAGCTTCTGCGACAGTAAACTTGCGTGCCGTGCAAACCAAGGCCACTGTGTCGCCTTTTTGAAGGTAAGGAGGTGTTTTCATTTTAATAGGACTACTTTTTTTTTCAAAGATAAACATTTTATAGCATAGGCTTTTGGCTAACTTTGTAAAATATAAGGGCACCAATGAGCGGTTAGGTAGGGTTAGTAAATAACAAAATCATTATCTTTATGTAGCTTAAAGACACCATTAAAAAAATCAACTATGCTAAAAAATTTATACTATCTGGTTTATTTGTTTTTTTTCGGATTGATTTTTGCTTGTTCTACTGCGAAGGACTTTTCGGCCAATCAGCTAAAGAGCGGTGATTTGATTTTTGTAGAAGCCCGGCAAAAGCAGCTCTCGGGCGCTATCAATCGAGTCACTCAGCTTTCGGAAGAGGAGAATTTTGATCATGTGGGGCTGGTAGAAGTCACTCAACAAGGTGTTTTTGTGCTTCATGCCTCTGTAAAACAAGGCTCAAACAAGGAATCCTTAGCGAATTTCTACAACAAGAATGTGGAAAATAATCAACAAATGGTGGCTTACCGCTTGCATCAGCCCCATCGCCACCACATAAAACCGGCTATAGAGCAAGCCCATAGCATGCTCGGGAAGCCTTATAACTTGAGCTATGTGTTGGATGAGCAGCGCTATTATTGTTCTGATTTTGTCGAAAGAGCTTTTAGGGAAGGTGCGGTTTTTGAGCACATACCGATGAATTTCAGAAACCCCGAAACGGGGGCGGCAGATGAGTTTTGGGTTGGCTTTTATGAACAATTAGGTAGAGATGTTCCTCAAGGTGAGCCGGGAACTAATCCAAATCAGCTGGCAAGGTCAGACAAATTAAAGAGGTTAGGGCATTTAGAACCATAAAAATCAAGATTTGATGAAACAATAATACGGATAAAGAGCTTTGGGAAAGAAAATAAAAAGAAAAAATAGATTACTTCGTATAATTATGAGGGTTTTGCTCGGAATCCTTATCTTTTTTGTGCTACTTCTGCTCTTTATTCGTAGTCCGTGGGGACAGAACATCATCGTGCAACAAGTAGTGGACTATGTTTCTGGCAAAACCCATACTAAGGTCGAAATCAAGAAGCTATATCTGACCTTTAGGGGAAATATTTATCTGGAGGGTTTATACTTAGAAGATACCTTGGGAGATACTTTGGTCTATTCTGATAGGCTCGAGGCCGACATTCCGTTTTTGCCTCTTATCAGAGGGAAAGGCATTGCCATCGATAGAGTAGATTGGGAGGGCTTGCGCGCGAATGTTATGCGAAAAGATTCTATAGCCGGGTTTAATTTTCAGTTCTTAATGGATGCTTTTGCTACCCAAGAACCTCCAAAAGAAGAAGCCTCGCAAGAACCGTTGAACCTGAGAATCGGAAGTGTTAACTTCACAGATTTCAGGGTTTCGTTTGTAGATGAAGTGACAGGTATAGACACCCAATTAGTATTGGGAGAACTGGCTATAGAAGTTAAAAAAATTGATTTAGAAGCGATGCACTTCCGTATTGCTCAAGCCCATTTAGACGACACCTCGATTAGCTATTTGCAAACTCTGCCGAGCGCAACCCCAACAGCTCCTCAAGAAGAAACCGCTTGGCCATATGTTGTTGTAGAAGAGTTGCAACTGAATTCGGTTAAGGCAACTTATCATTCTGTACCCGACGGGCTTAAGGCCATAGCCGATATCCAATCTTTTTTGTTAGAACTTCCTAAGGCTGATATAGCAAATAAAGACATTGTGGTGAAGCGTTTGATTCTTGAGGATTCTGATTTTAGGGTAGAAACTACTACGATTGACCCTGTAGAGAAAATAGCAGAAGAAGCAGAAGAGGAGGCCGTTGACGTTATAGCGAATCCAAAAGAATTCACCTTTCCGGATTGGGCTGTGGTTGTTGGGCAGATCGGCCTGCGAAACAACACTATAGGCTATTTTGTAGATGAAGCTCCGCTTGAGAAAGGAAAGTTTAATCTGAACGCCATCGATATACAATCTTTGGAATTATTGGCTCAGCAGGTAGAGATAAAAGATAACGGAATCGCGATGCAATTAGAGTCCTTACGACTTATCGAAGCCTCGGGAATTGCCTTAAAATCATTTGGATTTGATTTGGATTTTAACCCCAGTGAGCTTTCGATTGCTGATTTAGATATTCATATCAATGATAATATTTTGCAAGGAGACCTGCTATTAGGCTACTCTTCTATCAACGAGCTGATAGAAAAACCGGAACTCGCCACTTTGAACACTTCGCTAACCGACATACAAATTTCGCTACAAGATATTTTTGTTTTTTTACCCGAATTAAAACAGAACAAGCAGTTGCAGCTTTTGAGCAAACATAAGCTCAACGGTGCATTAGCCGCAGGGGGCAGGTTAGCTGATTTAGAAATTGCCCAAGCTGATTTCGGTTGGGGAAACAGCTCAATCACAGCTCGAGGGAGGATAAAAGAGGTTATGGATACAGAACGGATGACTTTTGATTTTCCAGAGCTTACTGTACAGACCCACCGAGCAGACGTTTTGATCTTTGTAAGCGAAAGAGATATGGGCATCAGCATTCCGCAAGAAGTCATGCTGGCTGCTAATTTTAAAGGAAAAATCAACGATTTATCGGCGAGTGCCTTACTTGAAACCACTTTAGGGGATATTGCGCTTGAAGGTAATTTTTCGACTGCTCAAGCCATCGCTTTTCGGGCAGATGTTCAAATCAATGACCTCGCAGTAGGCACGCTGCTGCAAAACGAGCAGCTTGGTGTCTTGGATTTTGAGCTAAAGGCATCGGGTAACGGCAAAGACATAAACCATCTCGATGCACAACTCGATGCTCGAATAGAGCGTTTTGGCTTCAAGGATTATGCGATTAGCGATTGGCAAATTCTGGGCGAACTGCAAAATGGTCAAGGCACTTTAACCACCACCTATAAAGATGACAACATCGATATTGATTTGCACACCCTTATTGCTCTTGATACCTTAGCTTCGCATATCATAGCCGATTTGAACCTAAGAGGCATTAATCTGCAAGCTATAGGGCTCACCGAATCGGACATCAGGAGCGCCTTTGTTTTGCAGGCTGACTTTAAAGGTAATGCAGAAGACTTTGCTTTTTCGGCACAGATTACTGACGGGCTCGCCCGAAAAGACGATCAGACCTATTTGCTCGGAAGTTTTGATATAGACGCTTTGGTCAAAAAAGACTCTACCTCGATAGATGTGACCAATAAGATGATTCAAACCCAACTACGTGCCAATACTCACCCGAGAGAATTTTCTGGGGCTCTGCAACATCATTTTGAACATTATCTTTCCGATTCACCTTTGGTGCACACCGATAGCTTAATTGACCCTTTGAAACTACAACTCCAGCTCAAAATTGCAGAGGCACCGCTGCTGAAGGATGTGTTTTTGGAAGGATTAGAACGTATGGATACTATACGCGTCAATTTGGATTTTGACCAACAAATAGAAAAATTATCGGCCAACATAGAGCTGCCTCACCTGAGTTATAATGGTAATGTGCTTGACAAGCTGTTGTTTGTCTTGGATGCTGATAGTACCCAATTGGATTTTGATTTGGGTTTTCAGTCGCTTGACGCAGGGCCTCTGGCTATCAAAGAAACCCATCTGTTAGGGAACCTACAAAGCAATATGCTTTCGCTCAATTTTGCTTCGTATTATGACGAAGATCAAATCTTGAATATACGCTCGAGCTTGGCCATCTCTGAAGATACGCTTCGCTTTAGCTTAGACCCGGAAGAATTGATACTGAACAGCACGACCTGGCAAGTCCCGCCGCAAAACAGTATTGTTTATGCTGACAAGCATTTGAGCTTTACTGATTTTAGGCTGAGTAATCAAAATCGTATGTTAGAAATCTCTGATCAGAACCCAGAAATAGAACAAGAACACATCGAAGTTGTTTTTAAAGATTTCCGGCTATCGGATTTATTGAATTATCTGAATCCTGAAGAAAACTTAGCTCAAGGGCAACTCGATGGCGAAGTGGTAATTGTAGAGCCTTTTGGCAACTTAGGGCTGCTGGCCTCTTTAGAAGTTTCGAACTTAGAGGCTTTGGAGGTTCCGTTAGGACAACTCTCTCTCAATGCCCAAGCAGTAGATACTAAAAATTATGACTTTGGCCTTGTGCTTAGCGGTGGTGATATTGATTTGAATCTCGAGGGTAATTATAGTGCCGATGAAGTTACACCTTCGTTCCACTTAGATTTGGCTCTGAATCAGCTAAAGCTACAAGCAGTAGAAAAGCTAAGTGATGGAGAGGTAGAGAATGCTCAAGGAAATATCTCAGGGGCTTTTAGTGTGAGCGGAACCACCACTGAACCTGAATATAAAGGGAAATTGGATTTTAATGAGGTGGCCTTTTTTGTAAAAAAACTCAATGCACAGTTTACAATTGATGGACAAAGTATTGCTCTGGACAATACCGGATTGTATCTCGACAGGTTTAGCATTGGTGACCAAGACAACAACACCTTTATTGTCGATGGGGCTATATTAACCCCTGAGCTCACTAACCCGGATTTTGATTTGGCCATCACAGCAGATAACTTTAACGTGCTCAACTCTACCCGAGAAGACAATGATTTATTTTATGGAACCGCAAGTTTTGACGTAGAAGCTACCCTGGGAGGGAACCTGAACTTGCCGGAGCTAAAGATGCGATTGGATTTGCACCCCAGCACAGACTTTACTTATATCATGGCAGAATCTGATGTGCAAGTGGAAGAGCGTGACGGGGTGGTCTTGTTTGTTAACCGTGCTAACCCAGATGATATCCTTACAAAGGCTACCGAAGAGACCTATACGTTTAGAGGAATCGACGTAGAGGCCCTAATTGCTATACAAAAAGATGCTACGTTTACTATTATTATCAACGAACAGACCGGAGATAACCTACAGATTTCGGGCGAAGGAGATTTGAATCTGGATGTTGAGCCCAATGGGAGAATCAACCTTGCCGGCCGCTATGAAATGACCTCGGGGCATTTTGAAATGAATTTGTATAATTTGGTAAAAAGGAGGTTTGAGATTGTGGAAGGAAGTAGCGTGAGCTGGGCCGGCGACCCGATGGATGCCAGTCTTGACATCCGAGCTATCTATGAAGTAGAAACTTCGGCTTCGGCCTTGATGGCCGCACAAACCTCGGGTATGGATGCCTCTGAAGCCGGACGATTCAGGCAGAGGCTGCCGTTTTTGGTGTACCTGAATATTGACGGAGAAATCATGCAGCCCGATTTGTCTTTTAATATTGATATGCCCGAAGACGAACGTGGAGCATTGGGTGGGCAGGTGTATAGCCGCATCAGACAAATAGACCAACAAGAAGACGAACGAAACCGCCAAGTATTTTCGCTTTTGGTGCTCAACCGATTTTTTCCTGACTCCGGTAGTGATGGTAGTGGTGGTGGCGCTATAGCCATGGCACGAAGCAACCTCAACCAAGCCCTGTCTGACCAATTAAATAACCTGTCTGACCAATTGCTGGGCAAAACCGGTGTGGAGCTAGATTTTGGTTTAAACAGCTATACAGATTATCAAGGTAATGCCCCACAAGACCGAACACAATTGGACATTACTGCTCAGAAAAAACTCTTTGACGATCGCCTTATTTTGAGTGTGGGTAGTGAGGTGGATATCGAGGGCAGTAGCCAAACCGGAGAAAGCGCTCCGGTAATCGGGAATGTGGCCATCGAATATTTGATTACCGAAGATGGGCGATTTCGCTTAAAAGGATTCCGAAAAAATCAATATGAGAATGTGATTGACGGACAGATTTTTGTAAACGGTATCGCACTTATATTTTCTAAAGAATTCAACAAGTATAAAGAATTGTGGAAAAAAGAAGTAGTTGAAGAAAAAAAGAACGACCATGAAAGCGAATAATAGGGTATATATAAAGCCGGCCCAAATGGGTTTTTTGATTTTTGTTTGCATTGGCTGGGCAAGCCTAAGCTCTTGTAGCGTTAAAAAACATATTCCGGAAGATGAAATGCTGTATACCGGTGCGAAGCTCGAAATCACTACAGAGGAGAAAATAAAAGGGTTTAAAAAAATAAAAACTGAACTCGAAGATGCTCTCAGGCCGGAACCCAACTCAAAGTTTCTAGGCATGCGCATAGGGTTGTATTTTCATTATAAAGCTCAGGAAGACCCGGGATTTCTCACTCGCTTTCTGAACCGAAAAATAGGTGAAGAACCTGTTTATGAATCACATTTGGATACTCCGCATACCGAAAAAGTGCTTTTAAACCGGCTCGAAAATCAAGGCTTTTTTCTGAGTAATGTGGCTTCAGAAATTGTTCAGGACCCCAAAAGAAAACAAACGAGAGCAATTTATAAGGTTGAGGTAGCTGAACCTTATTTGATTGAGAACTATACGGTAGAGACCGATTCGTTAGCTATTTATCAAGCCATAAAGAACACTTTACAGGAAAGCATTATCGAAAAAAATATGCGCTTTAATCTCAACGCCCTCAAAGTCGAAAGAGAGCGTATCGATAGGGATTTGAAATTAGAAGGATATTATAACTTTAATTCGGACTTTTTGATTTTTGAGGCTGATACGAATCAGCATGACAAAAGAAGGTTTGATTTATTTCTTCGCCTAAAAAATGAAGCTCCCCAGGCTTCACTCATCCCTTATCGGATTAGAAAAGTAGAGGTTCACCCCAACTATATCATCGGCAATGACAGCATAACAGAAACCGAAACACTACTCCATAACAAAAGCTATCTGCAAGGTGAGCTGTTTTTTAAGCCCCATCGGTTAGATCCTTTTATATTATTGGAAGAAGGAGAGTATTATAGCCCGGACAAATCGCGCAACACTTCGCGCAGACTGGGTTCTATCGGAGCCTATCGATTTGTAAACATACAGTATGAAGTGATTGATTCGCTCACTACACCCGAAGAAGGGGCACTCAAAGCCAGTATTTTTTTGTCACCCATGAAAAAAAGAGTTTTGCGAACAGAGATACAAGCGGTCTCTAAATCAAATAATTTTGCCGGGCCTGGAATCGTAGCTACCCTATCAAACAGAAATATATTTAAAGGCGGAGAGCTATTTAATGTCTCTGTCAATTTTGGGTATGAGATGCAGATTGCCGGCGGAAGTCAAGCAGGACTGCATACGATACAGGCAGGGATTGAGCCCGAACTTATCTTCCCGAGGATGCTGTTCCCGATTGACATTAATACCGACTTTTTTAAGTATTCGATACCCAAGACAAGAATCGGGTTGGGCATGCAATATCAAAACCGAAGCGAATTATATAGCTTGGTAGGAACCACCTTTACGTATGGGTATTTGTGGAATGCCAACCGTTATGTATCGCATCAGATTAACCCGTTTTCTATTAACTATTTGCACCTTGCTAAGACCAGTCCTCAATTTGAGGAAATACTTGAGGACAACCCTTTTTTGAGAAATAGTTTGGACCAAAAATTTATAGCCGGACTCACCTATTCTTTTCTTTATAACGGGCTGATTGACCAACACAAAACCCATCAATTGTTTTTTAACACTACCCTTGATGTGGCGGGAAATTTGGTCAACCTGATAAGTGGAGGAGGTGATACGCCTCGGGAGTTTTTGGGTTTGGAATATGCCCAATATGCCAAGGTAGATGTGGACATCAGGTATCATCTCAAGGTAGGGAGCGCTCAAACCATTGCTACACGGGTTTTTGCAGGAATCGGGATACCCTATGGCAATTCAGAAGTTTTGCCTTTTGCTAAACAATATTATTCGGGAGGTCCTTTTAGCGTTCGTGCTTTTCGTATCCGCTCTTTGGGTCCGGGTAATTATGACCCGAGCCAGTCATCTGATACGGGTTCGTTTTTTGATCAAACCGGAAACTTGCGATTAGAAGCCAATTTGGAATATCGCTTCCCGATTGTCTCTTTTTTGAAAGGGGCTTTGTTTGCCGATGCCGGAAACGTATGGAATACTTCGGAAAACACACTGACCGGCGGCAAGTTCAGCTCAGATTTTACAGACGAATTAGGAATAGGTGTTGGGATCGGGTTGCGTGTAGATATACAGAGCTTTGTCATTCGGTTTGACCTTGCCTCTCCGATTCATACGCCTTATTTGCCTGTGGGTGAACGATGGTATTTTGATTATAAAAACCCCATTCTTAATTTTGCTATTGGCTATCCTTTTTAGCCAGGCTGGTTAGCTTATTTAAAAATCAAATCTTATGAGGCTTAAATCAAACGAGCCGTTTTGGCTGTTAAAGAACGGCATAATTAATTCCTACCCTTCGTTGAGAGAAGATATAACCACTGAAGTTTTGGTTGTAGGTAGTGGTATAACTGGGAGTCTTATTGCTCATAAATGCATAGAAGAAGGTTATCAGACTGTGGTGGTTGACCGGCGCGAGGTAGGGCATGGCAGCACTTCGGCCACCACCTCGATGTTGCAATATGAAATTGACGTGCCGCTCTATCAACTCATTGAGCAAATCGGGGAACAAGGAGCTGTAGCGAGCTATTGGGCTTGTTTTGATTCGATAAATAAACTGGAAGCTCTTGCCAGACAAGTGAAATCTGCTGGCAATTTCAAGAAGAAAAAATCACTCTATTTTGCTGCTTACAAAAAAGATATTGCAGGACTGAAGCAGGAGTTTGAAGCACGAAAAAAGTACGGTTTCCCGGTGAAATGGCTTGAGAGCAAAGAAATAGAAAAAAGATATCAGCTTAAAAACACCTTTGGTGGTATCCTCTCGGGGCAAGGAGCGAGTATTGACGCCTTTTGCTTAGTTCATGACCTTTTGAGGTATAACCAAAAGAAGGGGTTACAGGTATTTGACAAAACGGAACTGGTTGAAGTGACGTATGGGTCTAATGGCATAAAAGCTGTAACGGCTTATGGCAATACTATTCGAGCCAAGAAAATTATTTATTGCACCGGCTTTGAAAGCGTAGAGCTTATTAAAGACAATTTTGTTGATCTGCTCTCTACGTATGCTATCGTTGGTGAACAAGCTAAAGGCAAACCGCCTTATTTAAAGGATGTTTTGGTATGGAACACAGCCGGTCCTTATATCTATATGCGTACTACTGACGACCATCGTTTGTTGATTGGTGGTGAAGACGACGAATTTGTCAATCCTAAAAAAAGAGATGAATTGTTGGGGCAAAAAGCTGAAAAACTAAAAAAACAACTGACAAAAATATTGCCGGAGCATGATTTTAGAACCGATTTTGTTTGGGCAGGTACCTTTGGTCAGACCAAAGACGGACTCCCTTATATCGGGAAACATCCGAAATTTTTAAACTCTTATTTTGTATTGGGTTTTGGCGGAAACGGCATTACCTTTTCGGTGATTGGAATGGAGATGGTGGCTGCTATGCTCAAAGGAAAAAAACACGAACTCAGCCCCTACTTTAGTTTTAGAAGATGAAATAGAAACTTAGATTCAACTAATAAATGCAACTTTTGGATAGTTTAAGAAAGTTCTAAATATTTTTTCAGAAAAGAGAAGAGTAAAACACTCTTCCCCTTTGCTGAATGGTATAATTTTCTCATCTTGCTCCTCGTCCAAAATTTATCAACATATTTGGGAAAACAAACGCCAAGGGGCACATTATACAAACATCTAAGAACAAAGGGCAAAAAGTACAGAAATCGAGGAGCTTTTAAAGACAAAAGAGGGCAAATTCCTGACAGAATAGGCATAGAAAATCGTCCAAAAATAGTGGATGAAAAAACAAGAATCGGAGACGTTGAAATTGATTTAGTGATAGGTAAAAACCATAAAAAGGCAATACTCACAGCAAACGACAGAGCAACGGGCAAAGCTAAAATGGCTCTTTTAGCATCTAAATCATCTGAAGAAACCAAGAAAAAGGTAGTAGAAATTTTAAACCAATGGAAACCAATTCTCAAAACCATTACTTCAGACAATGGTAAAGAATTTACATTACACTTGGATATAGACTATTTCTTTGCCAGACCTTATCACAGTTGGGAAAGAGGTGCTAATGAAAACTTGAATGGACTGATAAGGCAATACTTCCCAAAGAAATACGACTTTAATTTAATCACTAATAAAGACATTGAATATGTAGAAAACAAACTCAACAACAGACCAAGAAGAAGATTTGGCTTTTTAACTCCAAATCAA
>CAYPCZ010000056.1:0-16053 GCA_964409345.1 uncultured Flavobacterium sp. | reverse complement strand
ATTCTATGAACGAATTATAGCTTCAAATCTACTTTTTTCACAACCTGACGTTTCGGGGCTTTGCGATGGTGGGGCAATCGAAGCACAAATCTTCAATTTTGTACAAAAGTTCAATCGAAGAACAACCTTTGAACTTTGCAGTTTCGCCCCACTATTGCAAAACCCTTGTTAGTGGCAGTACTTATTTTTTCCATACTGTTTTTGCGTGTTCGTACAAATCGTTTGCTCGTTCTTCAATTGTCTGTTCGTTCCATTCTGGAAGTTGCAAATATTTTGAAATTGTCTCAAGTCCGCCAGAATATTGTAGCAAACCTTTTTTGTCGCCTTTTCCTTTTTTCTTTGTCGCCCAACTTGAATCCCTGATTGTTGCGTTCAAAGATTGAGTAATAATTGTCAAGTTTCCAAGCGTTAAAAGTTTTCTGTTTCTTTTAATTCTGTCTTCTTGATTGCTTAATTTCCCCCAATGGTTTTCCCATTTTTTGGGCATTAAATGCTCTAAACTGTATTTGCTAATTCCTAAAACTTGTGTCGATTGTAAACTTCTATTTCTGATTTTCGATTCAAGTAAATACAAAATACCTGCGGATTGCTTGTTTACTAAAATTTCTGAATGAAAACCGTTTTTCAGTTCATCGTCTGTTGGAAAAAAGTTTATTCTGTCAGATTGTGTTTCTAAAAAGTCTGTAAATTCTTGTTTTGAAAGAATTTGATGAGAAATTAATCGGTCAGTAAATAATTGGTTGTAATTTTTTGTATTTGCGTGAACAACCATTCTTCGCATTATGAAACTTTCCAAAAACTCAAACAATTCTTTTTTCGTTTGTTGGTCTGTTACGTTTTTCAAAACATATAAAACGTAAGGAATTAAGGTAGAAGTTTCAAGTCCGAAAATAATTGCATTGATTCTTTCAACGCCATATTCGTCTGTCAATTCATTTTCGATAATGTCGTAGTCGAAACTTTCTTGGAAAATCAACGCATATTCTTTTAGTTCTGCAAGAATTGCGTTTTTGTCGTTGTTCAAATATTCCTTTATGAATTTTTTGTAGGATTCAAAAAGTTGCTCAACTTTTGAAAATTCTATTTTGTCTTCGGTTTTTACCGAAAACGTGTTTTCTTGAATTTTGATTTGAAGATATGAATAGAAAAATAAGTCAATGAAAGTTCTTTTTAAACGACCAGTTGTAATTTCTCTATCCCAATAATTTTTGGTTTCGTCATCTTTTTCAAAGACGTTTTTCCAATAAACATTGTAAGAATTTATTTCTGTTCGATTGAAAAAATAGTTTTTCAATAATTCAGCAGTTGTCAATTTAACGCCTAACGAATTTATGGTGTCAAAAATTTGCTGTTCGTCTTCGTTTTCGTCAAGGTCGATTCCGACGAATAGAATTTTAGAAAGTATGTTTTGAAAATTGAGTTTTGTTGGGTCAATATTTTTTGAGAAATAAGTGTAAGCTTTGGTTATATTGTCTTCTCCAGCTAAATCTTTTTCTTCGGTCAAATTCAAAATAACTTCAAACGCATCAATGTCGTTGTGATTGTGTTTTAACGCAATGTCATTGCTGATAAGTTTAAAAATTCGTTCAAAAGTTGAGTTTTGATTTGTCTTTAAACACAAAACTTTGAAAAAAATATTTAGAGTTGTTAAACGCTGTTGTCCGTCAATTAATGTTCTAATGTCGCCAACTTGATTTCCTGTGTTTGTCGGTTGTTGTTTTAGAATTACTGAACCTAAAAAATATGGTTTGTTAGATAAACTTACGTTTTCCATATCCTCCAAAAGTCTTTCCCATTGGTCATTTCCCCAAACATAAGCTCTTTGAAAAAATGGAATTTCTAAAATTCTGTTTCCGTTAAAAATGTCGTTAATTGTTCGTTTTCCTGCGTCCATATTTTATTTTGTATTCTTGTTTTGCGGTTTCGTGATAGTATTGCCACTAACGTTTTGGGTATTGCCGAAGGCGGGGGAATTGAAGCCGAAAGTTTCGATTTTACACCGAGGCAAGCCAAAACGAATTATTATGAGTTAAATTTAAAGATAAAAAACGAATAAAATTCGTTTTTGGCGGAATAGAGGCACAAACTTTGAATTTAGCACTTTAGCCCCGCTTTTGGCAACACCGTGTTATGGGCAGTACTTCTTATTATCTCCTTTTAAAATAAAGAAGTTTGAGTTTCTTTTTTGGGATAGAAAACTCCAATGATGACAAAGGGATTTTTTGCTCTACGCATATGCCATTCTCTTGTTGTTCCAAGAAAAAAATAAAGGTCTTTATTTTGAATAAAATTTTTCTCGTATTGTTCACGAACTTTTTTTAATGCTTCTGCTTCGTTTCCTTCTGTAGATTTAAGACAATTCCAATATAAAGCTCCGATTTCCCAATCTTCAATCATTAAACGGCTTATTCTTCCCTCGTCATCTTCAAAACGATAGTAAAACTTATATGGTAATTTAGGAATTGTGATTTCTGGGCTTCTGTCTTGTTCAAATAAATCTCCTTGCTTACGCAAATCTTTCCATTCGTCTTTCCATTCCCGATTTTCTTCTGCTTCAATTATAAATTCAAGAATTCTTGTCGGTTTAAATGTCGCCAAAGAAACGTTTGTGGGTGCTTTCGAGTTTTCAATAAGTTGCGTGAGATTTGTATAAACTTTAGCTGTGCAGTATTTCTTTCTTTCTGCCCAATTATTTTGGGTGTCTATTTTTCCAAATAGTTCAATATCTTTAAAATCGTAGTTTATAGGCGAATGACTTTCTGGACGGAAATCATCATTGCGTTTATTCAAATCTAATTCTATCCAATTATATTTGAAAGATACCATTTTTCCATCTTTACGTAATCCCGTCAAAAATTTTAGTGGAACTGGATAAATTCTAATCCATTCTCCTGTTTCTAAAATTCCTGCTGTACAAACCAATTCATCATAACTTCGTGATGGTAATGGATAGGTTACAACAGTGATTAATACTTTTGTCTTTGCCATTTTAAATATGTCTTACTTGGTATTCAAAATCAGGCAAGTTCTCAATGGCTTCGGCTAAATGTTTACGATGGCATTGGCAAATGTTCGCCTCAAAACAAGTTAAAGCGATACGTTGTTTTTCTTTCAACAAATTTAAAATTTTCTCTTGCGAAGATGTTGTTTTCGTTAAGTTGTTTTCGCAATAAAGAGAAAATAATTTATCGTAATCGGCTTGCGTATTCAGTTCTTGTCGTTGTTCGGATTGTATGCCAACTTCTGGATAATGCACGTATTCAATTCCCAAACTATTGCAATAGCGTTGTAATTGATTTTTGCTAAATCCGTATTTCATACTTAACGGATTATTGCGAACATCAACTAAAACTTTGACATCATTTTTAAGCAAACGGTTTAAATATTCTTCCAACGAAATACCCTCGTAGCCAATAGTAAACAAAATTGTTTTATCACTTTTTGGGCGACTATTATTTACTTTTTCAAGTTGTTGTGAAGTTAAAATATCTTGTGCTTTTAAACTATTTATAGCTGTATATGGAAAATTTAAATAAGTGTGCTTCATCAATGCATCAGCATTCATCTTTCCATATTGGTCTTTCACGTACAACATCAACTTTTTATCGTCAGCTTTCAATAAGTTAAAATAGTTCGTTGTTTCATTGCTTGTAAAATGGCTTTGTGTTTCGCTCAGTATTCCTTTTTTGACCATTGCAGTCAAATCTGCATTTGCGGAATACGAATAACACCCATAATGATAGGGGATAAAATCATATTCTGCTTTTTTTTGTCCTTTAGTAAACAAAAATAACAACTTCTGAAGACTAATTTTATCTATTTGTCTATCGAATAATTGCAATAATGCTAATATGACTTTCCTTCTATAAAACATTTTGCAAAGGTAACAAAATAGCCCTTATTTACTATTTAATTTAGTAAAATTCCAACATTTATAACTGCCTTTGATTAAAGACAAGTGTTTCAATAGTATTGCCCATAACGGTTTGCCGCTTTGCGAAGGCGGGGATTTTCAGCACTAAACTTCATTAGAAGCACAAAGCTTGAATTTAGCACTTCACTTTCATAGAAGCACGAAACCCCCGCTTTTGCAAAACGGCTGTTAGCGGCTGGCATTTTTATCGTTCCCATATTTTTCTAATAAGTTTCAGTAATGGAAATTCTTTCCTGTCAGTTGGTTTGTCCAATGGTTTGTTATTATTGTCAGTTTGTGTGGTAACTATTGTTGTTTCACTTTGACTGTCATCATAACTTTTCATTTCTAATTCAAATCGTTCGTCTTCGTTAAGCGGTTGTTCCAAGTCTGCGCCACCTTTATGTGCAAATTGAACATAGTCTTTTGGTGGTGTTGGCAATTTGCCTTCACATTCCTTTGAACAGAGATTTGTCAAAAGAGGTAAAACATCTGTGCCTACATTTAAAGAAATCCAAAGCTGATTTGTTTGCTCGTAAGTCATAGTCTTACCACAAACGCTACAATTTAAAGTGTCGCCTGAATACCGAACTGGATTATGGGTTAAACGAGGAAAACCCATTCTGTTTTTCCAATTTCCATACAAGGCTCTTGTACTTACTCTACTGTCTTTTAGATTTTTGCACTTTGTAATTTCGTACGGAAACCAATGTAAGTCGTATGAAGTGTAAGGGTCAAAATATTCAAGAGCTTCCATTTGTCCAATTTCTGGTGGAATACGTTTCAGTTTACTACCATAAAGCCAAACTTTTTTAACCTTCGTCAGTTTTGAGATTGTCTCAGGTAAAGTATGAATTTGAGCAAACAACTCTTGTCCAAGTACTTCTAAGGGTGAAAATTCGTCACGGTTTTCTGCTGCTACCTTGTCAACATAGTCGCATAGTTTTTTCCAAGCAACAGAATTTATGTCTTGCACGTCATTCTCTATTTTCGAAATTCTTTTGTTCATTATCGTGTCCTATTGTGCGATGTCGTCTATGCTTGCCGCTAACGGTTCGGCGGCTTTATGAAGGAGCGGAAAAGAAAGCCGTAACTTTCATTTTAGCACGAACGCAAGCAAAACCGTTTTGTTTTTTGCTAAATTAAGAAAAAAAAGCAAAAACCAAACGGTTTTTGCGACAAACGAAGCCGAAACGTTCAACTTAGCCGTAACTCCGCTCTTTCATAAAACCGCTTGTTGTATGAAGTCCTTTTTTGTTTCTCGCTTTGTTGCTCAATAGATGTTGGTAAGTTGAGGATTGTGAGGGCAGGCTCTTTTTGCATTTTTCAGAGAGTTTGTGTGTGTGCTAAAATGCAAAATGTGCCTGTTTGGTTTATGCAAAGAATCTGTTGGTGTTAAACACCACTTTTTGTCTGTTTCTAAATTGTTTTTTTCATAATTGAATGAATGTTAATAGTTTATGTTTTATTATGCATATTAAATTCTACCCACACCTTGTTTGAAGTTAGGCGCATTTACATCAAATCTGATAGCGTTTTCGCAATAATATTCCACTTTAACTAAACAATAACAATTAATATTTGGATTCTTTTTACCTTTGATGTATTAAAATTGATTCAAATCGAAAATAATTAAGGCTTGTGTACTCCTGCCTAATTTTAAAAGGATAATAATAATTTTTATATTATGACTATTTTAAAAAAAATTGCTTTTGCAATTTGTATTGGAGGTTTATTATCGCCATTGACATCTAATGCCGCATCAACTAAAATTTATGGGAAAGGCGGTGTAATTGCGCATCCTGATGGAACAAATCAAATTTGCCCAGAAGAGGGCAAAAAGAAATGTGCCAAAGTCAATCATTTTAGCCCTGTTTCTCCAGGAGATATAGTAACGGTAGAATTTGTTGACGGTACAGAAAACCTTTTTCAGATTGCTGAAATTAATGGAATGCCTGATTTGGAAGGCAATTATCAAGGAAGTCAAATTGTATTTTTGCCTGTGGAATAGTACGGCATTAAATACAAGATGTTACAAAATGTTCGGGCTTTCAAGATAATTCTTTCTTAACCCGAACATTTTGTTTTAATAATAATTAAAACTCAACACAATGAGAATTTTATTTCTTATCTTATTTTCATATATTATTTCCGTTTGCTGCAATAGGGCGTTTGCACAATCTGAACACGCACACGATATGCTTCCTATTTGTGGTGCAATAGAGAAAATATATGACAAAACAGATTTTCCGAAAACAGGTTTTTTGTATATTTTTCATTTAAAACCCAATTCTTGCCCAAGATGTGAGGGGGGTATATTTACGGCAACAGAAATGTTGAAAAATAGAGGAATAAAACCTTATATTATTCTTGATGTAGCCGACACTGTTATTGCAGGTCAATTTATTAATACCATTCCACAAATAGATTATTTTGAAAAGATAGTAATAGATACCAACGGATATTTCAGGCAAACTATTGACTACGAAAAAACAGGATTAAATATTCCATATTTGTACAAAATTTCTGCAAAAGATAAAAAATTTAGATTAATACAACCTTTGATGACTACCATTTCTGAAAACGTAATAAACGAATGGATAAGTCAAGATAATAATATTCCTTGCAAAGAACCAAAATCTGTTTCTATAACAAACAAAACAGAGAGTAAAGTAAAAAAAAGCGAATTTAATTGGGATAAAGTAGCTCTTCTGAAAGTTAAAGGAGAATCTATCACAAGTCCCAATAATGTTAAAATTACAGATAACAAAATAGCTTTTGGCGATTCTTATAGCAATAAAGTATATGTATTTAACAAAAATGATTATAACTGTACAGTATTATCACCAACAGTTAAGGAATATTATATTGGTTCTGATTTAGAGAATGACGATTCTACAAAAATTAAATCATTTATAAAAGAAAGTATTAAAAGCGGTTTGTTAAGAGTTATATATCTCGGTGTAAAGTCTGTTACTGATTCTTCTGTTACGATTATTGCTTCTATTCCCAATATATCTTGGGGATATGATGAGGAAGACAAAGACACGTCATTTGCATATTACAATAAAGCGGTATTAATCGAAAAGAGTTTAGACAATAATTTGAAAGACGTATCAAAAATCACTATCCCGTCATCTTCTGTTTTTGCCTATTCTCATCAAAGATTACAAACTTTTGCTGATACATTAATGTCATTAGAAATCAGTAAAGGTTGGCCCGCAGTAGGAACCGAATTTAGCGAAGAAGAGATGAAGGACATACATATAAATCCTTTTTTAGATGAATTTTACGATGAGATACCTCAAATTGCCATTGTGGGTAATAACGGTGAACATATTGGCGATTTCGGTAGCTTAAATCCCATTAATAAGAAATTGAATTTGGGATATGCATATGGGGGAGTATTTGGTTTTATGGATAAAGATAAATTTTTAATAGTAAATCAATTGTGGGGCGACATTCAGATATTGTCCCATCAAAATATGTTTATGGGAATTAATAAAATGGATACTGTTTTTACTTTATTTAAAGATAAAACCAACATAAAGAAAAATAATATCAACTCCTATAAATCCAAAATGGATTATTTGCAAAGCTATTCCGAATATATACTTGGCAAATATATAGTATGTGGTGATAATTTAACAGATGATTATTGGTATTTTGCAATTCACGATAAAACAGGTATGCAGGTTACAATTGAATTGATAAACAAGCATACGCTCAAGAAGACCTATTTGTATTCTTTCCCTATTCAAAAAAAGGAATTTATTAAATATATGTCAATTAATAAGGTTGATAAATCAAATCGTTTCCAACTCGAACTAATAACATCAATAGACAATAAAAATGCATATTATTACCTTAAAAATATTATGGTTGATGCTGTTGAATAGATAACTCCAAAATAATTATTACAAATAATGGTTTGTTTCTCTACCAATTTCAAAGTGAGAAGTTTTTTAAATTTTTAAGAAAATGAAAAAAATAGTTTTTTGTTCAGTTTTCGGACTTTTATGTGGTTTCTCAAATAGCGTAAATGCAGGTCCACACGTACAGATTTATGGTAAGGGTGGTCGCATTTGGCATCCTAACGGTAGTGTACAAGTATGTCCTGAGCAGTCAGGTAAAAAATGTGCCAAAATCCCAATTACTGGCATCACCCCGATGGTAGGAGATGCTATTAGTCTTGAAATGGAAAGTGGTGAAATCGAAAATTACCTAATTATGGCAATTGACGGAGTGCCTGACGAAAATGGAGACTATCAAGGTAATCAATTGTTGTTTACTCCAAATGATTAAATTGAAGCACTAATTTTTGTTTAGGCAAAAAAGTTAAGTTTTCCCAATATGCAGTTTTGTTGCATATCCAACTGTTTAAAATTCTTTTTTGCTCGTAGTGTACTAACACCACGAGCAAAAAAGATTATGTATATTCTCTTTCTTTAAATAGGTATTGAAGGGACGTAATTATGGCTCTTTGGCAAGGTTGGCTTTTGTGCTGTGGCTTTATGCGACTTGCCAATGTGCCATAATGTGCGTGAGCCTGCTGATGTTTTTTTATTCAGCTAAATTTTGTTCTTACGCTTGTTTTAGGATTTCATACAACGGTTCTCAGCTATACGCAGGCAGGGATTTTTACCACTGAACTTCCTACGGAGAACTGAACTTTAAATTTACTACTTACCTGTCCTACGAAGCACGAAACCCCTGCTTGCGTATAGGTGATGTTATCGGTTCGGTGTTCTTCTTTCGTCTTGGTTGTCAGTCTGTTTAGTGTTGGAAGAAGCACACTCTTTTGCAAGCTTTGGTTCGAGCGTTGGCATTGAGCGGCTTGCAAATGTGTGTGCTTGTGCGTTGGCTTATGCTTCATTCTCGTAATATATTTTATAATATTTTCGTCCATTTTCGTCAATGCCCTGTTCTATAAGTTCTTTATTACCGTGAATGTAGATATGGAAATTCTTGTCAAGTTTTAGGACACTTTTAAAAACCCTAGCTTGTTTTTTGACTGCCTGTTCTGATATAGCAAAATTGTCTGATAGTTCTACTTCGTTTTCTTGTCTATAAGTCTGGTCAAACTTTCGGAATGATTCAATTACATTACTTTCCCCAAAAACTTCTTCTTCAAATTCGTTTTTGTCAAATGTCTCGTTCTTTTTAAAGTAGTCAACAGAGCGGTTAAGAAAGTCTATTTTGTCCGCTTTGCTGAGTTCAAATTCTTCACCTAATTGTTTGGTGACAAATTGTTTTGTAATTCCTAAGAATTGATTTGTTTGATGGTATTCATTTTTGACAACACTTACATTTAGAAAATCGTCTTTCCAATATTGGGCTTCATTTGATTTACTTGAATTATCAATAATAAGGATTCTAAAACCACTTTCATTATCTGTGTTGAAAATCAAGCACCCTTTATCCATGCTTTTTAAATCAAATCCAATTTCATGTACAATGTTGTAATTTGATTTTTGTTTCTTCATTTGGATAAATGGAGAGATTGTTTCAGATTTAAAAATACCAAGAACATTTACAACTTCACCTTCGATTACAACATTATTGAATAGAGAAATATTTAGTTGTCCTTCCTTTATTTTTGGGTGCATTGACTGTTCATAAAGCAATTTTGTAATGTCTTGAGAATTTTGAATAAACGAGTTAGGTTGAGAAAATATATCCTTAGTTAGTTTAAATACTTCATTCATCTCAATATTTACTGCATGAGTAAATCTATAGAGTTCTTCTGTTTTTAAAAGAGAAAAGAAGTATTTTAAAAGATAGTTTTTAGTGTCAGATTTTAAAATGGATTCTTCATGAGAAAGACTATATTTTTCATCTCTTAATTTATTTCCTACTTTATGTGTGATAATTTTATCAATTTCAACTTGGGTAAAATCTATTTTATTCATTTTATGGAGTGTATTGATTAGAAAGTGATTGGTATTTTAGCCAATTATATTTTTCCATTTTAAATTTTTCGAATTCTTGCAATAAGAATAATCTTACCTTGTCTTTATTAACTCCCTTGTATTCATCTTTAAGGTTTACAGTTGATACATCAATTGAAAATTCAATATTGCTAAGACGCTTTTTGAAATATCCATTAAAACCAAATTGAATCACACAGTTCCCTTCAGCAGCGTGATAAGAGAAGTTATAAAGTGCTTCGACCGAAGCTAATTCAATATATTTATGATTTCCACTTTCTTTAATAAGGTAATGCTCGTGTAATGTTTCCCCATTTATTTTCAGAGTATTTACCTTACCTGTCATTAATTTGGCAATTTCAACAGGCATTTCTATTGTTCTGTCTGGTGCAATGTCCAAATCAGTTGCTCTTTGAAATTCAAAAATTTCAGAACTATCAGTTAAACTTAGGAAAAATTTAATCCTTTCTTCATTAGTGAAATTACTATAAAGAATTTTTTCAACTTCCGTATTTGGTTTGGTATAGTTTTTATTTTTGAATTCACTAACTAAATGCTTTACTCCTAAATCAGCAATTGTTTGAGTTTCTGGAGATGTATATATCATTCTTAGGTACACTTTATCATTCTCCTGTACTTTCTCTATCACAATTTCACCATCATATTCGTTTTTCGTCCTATACCAACCTGAATTATAGTTGTTTGTCTGACACCTAAATTGCATTTTCACTTTGTTTGGATTTCCGTCCACCATTGCAAAATTGGTTTGTGAAATTACAGTTTGCCGCGAATCTGCTGTTTTGATAATTTCTTTTAAGTCAATTTTATCAGGAACAACTTTAATGAGGTCTTCTGTATTATGCCAAGCTAAAGGTCTTGTGAGAATTTTTTGATTTAATTCTTTTCCTCGAATGTTTTCTTTGATGTATTCAAATTCAGTGGGAGAAAGTATTGTTGATAATAGAATTGGATATGTGTCATTATTCTTTGAATCTTCTAAATAAATTCCTCTTAGTCGAAGTAAGTATTTTAGCTTTGTGTCAGATAATGATGGATGATTTAAAACATCTTGAAGAGTTGCTCCAAAAGGAATATGCTTATTTACTTCTAATTTTTCCATAGCATTAACGTAAAATAGAATTATTGTAATTGACAACTTCTAATTGCGAAGTAAAAGAAGCATCATTGAATATTTGCTTTATATTGTTTACCGTTGGCAGATGTTCTGTTTCTGAGTAATCAGGGAAACAAATCAATGTTGCTCCTTGTGCGTTGCAACCAATATTTTTTGCAATTCCCATATATTTCATTAAATCATCTCTATCAAAATTATCTATCGCATTTATAATGATAGTTGTTTCATTATCTTTTGAGGCTCTTAGCGGTAGAATACTTGAATTGATATATTGAACAGGCATAATTTTACCATTACGTGGATTTCTGTCGTCATTGTTCAATCCGTTATTGAAATAAACAAAGTCAACTTCATAATAGCGATATTTTAATTGAGCAAAACATATTGAATCGTATATAAACTCTATGCGCTTATTATCAACCAATAAAATACCATCATGATTAACTCCTGTATTCAATTCAATCCTCGATAATCGGCTAATTAAGTCATTTTCACCTAATGTCGAATTGTTTAGCCAAAACAAAATGCCTCGGTCAAAGTGCGTGTCAATGTTCTGGTGAAGATTTATTGTACGCTGTTTTAGTTCAGATTTTTTAAACGATTCAATCGCTTTAGCTAATTCGAGATAACGCTCTTTAAATTGCGTAACCAACTGAGAAATAGGATATGGGTCGGTGCTATATTTTGAAGAGTAGATAATGTTTTCAATTGTGCCACTCACCATAGGGTTGATGTAATGAAAATATCCATCAATTCCATTCGTTCTTTTTCTGAAATTGGTATCAAGACTTTCAATATCATCATTTCTTAAAGGATTTTCCCAACCGATAAGTTTTAAAAAGTCAGCTACAACATTTTCACCAACTTCACCGACACGTTTTGAATATTCTCCCATAATTGTTTTTTTTTTGGTATTAGGCTAAATAATTCTTCAAGATTTTCTCCTTCTGTTTTGGAATATCTGCTATCTGCTTTTCCAATTTATCTATTTTGGTTTCTATCTTTTCTATTTCTGCAACTATCTTTTTTTGTTCTTCGATAATTGGTACAGGAATTTTAAATTCTTCCAATTGTAATTTTGTAATAGCTTGTCTTGAAGTTGCTCCATTACCAATTTCCAATAGTTTCTCTTTGTATTCTGGACTTACTAAAATTGCGTGAACGTATTTAGGAAGTGCTTTGTCATTTATTCTGATTATTGAAACGTGCTGATTTACCCTTGCAGGTAAGTATTTGTCCTCAACTATACAACATCTTGCTATTGAAGCTCCTGTAATATTGAAAAGAATATCATTTTTCTCTACCGTTACGTTGTCGAGTTTTCGGGCTTGTTCTTCGCTAATAAAAGCAAGTCCTTTCTCAATCATACCGTAGTCATAAATATTTTGACTTCTAATTAAACTTATACCACTTGATTGATAAGAACCTTCGCCACCTTTTGGGGTAGCACCGCTTCCAATTTTTGTGGTAATGTCTTCTAATTTTGTTAAGGTAGCCTTTGAATCATTGATTGTTTTACCTACAGATTGTCTAAGTTTCTCAACCTCCTCAATCGACTTTTGCTCTTGCTTTTCCAATGCTTCAATTTCAGAAACTATTTTTTTCTGAATGTCGAGTGGTGGCAGTGGGATTTTTAAAGAATTAAATGCTTCAAAATCAATATTTTTTTGAGCAACACCTCTTCCGCAGTAATAAATCATAAGTTGATTTGAGAAAAGAAATTGATTTAAATATGCTTCATCAAGATTATTGAGTTTTGGTTTCACAGTAAATCCTGAATCATTTAAAAAGAATTTTCCTTTTACAAATCTTATACATTCAGGAGACATTCCAAATCTTGAAATAATAAATCGGTCTGTTCTATTGTATTCATCTGATTTAAAAGTTTCATTACCTCCTCCATAAACTGGATAAATAGAACCTTGCTCTTTTTGTTTAACTATTCTTTTGCCATATTCAACTTCAATGGCATCTGAAAACTTAATTAAATCCCATTTACTCTCAATTTTTACTTTTTTTTTAGCAGAGAGCGAAATGTTTTTTTCAAAATCCACACGGTCAAAAGTGAACATATCCACTAAGTTGTGATAGCTTAGGTTTTGTTGTAAATTTTCAGATAGGTCTAAATCATACTCACCTAAAAATGCCTTGTAAATGTAAAAACTTGCTTTTTCGGGGTTCGTAAAGCTATCGGCATCATATAATTGGGTACACTCGTCTATGCTTTTGCTTCTTTGTATAGCGTGAATACCTTCGCTTCCTCTACGGTTACTAAATTCATAGCCTAAAAAGCGTTTTTCTTCATTCTTTTCGCCTGTTTTTACCAAAACCAATTTTTGAGGATAAGCCAAAATAAAATACAGCAATTTATCTTGCTCAATGGTTAGAATTGTATTCCACAATTCCGTTTCATTTTTAGCTTTTATCTTTTTGGTGTATTCTGTATAAATTTCGTGTTGCTCAATGTTTTTGTTAGGAGTTTTCTGCAAGAGTGATTTATAATCATCAAAAGAAATTGTGTCCCAAACGTGAGCTACATATTTTGATAGCGGTTTTTCAATTCCGTTAATAGTTACATCTTGCAGACTAACAAAACATTTTTTGATGGCTTCTTCTATATTGTACGCATCTGCATTGTTTCTGCGTCTTAGGAACAAGGTAACGGTGTTGGTTCCTGTTGCCATAAAAGTATTTGAACCTAATTCGGCAATGCCTAAAACTTCAAAATGTTTAAACAGAATTTCTCTGGTTTGCGAATAAATGCCTGTATTGTTCAAAATACTGCTTGGCAAAATTATACCTGCCACACCGCCATCTTTCAATAATTGTTTTGTTCGCTCAATAAACAAACACTCTATTTCAGAACTTTGGTCGGTAAGTCGTTTATATAAATCAAAACCAATCTTTGCTTTTTCTTCATCCATTAAACCTTTAAAAGCAGAAACGGAATAAGGCGGATTTGAAATGATTACATCAAATTGTTTATTGTCTTGCGGATAGGTTTTGTCGGTTTCTTTCAACAAATCCTTAAACTCTTTTGAAGTTGCAAAATCTCCCAAACCATCACCGTGTATCACTTTTGCCAAACCATCACCGTGTAAATAACAACTTACTTTGGCTGTTTTAACTAATCGGTAATCCTTTTCAATGCCATAAACATAATCCTCAGCCCAATCAAATTGGTCTTCTTTCCATTTTTTTATGGCTCTTTTGGTTGTAGGTGTAAAATTGTTTTCGTCTAAGCTGTCAATGTAAGTTTGGACTTCTTCCATTGATTCAGTGAGGAAGTGTCCGCTTCCTGCTGCATAATCAATTATGGTTGGCAACAAATCATTTTTATTTCCTTGCTCTATTTTCTGTGCTGTTATTTCCTGAAACGGTAAACTCTTAATGATGAAACGAGCAATAGGAACAGGCGTAAAAAACTGTCCTGATTCTTGTTTTAAGCCTGTAGTTAAAAGCAATTCAAAGAAGTCACTTAAGAACTGTTGGCGGTAATTGTATCGTATTTGATAAACTTGAAGTAGTTCAACAACTTCTTTTACCACTTTTGCATTTTCCTCAAAAGAAGCATCATCATACACCTCTTTTATTGCAAATTCATTATTTTTTTTAAGCCGAATTTCGGTTAATATTTCTTTGAATTTGTCTTTGTACTGCGTTTCTACTTGTAAAAATTGTTTGTCAAATTCGCTATCGCTTACATCTGTAACTTTCTTTTCTAAAAGTTCAAGCATCCCTCTGTTATAAAGGTCTGTCAATCTCTTTTGAAATGAAATATGGTTATCTTTTCCTTCAATCCATTGAAAATGTAATTCCTCATCAATATTTCTGTTCTCATCAACAATTTTGCAAAGGAAAAGCGTAAATATTTTATTAAAAGCATTCGGCTTATCAGAAACTACATTATGTCTTAATATTTCCAAAAAGCGATTAAAAATAAAACTACTGTCTTCTTGTTTTAAAACCTTTAAATCGTTTTTGGTAAGAGCTTTACTTTGAAACTCATAAGGTGTTACCCAACTATCGAAAATACCGTTGGTTTTAGGTAATTTATTCCAACGCTCAAAAAAGTCTTTTACATTTCCTGCTTGTCGATAATCGTCTTCAATTTTTACAATGATGTTTTTAAACTCAACATTGTTTCCTTGAAGTTGAGAAGCGTAAAGCATTAAAATATCAGCATCTTTATCTTGTTGGAAGTAAGTGAAAAGTTGACCTCCGTTTCGTTCTAAATTTTTAAATTCTTTTTCAAATTCTACTCCCCAAGTTTTACATTCAATCATTAGGTAAGCCGAACCATCATCACGAGTTACCAAAATATCTAATCGTCCACTTGTACCGTGTCCTGTTCTCCAAGTTTTTTCTAAAACAATGTTTTGAGGTAGATAATCTTTTTCCAAAAGTCTGTCAACACATTCAAGAACTACCCAATTTTCAGCCTGTGAAAAATTTTGAGTGGTTTTGCTTTCACCTTTTATTTTGCTGCCGAAATTGAAAATTGAATTTTCAAAATCAATTTCAATGGCGTAGCCATTGTATTTTTTATGAAAAATTCCCGAAGTATTTTCTTTAGGTGCAAATCCTAATGTCTGTATGAAGTTTTTGTAGTTCATTAGAATTTAATTTTGCCTTGTTTTACATTCTTATTTCTCAAATATTTTGATTGGCTTTCAGCAACTGTGAAAACTGCATCAGAACATTCGTATTTATGAGCTTCTTCAACCAACTTGTCAGCAACGTATAGGTTTTTTAACTCCAAATAATCTTTTCCTAAAAATTTCGCAAGTGCTTCAAGGCTTGTAAAGGGAAATTTTTTCTTTCCTGTTTCTATTTTAGAAATATCAGTCATAATGATACTGAACGGTTGTCCAAATTCGCTTTGGTTTAATCCCTTCTTTTTTCTTTCGTTTCTCAAAAACTCTCCAAATGTTGCCATTTTACGTACTTGCTAATTTTTTACTTGCCAAATATATGGCAAATATAGTCAAGATTTTGAATGTACCAAATTTTTTCGTCTTAAAAGTGCGTTGGCAAAAAATGGCTCTTTTGGTTTTTTGAGCGTTGGCTTGTGT
>CAYPCZ010000055.1:0-16186 GCA_964409345.1 uncultured Flavobacterium sp. | reverse complement strand
CCTACCATCGCTCTCTTGCCTGTAAGTTCACAAACTCTTGACATTATCTTCAGTTTTAATTCGTTAATCCTAAAATCAGGGTGCAAAGAAACAAAATATATTTATATCTCACAAATAAATTTTGTTCCTTTTTTAGATTTTACTTAAATCTATGTATTTCAATCGTTATTCGATTTTATTTTTTATGTTTTTGGGCAGTGAGCTCAGCTATTTTAACAATAACTTCGGTAGCTTTTATCATACTTTCGACAGGAACATACTCATATTTTCCGTGAAAATTGTGTCCTCCTGCAAAAATATTCGGGCAAGGAAGCCCCATATATGATAATTGTGAGCCGTCTGTTCCGCCTCTGATAGGTTTAATAATAGGCTTAATACCTAATTCTTTCATTGCCTCTTCTGCCAACTCTACAATATGATAAACAGGTTTTACCTTTTCTTTCATATTATAGTATTGATCTTTTATTTCGGCTGTGATGATATCTTCACCCAACTTAGAAGCATACTTCTTGTTGATTTTCTTCACAATTTGCACCACCTCTTTTTTACGCTCTTCAAACTTACGTTTGTTATGATCTCGAATAATCATTTCGATTTCTGTATTTTCGATACTTCCGTTAATTTGACTTACGTGAAAAAAGCCTTCGTAACCTTTTGTTTTTTCAGGAACCTCGTCTTTAGGTAATTCTGAAATGAATTTATTGGCTATCAAAACCGAATTAATCATTTTCCCTTTGGCATAACCCGGATGTACACTTTTTCCTTTAACAGTAATCTTTACTCCAGCTGCGTTAAAGTTTTCATACTCCAACTCTCCTATCTGGCTTCCATCCATGGTATATGCCCATTCTGCTCCAAATTTTTCTACGTCAAATTTATGCGCTCCACGACCTATTTCTTCATCGGGCGTAAACCCGATTCTTATTTTACCGTGTTTAATCTCGGGGTTATTAATCAGGTGTTCCATAGCGGTTACGATTTCGGTAATTCCGGCTTTATCATCGGCTCCTAAAAGTGTTGTCCCGTCTGTAGTAATTAGCGTTTGTCCTTTGTATTGAAGTAAATCTTTGAAATAGCTTGGTGAGAGAATAATATTTTGTTCTTTGTTCAAGACAATATCTTTACCATCATAATTCTCTATAACTTGGGGCTTTACGTTTGCTCCGGTAAAATCAGGCGTTGTATCAAAATGAGCAATAAAACCAATAGTCGGTACCGGATAATCTACGTTACTCGGCAGGGTAGCCATGATATAGGCGTTCTTGTCAATAGTTACCTCTTCTAGCCCGATGGCTTTGAGCTCTTCTACTAATTTGTTTGCTAAATCCCATTGTTTGGCAGTACTCGGAGTTGTATCTGAATTCGGGTCTGATTCTGTATCTATGGTTACATAGCTTTTAAAGCGGTCGATAATGTGCTGCATTTTATAATATAGTGTAGATTAAATATCAAACAAAATTACAAAATGTTTTCGATACCAGAGAATTCATTTAAGTTTTTTCGATAGATAGAGGAGCTAAATGCTATAAAATTATTTGGGTTTTTTATCAATCAGATATTCGGGGAGCGGAACCATTTTGGTTTCTCCTGCTACTTTAGGGAAGCGTTGATGTATCCAGTCTTGTTTTGCTTGTTCGATTCTATCAACGCTTGAGCTGACAAAATTCCAGAAAATATATCGTTGTTCTTCGAATGGTTCGCCTCCAAAAATATAGATTGTTGTGTTGGCTTCCATTTCGAAATGACACAATTTGGTGTCTTTGGCAATTAGGATTTGTTTAGTTCCATAGGTGTGCCCGCCGTCTTTTATAGCTCCTTCTAAAATATACAAAGCACTCTCACCATACAAATCATCTCCGATAGTTAAGACGGTTTTTCTCTTTGATTTTATCTCTATAAAATACAAATTGCTATGCACCGGCACTGGTGATTTTTTCCCGAAAGCTTCACCAGCAATCAGCTTAATAGTATAATCATCTTCTTCCCAAACTGGAATTTGGCTGGCCTCGACATGACTAAAAGTAGGATTTGTTTCTTCGAGCTCTTTGGGCAAAGCCACCCAAATTTGCAAACCGTGAAGCGATTTGTCTGTAGTGCGGAGATATTCTGGCGTGCGTTCAGAATGCGTAACTCCTTTTCCTGCTGTCATCCAGTTGACCGCTCCGGGTTGAATTTCAATTTCAGAACCGATACTGTCTCTGTGCATAATAGCTCCTTCAAACAAATAAGTAAGGGTTGAGAGCCCAATATGCGGATGCACATCTACATCAAGTTTTTGGTAATCTTTGAGTTGTGCCGGTCCCATATGATCTATAAAAACAAATGGTCCGACCGAACGTTTTTGTCGGAACGGAAGCAATCTCCCGACCATAAAATTACCAATATCTGCGGCTCTTTCTTCGATAATAAGTCCTACGTTTGACATAACTATTGCGGTTTAATACGGTTTACAGGCTAAAGATACAAGATTCACATTAAACACCGTTTAAACAATGTGGCTTGGTGTTCCTATATTTTGAACCTATTATTTTTATAAAGTCTAATTTCTTATATCAAAAGCTCCTTGGGGAATCTCTTCTATATACATTTCTGTTTTGAGTGGCTCAAGCTTTTTAGAATCACTAACCGGAATTACTTCAATTAGTTGGTGCTCCGGACGAGGAAGGGCTGTTCCTGTGATTTGAGCTATGGCTGTTGCCAAAAAAATCTCGTCGGTGTCTCCGAGCGGTTTCATATCAGCTAAATTTTCAGCAACTGTAACATCTGCTTCTAAACCCGATTGATACTCTCCGAAACCTGTACTGTTTACGATTTTAAACGTCAAGGGTTGCATAGCATATTTATGGTCAGGATTTTTGTTCTTCGAGCTAAAGTCAGGTGAGTCATATACCGTAACTGAGCCAACATTCTTTCCTGTGGTTGTTCCTCCTATCTGAATCACATTGATATGAGGGGCAAGGCCGTTTATTACTAATTCGCTTGCCGAGGCCGTTCCAGAAGTTGTTAGGACATACACCCGATTGAGATTAAGATGATTGATTTGATTTCCGTTAGTGAGTTGGGTCGAAAAATGATTAATTAGCTTCTCTTCTGTACCTGCTCGTACGAAACTTTGATATACTTTTTCATTCCATACTTGTCTGGCGAATATTTCTCCGGTAAATTGCCCGGTTATCATACTTGCCAAATGGGTAGCAGATGAGACTAAGCCCCCTGAATTATATCGCAAGTCTAATATCAAGTCGGTTATACCGTGGGCTTGAAAATCAGCAAAGGTATTATTGAGCTGAGCATCATAAGCTCCGTAGAAACCATTGTAAACCAAATAACCTATTTTATGCGAATTTATTTCATACACATTGGTATAATACACCGGGTTTTCAGAATATTCATATTTGGTGAGGCTTACTGTCTGTCCGTTGGGCGTATAGTTGCCATTATCATAATCTGCCAAATGAAGGGTATAACTATCATTGCTATTCAATAATTGTTGATAATTTTGAAGGGTCAGAGTAACTCCATTGACTGCATAAAATAAATCCCCCCTATGAATATTTTTGCCTGAAGCATCAGAATTAGGTAAAAGATAGCGCACCCAACCTATGACCTGGTCTGAGCTTGTAGATTTTCGGAATAAGCCAAAATCCACTCCGTTATTTTTATTATTTCCTGTAAGTATTTGCTCTAAAACTGTATAATCATCATAAATCACACTAAACCTATCGACCACTCCTTTTTGGTAAAGTAGCGAATTAAATAAATCTGTCGGATTAGCATATCCTCTTAAAAAGCTATTTAATTGCTCTTGGTTGGCAAATCTGTTATCTGCCAGATTCTCTACCTCTTGCTGCCATAAATAATAAACATTTAGTCCTTTCCAAACAAAATCATTTGCTCTTAATTCTTGAGGAACCCTATTATTATCATCGCTATTGCAACTGATAAACAAACCACCCATCAGAGCCACTAAAAATATACTTACTTTTTTCATTGTTTTAATTTTGAATAAAGATAAAAAGTTTATTTGAAAGTTCATTCTATTTAGATTTCTAAAAATCAGATTTCGGTTAACTTTATAAATATTCATCGCCTATTAAAGATATTATTTTGCTTAGATATTAAAAAAAGCTATCTAAAAAAGTAACCGATTTTAGGTTAGACTTTTTTAGATAGCTTTTATTTTGTTTGATATTAGTTTAAAACTACACTAATACCCAAAAAGTTCTTCGAGGGTAAGTTCTTTTACTTCACCTAATTTTCGCACAGCTTCCCAGTCTAAATTTTCTTTTTTACCGATTAGCCCTACATTGAATTTTTTGCCTTTGACATTTTGGTTAAAGAAAGTTTCTAACTCAGCTAAAGTTATTTGTTGGGTTTGCTGATAAACATCTCGATTTATATCATAATCAATACCTCTATCTTGAAGTGCTAACCAATAGAAGAACACACTTGATTTAGTATAACGTTGTGTAGCAATTCTTTTTAAAGCCGCTTCTTTTGAGCTGTTAAACTGATTTTGTGCTTTTGGCATATTATTCATCAGTTCCATCATAGCATCTACGGCTTCGGGTAGTTTGTTTGCCTGAGTACCTACATAAGCTATCAAATAATTATGTTTGTCTTTTTGAGACGAATTCGAATAAGCAGCATAGGCAGAATAAGCTAATGACTTACTTTCACGGATTTCCTGAAAAACAATCGAAGAGAGTCCGGAACCGAAATACTCGTTAAACAAACCCGAAGATGTCAATAAATTTTTGTCGAACTTGCCTTCTCTGGATCTAAAGCTAATTTCTGCCTGTACCATATCATACGGAGCAAAAAACACTTTGCCGTCTGTCATAGGTTGCGGATATTCCGTTTTGTTCGGAACTTTTTGACCTTTCCCAAAATTATGGTGCTTAGAAAGTGATTTTTTGGTCGAAGCTAAATCATTTCCGTAATAGAAAAATTGATGGTCATAATTTAGAAAATCACCAATTATCTTTACCAATTCTTCAGGGTTGATTGCTTTTAATTCTTCTTCTGCAATAATATCTCTGAATCTGCTGTTTTCACCAAACATTACATACTGATTTAGAGCCGCCTGAATGCCGCCTTTTTGAGTTTTGGCGTTAGCTCGGTCTTTAAGAATTTTATCTACATAATCCTCATAGGATTTTTGATTTGCTTTGGCATCTTTGATTAAATGCTCAAATAGGGCAATTCCTTGGTCTAAATTTTGTTGTAAACCTGTTAAATAAACAAACGTACGCTCTGCTCCTGCTCCTACTCCGTAATTGATTCCTAATCGATAAAATTCTTTTTTGATTTCTTCTGCAGAATACTTTGAGGTACCCAAAAAATAAAGATAATTAATGGCCAAAGAGAGTTTTTTATCGTGGTCTGAACCTACTTCGGTAATATAATATAAAGAAGAAATATCATTGGTTTTATTTTCGATAAACGAAAGCTTAGCCTTTTTAAATTTTTCTGTTTTGATTTGTTTGTCAAAATCCACGAATACCGGCTGAATAGCCACTGGTTGAATCTTTTGGAACTCTTTATAAAAATCAGATTCGGCCTCTCTGTTGATTACAATAGGAGTAATTCCCGGGTTTTCTACGCGGATCAGGTTTTTGTTTTCACCTTGTCTTTTATAAACAATAACATAATTATCTCTGTAATGCTTATTAGCAAAATCGACAATTTCTTGTTTAGTTACTTGTGACATTTCGTCTAATTGCTTCACTACCTCTTCCCATGTTAGCTCATTGATTATTGAGCCATAGATTTCTCTTGCCAAACCTCTTGGGCTTTCCCACCGTTGTAATCTTTGTTTTTTCAGATCGTTTACTACCGCTTCAATTAACCACTGATCAAACTCTCCTTTTTTAACTTTCTCGATTTGAGCCAACAAAATATCTCTCACCTCTTCGAGGGTTTGCCCTTGTTTGGGCGTACCGCTAAAATAATGAGCTCCGTAGTCTTTGAGCAACCAAGTATAAGAGCTCGCTCTTTGAGTAGCTTGTCTCTGACGTACATTCAAATCAATAAGACCAGCTGTTCCGTTGCTCAAAATCATATCAATGATCTGTATATACTTAGCATCTTCAGAGTTTGCCCCGCCCACTCTAAAAGCCATCAACATACTCTCTGACGAAGGACTAAAAACTTCTCTTTCTTTAATCTGAGTGAGTGGTTTTTCGTGAGCTATATAGCGTGTAGGTTCAGCTTTTTTCTGATAATTGCCAAAATGCTTTTTTATTAGAGCATAGGCATTTTCAAACTCAAAATCTCCTACCAATATAATAGCCATATTATTAGCCACATAATACTCATCAAAGTAGTGATGAATAGCTTCCATCGAAGGGTTTTTTAGGTGTTCTGAACTTCCCAAGGTTGTTTGAGTTCCGTAATGACTATCCGGAAAAAGTGCTTCAGCCATTGCGTAACTTACCAGTCGGCTATCATTGTCCTGAGCTCTGTTGAACTCTTCATAAACCGTTTCTAATTCGGTGTGAAATAACCGTAACACCAGCTCTGAAAAACGCTCTGCTTCTATGACCAACCATCTTTCTAGCTCGTTCGAAGGGATGTTATTATGATAAATCGTTTCGTCATACCATGTGTGAGCGTTAGTTCCGCTCGCTCCTATCGACGAAATCAGTTTGTCATATTCGTTAGGAACGGAAAATTTTGAAGCCTCATATGACAACTCATCTATTTGTTTATAAATTGCTGTTTTTTTATCTGAATCAGTCTCTAACTTATGGGCTTCATATAGATCAGAAATTTGTTTGAGTATTACTTTTTCTTTTTCCCAGTCAGAGGTTCCTATTTTGGAGGTTCCTTTAAAGAGCATATGCTCTAAGTAGTGAGCCAGCCCCGTATTGTCTTCGGGGTCGTTGTTTGAGCCTGTTCTTACAGCAATATGAGTTTGTATTCTTGGCTCATCTTGAATTTGAGATAGATAAATCTTTAGCCCGTTATCCAGCGTATAAATTCTGGTCTGGGAAGGATCGTTTTCGACCACCTCATAACGGACACCACTCTTGTCTGTTTTGATTTGTGTTTGCTGAGCATAGATTCCAACAAATGAGAAAACAAATCCTAATAAAAAAAACGATTTTTTCATAGGGTATAGGTTAAGTTGTTACAATTTCCAAAAATAACAATTTTAATGAGTATTGCCTATAAAATCAAGCTTTTATTAGAGAAGTGGTTTGATATTGTTGTTGGAAAACACTGACATAAACGAATCTCTTAAGGTGATTCATCTCCCATCGAAGTAATTATAAATATCGAACGCCTATTCATCTGATGCTGCTCTTCTGTACAAATCACTCCATCTACACATTCGTTCACCAATTGTGTTTCTCCATACCCTTTGGCTGTAATTCGATTAGGAGATATTCCTTTTTCAATTAACCATTTACGAGTTGATTGAGCTCGTCGTTCTGACAATTTTTCGTTATAAGCGTGACTGGCACGGCTGTCTGTGTGAGAGCCTATCTCAATTTTCATTTTAGGGTAGTCTTCCATTATTTGAAGGACCTTAGCAATTTCTATTTCTGCATCCGGACGGATATTCCATTTATTTAAATCAAAATGAATTATTGAGATGTCGAGGATCTCGTTAAGAGTTTGTCCTATCACAAAATCTTCTTTTACTTTTCGAGGACCAATTACCACCTGCGATTCGCCCGGTTCTTTTGGAGTTTTTATAAACTCTTCCTCTATCGAATAATTTTCTTTTTCGGCTCGTATTCTGTATGATTTGTTACAAAGAGTAATAGTTTTATCAAAGCTATATTTCCCGTCTTGATCGGAGAAGGTAGTAGCAATTAAGTTTTGGCTTTCATCATACAATTCAACTGCAACCTCCGCCAAAGGCTCCTTAGTATTGATATCTGTAACTATTCCGGTTATCAATTGCTGGCAAACCAGCTCTCTATGCTCAGTAAACTTATAAATATCGTCATCACCTCTGCCCCCTTCTCTGTTAGAAGAGAAGAATCCTTTTCGGTTAGCATTGATATAAAAGCCGAAATCATCCATAGGGCTATTAATAGGTTTACCCACATTAATAGCTTCTTCATAGTTGCCTTCGGTTGTAATTCTTGCCATAAATACATCCATCCCCCCTAAACCTAATTTGCCTGTTGAAGCATAATATAATTCGCTTTCGGATGAAACAAACGGAAAACTCTCTCTGCCAGCTGTGTTTACTGTAGCTCCTAAGTTAATAGGTTCTCCAAAAGTACCATCTTCTTTGATGCTCACCTTCCAAATATCAGCATCACCAAAACCACCCGGCATATCAGAAGCAAAATATAGTGTTTGGTTGTCAGCCGACAAAGCTGGGTGTGCTACACTATAATTATCGCTATTAAAAGGTAATTCTTTAATTTCTGACCATTGGTCATCTATGAGTTTGGCTTGATAAATTTTTAATAAGGTTATTCGGTCCTGATTATACCCACGTTTTTTTAGGTAATTGGTGCGCGTAAAATAAACTGTAGTTCCGTCATTGGTAAAAACAGGAGTAGCCTCATCAAACTTAGAATCTAAATTTGACGAAAAAAGAGTGGGCTCTTCCAAATTCTGATTATCATCTATCTGGGCAGCATACAACACCGAGTGCGGTTGATTATTCCAGCTATGACTGCGGGGAAGAAACTTACCTGCTCTGCGTGTTGAAGTAAAAATAAGCTCTCCGTTATGCAAGGTGGCTCCATAATCAGAGAATTCTGAATTGATAATTTCTGCGTTTTCCACTTCGAATCTGCCTGAGTTCTCTTCGATAACCTCCAAGTAATTCTTTGTTTGGGGCATTACCTCGCCTCTTACCTGATAATATTTTTCTAAATATTTATTGGCTTTATCATACTCTTCGATAGACTTTAATGTGAGTGAATACCTCATGTAATATTCAGGATTATCGGGAGTAGGTTGAAGTTCAAAAAGCTCGGCATACCATTTAGCAGCCTCTATATATTGAGCATTAAAGTAATAGGCATTACCCAAACTTTGCATCATCTGTGGAGTTTTGTATCCTCTGTTAGCAACATTTTCGAAGGTAGCTATAGCATCAATATATTGGTAATTGTCATACTGTGTGTCTGCTTTTTTGATTCGTGCTTGTTGTGCATTAACTGAAAGCAATCCTGTTAATAACAAACTTGATATATATATTATTTTTTTCATCAGATTTATTTTATGAGTTAGAAGAACCTTGGCGAAACCATACGTGTTGATCTGTTGAAAAATTCATACCTGAGAAATATTTCATGCGAACCCGAATTATAATTAGCAAGTTTAGTAGTCTCTGCATCATAGGCGTAACCGATAAACCAATTGTCATTAACTTGAAACCCTGCCAAACCGCTCAGAGCAGCATCCCATCGCCAAGCAACCCCCAAGACAAATTTTTCGTTAAACATAATATTACCTGTGATGTCTATTTGTAACGGAGCTCCCTCCACAGCTTTAGCCAAAATGGCGGGTTTAAGTTTAATATCTTGTGCCAGATCAAAAACATAACCCGTAATCAGATAACTATGGAAACGCTCTCTTGCTAAAGACTCCACATCATTATCATCATAATGTTGGGTTTCTAAAATATTAGGCACCGACAAGCCTATATAAAACTTATCTGAATATAGGTAGGCTCCTGCCCCGACATTAGGAGAAAACCGATTATTAATATTATTGTTTATGGGGTCGTTAGGGTTGTGCCAATTTAGTCTGGAATAATCTATGTTGAGCAAATGGGCTGCTCCTTTTAGCCCTAATGCCAATTTGTAGTTGCCATCATCAGATAAATTAAGTGTATAAGAAAAATCTACCGACACCGTTGTTTCATCCGAAATTCCGATACGATCATTTATGATACCCAATCCCAATCCTACTTTTTCTCCCACAGGTGTATGAACCGAAAAGGATCCAGTATCTGGTGCACCTTCTAAACCCACCCACTGAGTACGGTACATCCCGAAGATGCTCAACGCATCTCTTGATCCGGCATAAGCAGGATTAACATTAGTCGTATTATACATATACTGCGTATATTGCGGGTCTTGCTGAGCATAAGACGAGAAGACGACTAAGAAAAAACCGGTCAGTACAATAAATCGATATATTTTTGTTAGCATAATGTTTTTATTTATTCTGATTTTATGACTATAATGCATTTATGTAGGCCTATAATTTTTATTTTAAGAAATAAAACCAACGTATCATTATTAAAGTATAAAAAACTAATCTGTATTTAATTGTAGATAACCCACTTTCTTAATCCAACGAGGATTTTCTCCAGTATAATAATATTCTACCTCATAAAAATAAGTTCCGGTCGGGAGCATCGAAGTACTGTTTATGGTAGCTCTGGCTTCTGAAAATCCTTTAAAAACATTCCCGCTGCTATCATAATTTGTCGTTTCGAAAAGCTTCACTCCCCAACGATTATAAATCTTAACTCTATTATTAGGATAACGCTGGATATTATCAATAATAAAGTAGTCGTTCATCCCATCATCATCAGGCGTAACAGCATTATAGATAACAATATCATCTGGTAGAATTAAATCTGTCTTTACTCTGGCCAGCGTAAAAACCCCATATCCGTCAACTTGCACTGTGCTGGTCACAGTTCTGCTGTCTATATCTGCCACTCCCCCTTCGCTGACCCAAAGTTTTTGAGCTTGATCCCAACGGACAATATGAATCGCCTCATAAGGGGCCGCTACAATCTCTTGGGGTGTGGTGGTGCTTTCGTCCCAAGAGAGTGTCACCAACACATCTTCGCCATCTGCATCTTTGGTAATAGTCCAATACTCTTTATTGTTAATTAACTCAATGATTCCGGTTCTACTGTCATGCGAATAGAACAAATCTGAGTTTTCGTAAAAATACTTCCCGGTGAAAACTTGATGGCTATTGCCTGGTGGTGAAATCGCTGCAAAACGATAATAATGACTGTCTCCTATCGGATAACGAAAGTCTTCAGCTCCGTTTTTCTGAACATAACCATCTACGTGGCTGCCGTGATCTACGTTGGTGTGTGTGGCACCCTCTTCGAAAACAATAATGCCTCCATAATCATCATTGTTTACGATGCCATACATAAAATCTGCGTTACCAGATACTCCCATATCTCCAGACAAACGAAACGCTGGTTGAGGATTTTGATTGCTAAAAAGCACATCATAGAAATCTGCTGGAATACTTCCTGTGATATCTTGACTATCAAAGCCTTCAAAACGGGTATAGCCTTGATGTTGCTGATTAAAAGTGGTTATCCCATCATTATTGAAGTTTCCTCTTAAAAGCACCTCACCGTCGTTTTTATATTCTCCGGTCTGGGTGTTGTTAAAATCAGACATATTTGTCATCAATGTTCCCGGAGCGACATACAAGATCCCTTGGTTAATAGTTTGCCCGGGTTGTGCATAAGCCCAACCGAAACAGCCTAAAATCACAAATAAGAAATATTTTTTTAATGTTGTCATATCAATCACAAATTTCTATTTTAAACTTTGACGGAGTTTTGAACTCCGTCAAAGTTTAGAATCTTTTGAGTCCTGTATTCTAAAAGCCTTATCAATCTATGATTTATTCTTTTACTACAAATACGATGTTCATATAAGAAACATCTGTAGCATTGCTAACAATATTATAGGTTAATAAACCGTCTTCATCAATGCTCAAACCGCTAAACACTTCTTGGTCATAATACGTAATATAATAATACAACTCGTCTGAAGTATAAACCGTAATTTGTGCAGGAGCACCGGCACTTCCTATTAAGCCTCCTGTATATTGTATCGGGTTTGCCCCAACAGGATTATTATTATTCTCCCCTGTAATATAGACATTTGTTCCTTCAAACTGTTTCTTGTATTCCTGATACAAATCCCGGGTATAAGTTCCTGGTGTAGAGGTATCAAAAATCACAGCCGGCATATAAAAAAAACGAGGGGATTGTTTTACCTGTTTCAATACTCCCGTTGCTGGGTCTGCTACAACCATATTATCTGCTGCGGTGCCTGTTTGTAATCCATCAATAGCAAGAGTATTGGTATCATCGGCAACAATAGCTGTTGGCTCTATCAGTTCTCCCCCAAGCTGAATACTATCATCTATTTTAGTCAAGCCATTATCTGCGTCAACATTATGACTGGTACTCTGGGTGTCTGCTATTCGCACCCATTTTCCGGGAGTTTCGGCATTGGGTTGTAACCAATAATAGAATCCGGGAGTTACATTGCTGGGTGCTGTTCCTGCCGTAGCTGTGTTATACACCAGCAAAGAGTTAGCTGTAAACTGAGCATTAGTACTCAGACCTTTTATAGGCTCAAAATCTGTTAAATTTATTAGCTCAACACGTGGTATCAAAACTCCTTTAGAAGCTGACTCCATTTCGATTACCGACGCCTGATTAGGCGTATTGGTTCCAAACCCTTGTTGTGAATAGGTTCTTATGCTCCCAAAAACAAGAAATAAAATAAATGTAGAGTATCCTATAAGAGATTTTTTCATGTGTGGGGTAAAAACAATATAAGTATGCGTTATACTGATATATAGTAATATTAAATATATCGGCAAATTCAGGTGTTGCTTTGACCCGACCAGTTAATTCGATCGGGTTGTAAGCTTCTAAAAAGAGTTTATTACTAAAACTGGGGTAATTAATTAGTTACGACCTACAACTACCCATTCATCACCGTCAGACTTTACAATCCAACCTTGGTATGGCATAGCACCCCAAGTAAGTATATTGGTACCTACTTTAATGTTAAGATAACCATCGTGTGAATCATCTCCATTTGTGATTCTGATATTCACCACCTGACCTCTATTTTCTACAGAAGCAGCTGGAAGAACAACATCGATATCAGCAGCAGCTAATGTAGTTGCAACATTAACTTCCTGTACATACGGACTGTAATCAGTGATATTAGCAACGTTCAAAGTGGCAGTAGTTGCTTCTGAAATTGATCTTTTCACAGTGCGCAATACGCCTGTTGTTGCATCAGCAACTACAATAGTATTTGCTGCAGTAGCTGCTTCAAGACCCGTAATGGCAAGTGTCCCAGTACCATCAGTAGCAATCTCAAACGTATTTCCATCTGTAGTAATTGTAGTGGCTTGAGTCAAATCGCCACCTAACTGAACATTGTTGCCTGTCATGGTAAGACCGCTATCAGCTGTGTAGGTTGTTTGAGCCAAAAGGTCTTCCAAAGGAATTTTTTGCAAAACACCGGATGACGACATAACAGCAACTGTAACATCTGTCATATCATCAACATCCATATCTAATGCCGCAACGCCATCTCCGGTTATTTGTATCACACCATCTGCATCAACATCAAAATGGAGAGTACCGTTTGCTGCAACGTCAAAAATAACGGAACCTTCTGTACCATTTCCAACGTTAAAAGTCAAATCGTGTTCGTCGGTGTCAATTGTGGTGTCTCTTGTCAAAGCTCCTCCCAATTCAATTTCATTGGTAGCAGCGTTATACGTCAAACCATTGCTTGCACCAATGAGGTCGTCGATGAACTCGGAATAAGCTACCCATTCTGTGATGAACTGTGGTTCGTCTGGTTGACCCCAATCAGGGTTTTCAATCGTTACCAACACCATTTCATCACTTGCTCCAGGATCAACGCTTACGGTATATTCTGTATTGTTAGGGTCTGTAGTGTCCGGTGTTACAATAATACCTTGTCCTCCAACAACAGTTGTGGTATGATTGCTGTCTGTGTCCATAAAGCGAACCCACTTAGCACCATCCCAATAGTAGAAACCGGGAGTTACATCTCCTGCAGTATTGGTGTTATAAACCAATAATGAGGTTGCCGGAGTTGTTACCGGAGCAGCAACGCTGGTTGCTGTCAATTCGATACGGGGAATCAACATCCCTCGTTTTGTCGAAACGATGTCCACTGCGGCTGACTTGTCAGGCATGTTGGTTCCGAAGCCCTGCTGAGCCATCATACCTGATGATGACAGGATTGCAAATGCAATTACAAAATAAAATAATAGTTTTTTCATTGTAATAAAATTTAGATTAAAGATTTGTTTATTTGTTTTGAAATTCATTTTTGCTGTTTTTGGTGGTTAATATTCTGTTTTAAAATTTATTTGTTATTCTCCATTGTGTTCCGTCAGAAACCAATACCCAACCTGAATAAGGCAGAGCTGTGTAGAGCTGCGAAAGCCCACTGATGTTTCCATATACGTTCACAAAGTAGTCTTCGTTGGCATCTTGTTTTTTGATAGTAAATGTTTTCCCTTTGTTATCTTCTGCAGAGGGTAATAAAACTGTTACATCGGCCGTACTGGCATCACCCAATAAAATATTATCGGTCAACTGCACCTGATAGGTTCCGCTTATTTGTTTAATATCATTTAGTGCTTCAAGATTTACAGAAAGTGTTCCTTCTGTGTCAATGTTTACTGTAGGGTTAGTTTCTGCTTCTTTCACCACTCCCAGTGTAGTTCCCGTTGCGGTTGCTACATTTACCTGCCATTGTGTAGCACCTTCTGAAGTGGTCGATTGTACTATAGTATTTGTTCCGTCTATCAATGTTACGTTGGCATCTGAACCCTGCAAAGAATTTAACCATTCTGATTCTGTACCCACAAAGCCATTGTTAACAGCTATTTCATAAGCAGATAATCCGTCAATTCCAGCAACTCCGTCAGAACCATCTTGTCCGGCAATTCCGGCGACACCTTGTAGAGAAATCAACCAATCTTCTTCCGTGCCTGTAAAGCCATTGTTAACAGCTATTTCATAAGCAGAAAGACCATCTTGTCCATCAATTCCAGTAGCACCTTGTAGGGAATCTAACCAATCTTCTTCCGTGCCTGTAAAGCCATTGTTAACAGCTATTTCATAAGCAGATAACCCTGCCGTCCCTACTGCCAAATTAATCGTTGTCTGTATTTCATTCTCATCAATATAAGTAATGGTTCCGTCACCATTATCGATTAATTGTGTTATTGATTGGTTAGCGAGAATAATACTTCCGAGATCTATTGAAGTAAAAGTACCGTCAAGGTTTGAATAGTTAAGTATATTATCAGAAAGTGATAAATGTCCTGTACCGTCTCCACTTGAAACAAGCCTGTTCCATCGGTTATTCTTCCAATAATAGTATCCCGGACTAACATCATTTTGTGTGTTGATATTATAAACTAAAAGACTTTCTTCGTTTCCGTTTGAAATGGTAATCATATCTGTAGAGTTGATTAAAGGAACCTGAGGAATAAGAATACCTCTATCCTCTGCAACTATGTGCAATTGGGCTGAAGAGCTGGGGTCGAACGTACCAATACCCACTTGAGCATGGATTACAAATGTCACCAAAGTAAAAAACAAAGAAAATAAAACATTCTTTAGAATTTTCTGTTTTTTACTGTAATGAACATTTGTTTTCATTTAATTTCTGTTATCTAAAAATTAAGTTAATTTTATATTCTAATTTCCTGCCCTGTTTCTTATCTCTTGATATTATCAAAAATAATTCTATAAAGAATGATTTAATGACAACAAAACTCTTCAATTAACGATAAAGTATGCTGGTAATTTGACACGGCAAAACTCCAATTATAATTTTAATTATAAAAACAATACATTATCTGAATTCAGGAATTTGAATAGCATTTCGTAGCCCACACGAAGTAAGTTAACTGAATAAAAGCATGTTGATTATTATCGTAAACTACATATCGAAAATTAGTTGATATAAAAACAGAAGGTTTTTAATCTAACAAGGATAATTCATCACAAAAATTATATACTAATTATTTTTCGTACGCTGGCGTATATGAGGATTGGTTATCAACAAACCATTACTTGGGGTGCTGCAATGCTGTATAGTGATTTCTATTTCTTTTTCAAGAGAACAGTCACCGTTTAAAAAATATTTGGTGTATATAATATGGGTTGTACCGCCTGAAACTCCAGTTACGATCCCATCTTCATCGATTGTTGCTATACTCTCATTTTCACTTGACCAAACCCCATCGGCATCGGGGTTGGATAATTCCAGGGTTTCACCCAGACAGAAAGTGGTGTCATCTTCTGTCTCGATGTCGGCCAGTGCGTTTATTGTAATGGTGATGGGGGTTCGGGGGCTGGGATAGGTTACAACGTCTCCGGATCTTTTGTTCGAAATCCTATATTCCGCCT
>CAYPCZ010000054.1:0-16396 GCA_964409345.1 uncultured Flavobacterium sp. | reverse complement strand
AAAGAAGATATCGAAATTCTTTTTCGTGATTATACCCAACCTATTGATTATTCGGTTTCGTTGGAGCAATGTCGGAGTAATGACGATTGGGAAACCATTCGCAAAAAAATGAGAGCACAAACCAAAATGTATATCAATATTGAATTTCCTATAGATAGGCTTTTGCAGTTTATCACTCAATATAACAGTTTTATAGATCAAGGAGGTAAGTTTTACGAAAAGTTTAAAATCATACTCAACAGTTATGAAAACCAACAACAATGTCAGACAAAGCTTCCTCTGGAATACGAAAAACTTAAAAATGACATTGATGTGGCTATAGATAAATTTAATATCGCCTACAGACCGGTTGAAATAAATGGCTCTAAGATGAAAGAAATCCTTTATGGTATAAATGAATATGAATAATGAAAAAAAGCACCAAATATATTTTATCAACAATAATATGCCTGTTACTAATACTAACAATCAGCATAATAATGGCAAATCGTTGGCTTGATTATGAAACCTATCACGAGCCGGCTATAGCTTGTGTAGCTGTGCTGTTTGTTTTGGCTTTCTTTTTATATATAGCTTATTGGCTAAAAACAAGAAAAGGAGAGTAAATAAAGAAAGTAATTTTTCCATAAGTATTTTAACATTGCTAAAACATAGATTTATTGAAATTATGTAATATAGTACGAGTTATTTTCACTATCTTTCTGAGGTTCAATTTAAAAAACACATATTATGAATACATTTAACACTTTTAAGTCACTTCACCAAAACAATACGCCACTATTATTAGCCAATATATGGGATGCCCATACAGCCAGGCTGGCAGAAGAAGCCGGATATACAGCTTTGGGCTCATCAAGCCATGCTATGGCCAACGCTTTAGGATATGAAGACGGCGAAAACATCAGTTTTGACCAATTGTTTTTTGTAGTCAAACATATTATGAAAGTGGCTAAAATTCCTGTATCGGTTGATTTTGAAGCCGGCTATTCAGATAATATTGACGAGGTAGTTGATTACGCAAAACAACTTACAGATATCGGAATAGTAGGTATTAATCTGGAAGACGGCATTGTCAAAGACGGCAAACGCATTTTGGGTGCCTCTTCCCTACTTGCTGATAAGATCAAAGCAATCAAAGCAGCTACCACTATTTTTATAAACGCCAGAATAGACACCTATACAACCAAACATCCAGATAGCCTTAACGAATCAATAAGCAGAGCTTTACTTTATAAAGCCGCTGGTGCAGATGGTGTTTTTGTACCTTTGATAGAAAAAGAATCTGATATTCAGGCGTTTGTAAATCAGGTTGATTTACCACTCAATGTTTTTGCTACTCCCGAGTTACCCGATTATGAGACGTTAGGAAAGTTGGGCGTAAAACGCATCAGTCACGGAGCCAAACAATATGAGTTACTCATGAAAAAGTCTGAAGAAATATTCAAAGACTTTAGGCAAACTAAAAACTATAAATTAGTCTTAGGTCAATGATAAATAAAAAAGCTACCGGATAAAGGTAGCTTTCTTAATGTAAAGCTTTAATACAAATAAACAACCTTAATTGATTGAAAACTATTAGTTAAACAACTATACTTAGCTTATTTATCTTTTATTGCCGTATGATTAACATCATTTCTGTGCGTAATGATTTCGAGATTTGTATCTACATAATAAGCACTTCCGAAGCCATTCACATACGAACCTTTAATAGGGGTCAACTCAATGAGGATAAAATCTTCCATACCTAAAAGAATATCAAGGATTTTTCCGTGTACTTCTGTAAGTCCTGCTGCGGCTTTATCCCACAGTTCAGTACCTCTTTCGATTTGCTCGGTGGTAGCATCAATAGTCAGACGCTCACGGGCATAAATTTGCTTGGTTGCTGATTCGTCTTCAATAAACATTACCGAAACTTTTTTAAGGTCTCTTAGGTTTTTGGTATGACGAGCCATAAAAGACACCAAAATATATAATTTATTATCTAACTGAACATAAGGTGCATAGCTCGAGTTTGGGACTCCTTCTGCATCTATAGTTCCTAAAATAACCGATTTGCATCGTGCAATAAGTTCTTTTACTTTGGGCTCAACAGGTTTGTTTTTTCTCTGAGCTTTCTCTACTTTATCTTGAACACTCATATTATAAATTTTAATTATTTAAACTGAAGTCAAAGGTAGTTTTTATTTAGAATATATAAAAATAAAACTTTATTAGATTTTATTATAACTTGAATCCACCTAAATGCAACGAGTTGCCTTGTGGCAACTCGTTTTTGTTATTTTGAATCGTCAATATGGTTGATAAACTCATCAAATAAATAAGATGAATCGTGAGGACCAGGACTTGCTTCCGGATGATATTGCACCGAAAAGACTGGCTTGTCTTTCATTCGGATTCCTGCTACAGTTCCGTCGTTGATATGCAAATGCGTGATTTGAAAATCAGGGTGATTTTCAACATCTTCTTTATTTACAGCAAACCCGTGATTTTGTGAAGTAATCTCCCCTTTTCCGGTCAAAACATTCATAACCGGATGGTTGATGCCTCTATGTCCGTTAAACATTTTATAGGTAGAGATGCCGTTCGAAAGAGCAATTGTCTGATGACCCAAACAAATTCCGAAAAGAGGTTTACCGATTTTGATAATTTCTTTTGCAATGTTTTGGGCATTTTTGAGAGGTTCTGGATCACCGGGACCATTCGATAAAAAATACCCATCCGGATTAAAGCTTTCTAGTTCTTCGAAGCTGGCATCAAACGGAAAAACTTTAATATAACAATCTCTTTGAGCCAGGTTACGCAAAATATTTTTCTTAATACCTAAGTCTAATGCGGCAATTTTGTATTTCGCATTTTCATCTCCGAAAAAATAAGACTCTTTGGTCGAAACTTTTGAGGCAAGCTCTAACCCTTTCATATCGGGAGCTTGAGCAAGTTCTTTTTTCAAGGCTTCAATATCATCGGTTTGAGTGGAAATGATAGCATTCATAGCCCCGTTATCACGAATATACCCTACCAAAGCCCTAGTATCTACATCAGAAATCGCTACAACATTATGCTTCTTGAGGTAATCTAATAACGAACTCTCTGCACTGGGTCTGGAATAATCGAAGCTAAAGTTTTTTACTACGAGTCCGGCAATCTTAATCGAATCAGACTCTACTTCTTCGGGGTGTATGCCGTAATTCCCGATATGCGGAGAAGAAGCGACCATAATTTGTCCGAAATAAGACGGATCAGTAAAAACTTCTTGATAACCTGTCATTCCGGTATTAAAGCAAATTTCTCCAATTGTAGTGCCTTCAATCCCTACGGATTTTCCATAAAAAATTGTGCCGTCAGCAAGTAATAGAACGGCTTTTTTTCGTGTATTGTATTTCATCGTGTTGTTGTAAAGTTGTGCAAAAATACATCAAAAAAAAAGCTCTCACAATAGGAAGAGCTTTTTGATTTTATATTGTATAATATAAAACTTATTTATCTGATATTATTATCTCGCTTTTTAATGTCATAGGCATCCTCATACTGTCATCTTTATCATCTCCTTGGTTTATAATATGAGCTTCTCCTTCTATGGTCTGTTCTGCTTTTGCTTCTATAATCCATCCAGTTTGTCTATCTAATTTTATATCAGAAAGCATAGTTCCTTCCAACTCATACCTCATTGACATTCCGTTAGATTCAACATAAGCATCTTCCTCATCTGTTTTTATAACTGAGTTTCCTTTTAGAATAAAATAATCTGAATTGACTTCAATCAACTCATATTCAGTAGTCATTTTTGCAGGCATTCCAGATTGTAGGTTGGTGGTTATCGTCCATTTATCATTTTTAGTAACGGGGTGAGCTGGAAATATTCCTACAACCATTTCCATATTGCCCATTAAAGCTTCTTCCCCATAAGCTTCTTTGATTTGTGTTGCAATTTGTTCTTTTTCTTGTTCAGAAATATGATCTAAAGTATTAATAGTAGACTCCCATAATTGTTCTATATTTTTAATGTGCGTCACTTTTCCTTTTTTGCTCATTGTTAACTCAAATGGTTTATCTTGCATCTGAGAGAGTAAATTTGAAAAAACATCGCCTTCATCGTTGCTGTCGGAATCAAATACCATAGAACCAAATTGAGATTCCATTGTCATACTTAATTTATTATAACTAACTTCCATGTCATACCCCTGATCATTAGCAGACTTAACTAAAAAAGTCATGCCCCCTTGAATGTCCATTTTCATTTCTATTTGCTCACCTCCAAACTCTTGAATAATTGTCATTTTTGAGTTAGTTACTTGTTTATATTCTTTATCTTGCTCAAGATTTAAAATCAGATTATTCTTTTCATGTGTGGTTTTACAAGAAACAAGAACAAATATTATTGTAATTAGTGATAGAATTTTTCTCATATTATATAGATTAAGGTTGTTAATTTGGCAATATATGACATTTTTATATAATAAAAAAAGTCCTTTAAGTTGAAAACCTAAAGGACTTTTATATAACAAACTTATGCTTTCACTTCTTCTGTATCCGAAGTTTCTTCTTCAATAATTTTATCGGCTCCACTTTTGATCATTGTGTCTGCCATAATTGGGGTAGCGATAAATAGTGAGGTAAACGTACCTACAATGATTCCGATAAGGATAGCAAAAATAAACCCTCTGAGCGATTCTCCACCGAAGATAAAGATAGCCAACAACACCACAATTAAACTCAACGATACGTTGATGGTTCTACTTAAAGTAGTATTTAGTGCGTTATTTACGGTATCTGTAAAACTCTCGCCCGTATGCAATGATTGTCTGTTTCTAAGGAACTCACGCACCCTATCAAACACAATCACCGTATCGTTAATCGAGTATCCTACCACGGTCAAGATGGCAGCAATAAGGTGTTGGTCAAGCTCCATATTAAACGGCATAATTGCATAGGTAAGCGAGTACACTCCCAATACGATAATTACGTTTTGAGCCAAACCTGCCACTGCACCCAAGCTAAATTGCCATCTTCTAAAACTAATCAAGATATACAAGAACATAACTACTAATGCTCCTAATACTGCTTTCATCGAATCATATTTCAAATCATCAGCAATAGTTGGTCCTACTTTTGAAGTTTGCAATACGCCCAATTGTTTACCTTCGTGGCTACTCATAAATTCATCAAAAGTAAGCGAAGCCGGTAAATACTCTTTTAAGTTATCATAAAGCATGTGGTTGATTTCGTTGTCAACTTCTGTGCTTTCTTCTTCTACTTTATATTTTGTGGTAATTCTCAATTGGTCTGCAGAACCAAATGTTTTGGCTTCTGCACTTCCGAATACCAAATGGAGCTTATCTTTAATTTGGTTAGCATCAACTGGTTTGTCAAATTTCACTTGAAAAGTTCTACCTCCTACAAAATCAATACCTGGGTTTAATCCTTTTGTAGAAAGAGCTATCACAGAAACAAGCACAGCAATTCCAGAAATGATATAGGCCATTTTTTTGGTGCCTAAGAAGTTGTATTTGGTGCCTACAAACCATTTCTCGGTAAACGAAGTCGAGAATTTCACAGCTTTTCCTTTGTCTAATCTACCGTAGATAAACAATAACGGAATACAGATAGCGGTGAATAACGAAGTGAAAATACCGATAAGAAGTGTGGTTGCAAACCCTTGAATGGGTCCTGAACCAAAAATAAACAAGATAACGGCTACTAGCCCCGTGGTAATATTGGCATCAAATATAGACGATAGAGCTCCGTTCCAGCTAAAGGCATAATCTACTGCTTCTTTGGTTGTTTTTCCGGCTCGGAGTTCTTCCTTTACCCTTTCGTTAATAATGATGTTGGCATCAATTGCCGTACCCATAGTGAGCACTATACCGGCAATACCCGGAAGTGTAAGTACAGCTCCTAAACTAGCCAAAACTCCAAAAATAAACAAGAGGTTTACAATCAAAGCTACGTTAGCATACATACCTGTACGACCATAATAAAACACCATCCAGAATAATACCACAGCAAAACCGATAATAAACGACATCATACCGTTATCAATAGCTTGTTGTCCTAACGAAGGCCCAACTACTGCTGATTGAACAATATCGGCCGATGCTGGAAGTTTACCTGCTTTTAGTATGTTTGCTAAGTCAGTCGTCTCTTCTAATGCAAAATTACCAGAGATACTAGAGCTTCCTCCAGAAATTGCTTCGTTTACGTTAGGTGCCGAATATACTTGGTTATCAAGTACAATAGCAATAGCTCCTTGTCTTGCAGCTACCTCACGGGTTATTTTTTCCCATTCTTTAGCACCATTCGAATTCATACGCATAGATACCGCAGGTCGCCCAAATTGATCAAACTCAGAGCTGGCATCTACCACGACGTTTCCGCCTAAAGCTGGTTTGTTTTCTCTGTTTCCTTTGATGGCATATAGTTCTGCCACTTCCATTCTCTCTGAGTTAATCTCTTTAGAAGGTCTTATGATTTGTTTTTCGAATACGTGTTGGTAAGAAGGTTTGCTCCACAAAAACTTCACATAACGCTGATCTCCAGACAACAAACCTCTGATGTTGGCTTGACGCAAATAACCCGAAATTTCTGCCGTATCTCTCACCGAATAATAACCCAATACTTGACCTCCACCAAAGGCAGTCATCTTGTCAAGAATCGGTCCTAATACAGGATCGCTGTCAGCACTAACATCAGTCAGCAAAGCTTCGATATCACTCTTCGGAGCTAACGAATCTTGTTCTGTTAAGGGCTTTTCAGATTGAATTTGTTTTTTAAGTTCTTCGTTGGCAGTCATTAAGAACTCGCCAATTTCTTCCATTTTATATACTTCCCAAAACTCTAATTGGGCTGTACTTTGCAAAAGCTTCTTGATACGAACCTCGTCTTTAGCTCCCGGGAGTTCTACCAAGATTCTACCTGTATTCCCTATTTTCTGGATATTAGGTTGGGTAACTCCAAACTTGTCTATACGTTCTCTTAGGATTTGGTAGGCGCTTTCTACAGATTCGTCAATTTTGGTAACCAAGACTCTTTTTACGTCGGCATCAGAAGTATTAATGTTGATTTCTTTATCATCAAAATTTCTGTTAGCAAAAATATCAGGAGAAGCCAATCTTACGTTTGTTCCTGCCTCTTGATTGGCTGCATCAAATGCTCTGAAAAAAGCATCAAGATAAGATTCTTGTGCTCTTCTGTTGTTGTCTGTTTCTGCTAAAGCTTTGGTAAAAACCGGGTTTTGCGAATTATTGGCTAAGGTTCTGATGATATCTTTTACAGATATCTGAAGGGTTACGTTAATACCCCCTTCAAGGTCTAACCCTTTGTTTACTTGCCTTTCTTCAACCTCTTCGTAAGTATATCCAAAAATAGGATACACCGGTTCTTTTCTGATAGAATCAAGATAGGCTGCTTCTTTTTCTGCATCTCCTCCCGAAAAAGCCACCGCATCTTTCTTAACCTTATTGGTTACAAGAGTAAAAGAAAGTTGGTAAATACATACAATTGCAAATAAAATTGCAAAAAATCTAATGAGTCCTCTGTTCTGCATTATAATTTTAAATTAAATTTAGATTATTTGGTTTTGAATTCCCGATAATAATTAAGTCATCCACTCGGAATACTCCCGAAAAAACGGACAAATATAAAACTTCGTTAAGGATTAACCAATTTATTTTTTAATAAATTCAAAACTTATTATTGCAGAAATAGGTTTGTCTTATTTGATGTGGAAAAAATTCATTAAAAAATAGCACTTTAATTTTCTAAAGCACTACATAATGGATGTCAATCTATAATTAAAACTCTGAAGATAAAGGAATTATACTCAGAAAAAAATGAATTTATAGGTTTTTATATTTCAACTTATACCAAGGAGAGCTGTAGTTAAAATAATAATACTTGATTTACCGCAGTTCTTTTAGTATTCGGGAGCCAACTCTATTTCGAGTCCGTTTAGGTCTTTGGTTATAAAAACCTGACATCCTAATCGGCTGTTTTCCTTTACATTAAAGGCTTCCCAAAGCATAGCTTCTTCCTCATCACTTTTTTCTGGAAGTGCCATATCGTTTACTACATAACATTGACACGAAGCACACATAGCCATTCCTCCACAAATACCGATAGTGCCTTCTTCTGCCAATTCATAAGCACGAACAAGCTCCATCAAGTTCATGTTCATATCTGTCGGAGCTTCAACCGAATGGCGAGTTCCGTTGCGATCTGTAATATGTATAGTTACGTCTGACATTTCCAGTTTATATAGCTTTTTAAAGGTTTAAAATTTATTCTATCGTTTTTACGACTGCTTTTTCGGCCTCCTTACGTGTTCCGTCAAATCCGTCTACACCGGCTACAGTAGTGTATTTCAAAACATATTTCTTGCCCGGATTGAGTTTGTTATACACGCTTTGGCACATGAGGGTAGCTTCGTGAAAACCACACAAAATCAGTTTTAACTTACCTGGATAAGTATTAATATCTCCGATAGCATAAATCCCTTCGATATTGGTTTGATAGTCTAAAGCGTTATTTACTTTGATGGCATTTTTCTCGATTTCTAATCCCCAATTGGCAATAGGCCCTAATTTTGGTGTCAACCCAAAAAGCGGAATGAAATAATCGGTATCAACAGTCATAGTAGCTCCATTGATGCTCACAACCAACGATTCTAAATGCTCTGCTCCTTTGAGCCCTACAACCTCTGCCGGAGTAATCATATTTATTTTATTCTGGCTTTTGAGTTGCTGAACTTTTTCTACCGAATCCAAGGCTCCTCTAAATTCGTTTCGTCTGTGAATAAGGGTTACTTCTTGGGCTACATCGGCCAAGAATATACTCCAATCCAGAGCAGAATCTCCTCCTCCTGCAATTACGATTTTTTTATCTCTGAATAGCTCAGGGTTGCGTACAAAATACTCGACTCCTTTATCTTCATAAAACTCCAAATCTTCGATAATGGGTTTTCGGGGCTCGAAGCTTCCTAAACCACCTGCAATTGCTACAGCTTTTGCATGATGTTTTGTTCCTTTGTCTGTGGTAACGATAAAAGTACCGTCTTCGAGCTTGTCAATTGTTTCGGCCCTTTCGTTTAGCGTAAAGCCTGGCTGAAATTGCTTGATTTGCTCCATCAGGTTATCTACCAATTCTTGTGCTCCCACAGTCGGGTAACCGGGAATATCAAAAATAGGTTTTTTAGGATAAAGTTCTGAAAGCTGCCCTCCGGGTTGAGGGAGAGCGTCTATGATATGGCATTTTAGTTTTAGAAGTCCGGCTTCGAACACGGCAAACAAACCCGTTGGCCCTGCTCCTATAATAAGTATATCTGTTGAAATCATTCTTTATTGCAAAGTCGATTATCTGCAATGTTGCAAAGTCACAACCTCTTATTTATAAGTTAAATTAAGTACAAAAATAGAATACCTAAAATGATTATTTTATGACTAAAGTCAAGTCAGCTTAACTTTATCAAAGCTTTAATAGTTAATAAAGTTAGCGCAGAACGCTGTTAAACTATGTTTATCACTTGCTCGATAGGTGGAGCGTATTTTTTGACGGTTGTTTCTACTCCTGCTTTCATAGTCGAGAAGCTCAAGTTACAATCTCCGCAGGCTCCTTCCAGACGAACAGTAACTATCTTGTCGTTCTCTATCGAAATCAAGGAGATATCCCCTCCGTCGGCCATTAAAAACGGACGAATCTCTTCTAATGCCTTCTCTACGTTTAATCTGATTTCTTCTGTTGTCATTGTTTGTTTTGTAATTTAAAAAAATCTAAGAATTTGTTAAAAGCTCTTAGTAAACTTTAATTGTTTTTTGCTGCAGAACAACCTGCCATAGTAGTAATCTTAATGGCCTGTGAAGCTGGAAGGCTTTCGTTACGCAAGACTACTTGCTGGGCTGTATTTCGAGCTAGCTCTTCAAAGACTTGGGCTATAACTGTATTTTCTTGCAAAGCTGCCGGATGACCATAATCGCCTGCTTCTCTGATGCTCTGCACAATCGGGATTTCTCCCAAAAACGGCACACCAAGATCTTCTGCCAAGTTTCTTGCTCCTTCTTTTCCGAAGATATAATATTTGTTTTCAGGAAGTTCTTCGGGTGTAAAATAGGCCATGTTTTCTACAATTCCTAACACCGGAACATTAATGCTTTCTTGACGAAACATCGCCACTCCTTTTTTGGCATCTGCCAAGGCAATATTTTGTGGCGTGCTCACCACGACAGCTCCGGTAATCGGAAGGCTTTGCATGATAGATAAATGAATGTCTCCTGTACCTGGCGGAAGGTCAATGAGCATAAAATCAAGCTCGCCCCAATCGGCATCAAAAATCATCTGACTTAAGGCTTTACCTGCCATAGGTCCTCTCCAAATCACCGCTTGTTCGGGTTGTGTAAAAAAACCGATAGAAAGCAGCTTAACCCCATAATTTTCAACAGGTTGCATTTTTGACTTTCCATCTACCTGTACAGATAGAGGTCTTGCTCGCTCTACGTCAAACATAATCGGCATTGAAGGTCCATAAACATCCGCATCAAGCACCCCCACTTTGAAGCCCATTTTTGCTAAAGTTACAGCCAAGTTAGCGGTCATCGTTGACTTCCCTACCCCTCCTTTTCCGGAGGCTACGGCGACTATATTAGAAATACCCGGAATTGACTTTCCTTTGATTTCCGGCTTTTCGGGTGCCTCTACTTTTATGTTTACTTTTACTTTTGCTTTTTGATAAACCAAATCCTGAATAGCTTTCATCACATCTACCTCAGCTCTTTTTTTGATATGCAAGGCAGGCGTTGTGAGTGTCAAATCTACCACTACCTCATCTCCGAAGGTAAGCACGTTTTGAACCGCACCGCTCTCAACCATGTTTTGTCCTTCTCCGGCAACAGTGATGGTTTCGAGAGCTTTAAGAATTTCTTTTCTATCTAACTTCATCATAGTAATTGTATTTAAAACTAAAACCCACTCCAAACAATCTGAAGCGGTTTTTCTTATTGTTATTTATATATAGAATAATTCTAATTTGACAAAGGTACTAAATTTAGAATAAATAAGGAGCTTTTAAATTATGATTTTAGGAAGAGCGCCTGGGCTAAAAATTATTTGTAAATCAACTTTTAGGGCGGTGGTGCTGGGCATAGTGGTTTAGCGGAGTTACATTACCCAAAATCGAAAACAAGAACACTCGAAGTTGATGATATTCTCTGATTTCTTCTAATACTTTAGAATTATCGGTTTGGCTGTCGGTATCTTTTATTTTATTCATAAAATCGGCTATTAATTGGTAAATCCAATAGCAACGGAGATTCAAAATCGTTTCGTCTATATTTTGAGCAATAACAGGGTCTGCATCTTTGGTTTTGGGGTAGATATTCTTTGATTCCCAATTATCCAAGTGGTATTTTTCTTCGGTGAGTAACAAATCACTAATAATCGGAGCTAATTCTTGAGGCACTTCGGCCATATATTTCTCACTCTCGAAGGTTTGATGTTGATTGAAGTAAGTAATAAGATGTTGGTATATACTTCTAAAGCCGGGGTTTGAAAACTCGATTTCGTCATCCTGCAGACTCAGGTAAATTCGCTCAAAAACCTTGTATTTTTTTTGAATCTTTTTTTCTTCTTTCTCTCTCTCGTTATTAAATGTATAAAAATGATCTACAAAAGTAAGCTCTTTAATGCCAAAGTTTAAAAGTGATTTAAGAATGTTTTCTTCGATAACTTCTAAAAAATCAATCTTTTCCAGTTGGGTTTGTTCGTGTTTGACGGCCTCAAAAACTTTATTCTCTTGGAATGATTTTTTTTGAGTTTCATATTGGTCCTGTCGAATAATTTGCGCCAGCGTATTGACCAATACATCTTCAGAGATATCCATGATTTTAGATGTTTCTTTGATATATACCTCACGCTTTATCCTGTCGGGTATTTTAGCGATACTCCCGACCATATCTCTGATGAGTTCGGCTTTTTTAATCGGATCATTTTGAGTATCTTCGACCAAAAGTGAAGCTTTGAACTGAATAAAATCTTTGACATTGTTTTCTAAATACAGCACCAAGTCTTCATACGAGCTTTTCCGGGCAAAACTATCTGGGTCATCTCCGTCGGGAAACGTGCAAATCTTCACATTCATTCCTTCTTCGAGAATCAAATCGATTCCTCGAATAGAAGCTCTGAGTCCGGCTGCATCACCGTCAAAAAGAACGGTAATATTTTTTGTCAATCGGCTTATTAAACGGATTTGGTCAGAGGTTAAGGCCGTCCCCGAAGAGGCCACCACATTTTCTACTCCCGATTGATTGAACTGAATCACATCGGTATATCCTTCTACCAAATAACAATTATCTGCTTTGGCAATAGCTTGTTTTGCCTGATAAATTCCGTAAAGTACTTTACTTTTATGATAGATTTCGCTCTCGGGCGAATTCACATATTTGGCCGCTTTTTTCTCGTTGGTCAAAATTCTCCCACCAAAGCCCAACACCCTGCCCGACATACTCTGAATCGGAAACATCACACGTGCTTTAAACCGATCAAACCGTTTGTTTTCTTTGACAATAGTGAGTCCGGTTTTTTCTAAAAACTCAAGACTATATCCGCTCTTAAGGGCTTGATCTGTAAAGGCTGTCCATGCATCAGGAGAATAACCCAACCCGAAATTTGTGATGGTCTGGTTAGTAAAACCTCTTTCTTTGAAATAGGTCATCCCGATGGCTTTTCCTTCTTCGGTAGTTAAAAGCGTGTGATGGAAGTATTTCTGAGCAAATTCCGAAACCAAAAACATACTTTCTTTTTCGGAAGCTTGTGCTTTTTCTTCTAAGCTCTGCTCCTTTTCTTCGATTTCGATATTGTATTTTTTTGCCAAATACCTAATGGCTTCCGGATACGAAAAATGCTCGTGTTCCATCAAGAACGAAACCACATTTCCGCCTTTTCCGGAACTAAAATCCTTCCAGATTTGCTTGACAGGCGAAACCATAAACGAAGGTGATTTTTCGTCGGCAAATGGGCTAAGCCCCTTTAGGTTGCTGCCTGAGCGTTTGAGCTGTACAAAATCACCTATGACCTCCTCTACTCGAGCCACCTCAAAAACCGTATCTATAGTATTCTTTGAAATCATTTTATTTAGAAGAAAAATACAAAGATACTTTTTTCAAAGAATAGAAAACAGAGAAAGAGTAATAGAATTGTAGACTTTACTGTTTTTATTTTTAAATGGCTATTTTTGAATCGTTATAATAGAAATAATCATTAGTTATGAAACACTTTTTTTGGGTTATTCTTTGTGGAATGACACTATTGTCGAATGCGCAAATTCTTGAAAAAACAGCCATCAATATTGGCTATTCTTATTTAGGCAGAAACAGTGTTTCGCTAGGTGTAGAATATAATTTTCCAATCGAAAAAAATGATTGGCATGGTCTATCAACCGGAATAGTTGCTCGCCATTTTAAAGGGGAAAACAATAAAAACTACCTCATTCCCGAGCTGAGTGTTTCTTATCGTTACTTTGGGCTTTTTGGCCAAATTGCTATTTCTACCGAACACGTCAATCCGAATATCGGAACTAACCTGCTTAACATCATCCGGATTTATACAGGCTACAGTTTTTCGTTTGACGACCTCTCTACCAATCTAAACGGTGTCATTTTTGGCATTAATTTTCTAATCGGTAAAGATGAGTTTTATGACGGACTCAAAATAGGGCTTTAGGGTTATTCTGACAGTGAATAATGCGGTAGTCAATCAGTCTATTTCTTTTTAGGGTTCTTTATAGGTCGCTTTTACCAAATTGTTAATAAACTAAATTTTAAAAACCCATAAATAATTGTATTTTTACCGACTAATTTGAGAATAAAAAAATGGGTAAAATAATTGCTATAGCCAATCAAAAAGGAGGCGTCGGAAAAACAACTACGTCGGTCAATTTGGCTGCTTCTTTGGGAGTATTAGAAAAAAAAGTTTTGCTTATTGATGCCGATCCGCAAGCCAATGCCAGCTCAGGTCTGGGTATTGATATAGAAGCTATCGAAGTAGGCACTTATCAGGTATTGGAGCATAGTGCTACAGCCCAAGCAGCTATCATAAAAACCAACACACCTAACGTGGATATCATATCCGCACACATTGATTTGGTTGCCGTAGAAATTGAGCTGGTCGATAAAGAACAAAGAGAGTATATGCTCAAGCAAGCTCTTGAAGAACTAAAAAACAACTATGATTATATATTGATAGATTGCGCACCTTCGCTGGGGTTGCTTACTTTGAATGCGCTTACTTGTGCCGATTCGGTCATAATCCCGATTCAGTGCGAATATTTTGCCTTAGAAGGATTAGGCAAGCTGCTTAACACCATCAAGAGTGTTCAAAAAATCCATAATCCTGATTTGGATATCGAAGGACTTTTGCTTACTATGTATGATTCGCGTCTGAGACTTTCTAATCAAGTAGCCGAAGAAGTGCAAAAGCACTTTAGTGATATGGTTTTTAAAACCATCATTCAGCGAAATGTAAAGCTAAGCGAAGCCCCGAGTTTTGGAGAAAGCATCATCAATTATGACGCTACCAGCAGAGGAGCTACTAACTATTTGCAATTAGCAGAAGAAATTATTAAGAAAAATAGCCCATTGATTTATGACTAAAGCCACCAAAAAGCAAGCATTAGGTAGAGGACTTTCGGCACTACTGAAAGACCCAGCTAATGATATTCAATCTGTCACAGACAAAAATGCCGAGCAACTGGTCGGAAATATCGTAGAGCTTGATGTTGAGACTATCGAAATCAACCCATTTCAACCTCGAAGCAATTTTAACGAAGAGTCGCTACAAGAGCTTGCAGTCTCTATCACTGAGCTCGGGATTATACAACCGATTACGGTCAGAAAAATAGATTATAACAAATATCAGCTGATTTCGGGCGAAAGAAGACTTCGTGCTTCAAAATTAGCCAACCTGAAAACCATTCCGGCCTACATCAGAATTGCCAATGACAATGACTCACTCATGATGGCATTGGTCGAGAATATTCAGCGACACGACCTTGACCCTATTGAGGTGGCCCTCTCCTATCAAAGACTGATTGACGAAATCGGGCTTACTCAAGAGCAAATGAGCGAAAAAGTCGGCAAAAAACGCTCAACCATTACCAACTATTTGCGTCTGCTCAAGCTTGACCCGATTATCCAGACCGGAATGCGAGATGGTTTTATTTCGATGGGACACGGAAGAGCCTTGATTAACATAGAAGACCACGATGCACAAATTGATATTTACAGAAAAGTAGTACGCCAGACGCTTTCTGTACGTGAAACCGAAACCTTGGTAAAAGCCTATCAAGAAAGAATCCAACCCAAAACGACCAAAAAAACAGGAAAGTCTTTTGAGCTTCCAGAAGAGTCAAAAAAGGTATTTGCTGATTATTTCGGAGCAAAAATCGAAGTGAAAGCTACAGCAAACGGAAAAGGAAAAATCATTATTCCGTTTCATTCCGAAGAAGATTTTAATAGATTACTAAAGCTTATCGAGCAATAAGTGAAAAGGAGGTATTACATAAGTCTGTTTATTTTCCTTATCGGAAGTTCGGCTTTCTCTCAACAGAAGATTGACGACTTGCTGGTTGTGCAGGATTCTATTATTGTGATCAATCACAACCCTTTGCGCCCCTCCAAAGCAGCTTTTTACTCGGCAATACTCCCCGGGCTTGGTCAAGTTTATAACAAAGATTATTGGAAGGTTCCTTTAGTTTATGCCGCCATCGGAACAACGACATATCTATACATCCATAACAATAACCAATATCATCGGGTTCGGGATGCCTATAAGCGGAGATTAGCCGGGTTTAACGATGACGAGTTTCAGGGAGATCAATTCTTAGACAACCAAAGGCTTATAGACGCTCAACGACAGTTTCAGCGCAATAGAGATTTATCGTTGTTGATTACCGTGGGTTTTTATATTCTGAATATTGTCGAGGCTAACGTAGCTGCTCACCTCAAGCAATTTAACGTCGGCGAAAACTTATCCTTAAGTCCCGATTGGTACCGCGACGATCTTAACCATAGTCAGAATTTAGGGTTGAGTATAAAATATAGGTTTTAGTACATCCGCAAGATTTTATATTTTTTACTCAATAATAGTAAAGACAAAAAGAGACTGTTTTTTTGAGTACATAGAAATTTGGTACAACAGAAAAAGACGACACGGTGCTTTAAATTACAAAACAATCGAAGAATTTAATAATCAAAAGAACATTTACAAAAATGTCGCTTAACTTAAACTGTAATTTTTATTTGCATATCCAAACCACTTAGTAACGGTATAAGATTTAATAAATTTGCCATGACTAATAAATTTAAAATCATTAATGTCCGATAAAAAATAAAACAGGATGATTTTATTTTTCATCTAT
>CAYPCZ010000053.1:0-16761 GCA_964409345.1 uncultured Flavobacterium sp. | reverse complement strand
TGTAGATTAGCAAATAAGAAAGTAAATAGTCCGATTAATAGGGGGCTAGACCAATGTCAATTATGAAAAAAGTATTAATCATAACAGCAATACTGGCCATTGGGCTAATTTCTTGTAAGGATAATGAGAATCATCAAGAAGAACTGCTTGTACAAGAACCTGAATTTTCTTCAGAATTTAACGACCAGCACACCGCTAAAAACTCGCTGGATTGGGTGGGAGAATATCAGGGCACGTTGCCTTGTGCAGATTGTGAGGGAATCAAAACAACCATTGTGTTGCACCAAGACGAAACTTTTAGCTCTAAAGAACATTATCTTAAAGAACCTGTTGTAGAAATAGAAAATAAGGGTAGTTTCACTTGGGATGAAACCGGTTTTATTGTTACTCTAGAGGGTGATAACTTTAAGCGATCGTATAGAGTTGTTGAGCGAGCAATTATCCATTTGGATAACAACGAAAACGAAATTACAGGAGAGTTAGCAGAATATTATAGATTAGCTCAAAAATAGACTTAAAATGAAAAAAGAGACTGTTCTGATATTTCAAAACAATCTCTTTTATTTAGATACAGTTAAGCCATTAAAAAAGCTTTCTTATGATATCTTCTTCAGAGATTCCTTCTGCTTCTGCTTTATAGTTTTTGATAATTCTATGGCGTAATATACCCAAAGCCACTGCTTGTACGTCTTCGATATCAGGCGAAAACTTTCCGTTAAATACAGCGTGTGTTTTTGCCGCTAAAATCAAGTTTTGTGAAGCTCTTGGTCCTGCACCCCAATCTAAATAATTGTTTACAAAATCATTTGCCATAGTAGTTTTAGGGCGGGTTTTATTAACTAAAGTAACGGCATATTCTATCACATTATCAGCTACAGGAATACGCCTGATGAGTTGTTGATAATCAATAATTTCTTGTGCTGAAAAAAGCGGGTTTATTTGCGTTATAACATCTGTAGTCGTTTGTTTTACGACCTGCACTTCTTCTTCAAAACTCGGGTAATTTAATTTTACGGCAAACATAAATCGGTCTAATTGAGCCTCAGGCAAGGGGTAGGTTCCCTCCTGCTCTATCGGGTTTTGTGTCGCTAATACGAAAAAAGGCAAGTCCAACTGATACCGTGCTCCTGCAACAGTGACCGATTTTTCTTGCATTGATTCTAAAAGTGCCGCTTGAGTTTTGGGTGGGGTACGGTTGATCTCATCAGCCAGAATAATATTAGCAAAGACAGGCCCTTTGATAAATTTGAAATTTCTATTTTCGTCTAAAACTTCACTTCCCAGAATATCCGAAGGCATCAAATCGGGCGTGAATTGAATACGCTTAAAATTGAGTCCTAAGGCTTGTGCGATCGTATTAACCATAAGAGTTTTTGCCAATCCGGGAACTCCTATCAAAAGTGTATGCCCTCCGGAGAAAATACTCAGCACAATCTCGTCAACTACCTCGTGTTGCCCGATGATTATTTTGGCTATTTCTGATTTTAGCACTTGCTGTTTTTTTACTAATTGCTCTATGGCTGCTACGTCTGACATATTTTTATCTCAATTTTTAGGTTTAGCTCTCTGTTGAGAGTAAAATATTTTATAAAATTACCTCATTATATTTTTACTTTGGTCAAAGCTATCATTAATTTTATAGGTAACCCAATTTTTTATAAGGTTCACCTCGAAATAGCGGTTATTTTTTTAGCCAATTATTTTCGAACGGACAACCCTGATACACCTTATCTATACTGATATAAGTATCATGCACTTTTTCGTCAAACCATTTTTTGATGGCTTTCATTTGCTTTTCGCGTAAAGCCATGTCTTTGATTTTTATATAGTCTTTCGAATAATCAGCTACGTGTTCTTCATATCGATTAGTAATGGTCATCAGCTTATATCGTCTTAACCCGCTTTGGGTTTGGTCGGGTAAAGGCTGTGAAACTTCGTTTTCTTTTAAATTAGAAATCTGTGAATATAAAGCCGGATCCATACGCGTAAGCTCAAAACGAGAATCATACGTTTGCGGATTAATCAGTAACCCGCCGTTAGCTCGGGTTTCTTTTTCATCTGATTCTGAACGTGCGGCATCTCCAAAAGATATTTCGCCAGCTAGAATTCGCTCTCTAATCCTGACGGCTTTATCTCGGGCTTCTCTAAGGGCTTGGTCGGTTACTCTGGGCATAAGCAAAATGTGTCGTAACTCCAGCTCCTGGCCTCTTATTTTTTCGAGAAAAATAATATGATAACCGTATTCGGTTTCAAAAGGTTTTGAAATTTCGCCTTCTTGTAAGCCAAAAGCTACATCTTTAAACTCTTTTACAAAGGGGGTTTTTCGGGTCATTTTATAAAAACCACCGCTTGATTTAGACCCAGGATCTTCGGAATAAAGTACAGCTTTACTAAAAAAACTGGCTCCGTTATCAATTACATCATCTCTAAACTCGTTGAGCTTGTCAATAACTTTTTGTTTTTCTTCATCAGAAATTTTAGGTTCAATAACAATTTGAGCCACTTCAAGCTCTACACCAAAAACAGGAAGTGAATCTTTGGGTATGCTATTAAAGTACATACGTACTTCTTCTGGGGTAATTTCTACTTCAGATATAATTTTCTCTTGCATGCCTTGCGTAAGCTTGTTGATTTTGGCTACTTCATAGAGTTGAGCTCTAAAATCATCTTCGGTTTTTACGCGATAATATTCTAAAATTTTATTCATCGAACCTATATTCTGTGTCAGGTATTCAATATTGTTTTCGACGATTCCGTAAATTTCTGCTTCTGAAACAAAAACACTATCCTGTACCGCATGATGGGCATAAAACTTATCTTCCATAAGCTTTCCCATAATTTCGCATCTTGTGAAGTTGGCTATATTCATTCCTCCGGCAGCAATTTCTAAATAGGTTTTATCGATATCCGAATCAAGAACAACATGGTCACCTACTACCGCAATAACTCCGTCAACTCGCTTGTTGGGGTCTATTTTAGACACCGAAACCTCCGCTATACTATCTTGAGCTAATTGAGCCGAAAGTATAAAGCTCATCATCAGCATAAAGAACGAAGCCAAAGCTCCACTGGTCTTATTTATAAATTTCATATTTGTTTTTTTTAAGCGCATCATCTGTTATTTCTTTTTCTATCTTTTTTATAAATTCTAATTTTCTACTGTTTAAAATTACTTGTTTTATGGTAGGTTTTATATACTCCAAAGGACTTATTTGATTGGCTTCCAATACATCTTTAACCATAACAAAATACACCGCTTGTTCTTCTTTATACTCTATTTTTTTTCCTTTCTGCAGATAATCAGCTGCGTTTTCAGGATTAATAAACGATACTTTTTGATACACTTGGTTAATATCTACCCAAACCGAATCATTAAGTGCAGCCCCTTTCAGTTGTACTAAATAGGTATCCCAAAACTCATCGTCATTATCTTTAGGGCTAAAAAAGCGTTCTTTTATCTGAGCAAACTTTTGATGCTCAGCCGGGACACGTATATAACGTAATTTAACAAGCCACCCGTTTGTTTTGAAATTCTCTTTATTTTCTTGATAATATTGCTGAATTTCTTCTTTGGCTATAGCTGTATCTATACTTGTTTGTACTAATTGTTCTAAATAAGCATTAGTATATAAGTCTATTTTGTATTGTCTTACCAGCCTTTCAAACTCTTGTTTCTGTACACTACTCAAATTTAAATCAGCTACTTCTATAAGCAATTTTTGAGAGGCCCAGCGCTCTATATAGGTCTTTACAATAAGTAGGCTATCTTCTTGGGTTGTTCCTTCGGGCACCAAATCCAGAAGGTCTGTTCGGTATAAATAGTCGTTTCCTACTCGAGCTATAGCTTCTTGCGTAGGCTCCTGTTGAGGAGAGTTACAAGCAGTTAAGCCCAGAAATGTACATCCTATTATTGCAAACCAAAACCCTTTCACTACTTATCTGTTAAGTTGCTTTTTTACTTTTCTAAATGCTCTATTATTTATTTGATATGAAAACTCTCCTTTTAATACATCCAACCAGTTTTCTTCTAAATATTGTTGGTAATCACTTACTACTCTGCCTCTGGCCTCTTCGATAGTTTTTAAAGAAGTCGGAATAATATCTTTTCCGGCTATCACATAATAATACTCTCCTTCTTGATATACGGGTGAAACTCCTTTGGACAACTTGTAATCTTTGGGCAAAGAGTTACTTCCTTGCTCATAATAACCTTGGTCGATTATAATATTAACTGTAGCGTCTTTGTTAAGTTCTTTATGAATGTAATCAGCTGTTTTATCTTGTTCTAAAAGTGCTTTAGTCTGCTCTACAAAGTCACGATTTACCGAAGATGCCACAACAGCCTCCAGGCGTTGATTCCACTGATAGTTGTTTTTGTTCAGGTTATAAAATTGTTGTAACCCTAAGGTGTCTGTTTGAGCTTTTTGCCAAATTTCTTTTTCCATCAGGTTGAATAGCAACAATCCTTCACGATACTCATTCATAATATAACCGAACTCTACAAATTCGTTTTCTAAGTTTTGATCATAATAGGTATTCAGGTGATGATTGATAAAGTTCTTAACCACTGCCTCTCTTAACCCTTCGATGGGTTGCAAACTCTGTAAACTATTTTGATGAGATTGCAGGTAATTCAAAAACTCAACTCCACTAATATCGTGATTGGCTATAGTGAGGATTTTTTTGTCAAATTCCTCTATGTTGTCAGGCAGCTGAAATGCTTCTTCATAATATTGGTTTGTGAGTAAACCAGTAATTTTATCAAACATTGCTGTATTTACTGTTGGATTATATTTTTTTTCAAGTCTTTGATTCATTGACTCTTCAATTCGCTTAGAGCGCTCATCTCTCTGAATACGTTTTTCAAGGTCTGTTCTGATCTGCTCCAAAGTTTGTATGGGATGCTTTTCTTGTAACTTAATAATATGCCAACCAAAAGCGGTTTCTATAGGCTCGGTATATTCGCCTGAATTTTTAATCGAAAAAGCAGCATCTTCAAAAGCTACTGAATTGAGCTGTCCTGAAGCAATACGAGCAAGCCTACCTCCGTTTGGTGCTGTAGATTTGTCGTCAGAAAACTGCTTGGCCAACCCTTCGAAATTTTCACCTTGTCGAAGTTTTTGATAAATCATATTTATTTTTTCTTGGGCTTCGATTTTTTTTGCTCCATCATTTGGTTTTGCAATCATTATATGAGCAACGCTGATTTCTCCCCGGTTATCACGAACATCATTTACCTTAATCAAATGATAACCAAAACGAGTTCTAATGGGTGACGAAATTTCTCCTTTTGGCGTATTATAGGCAGCATTTTCAAAAGGATAGACCATTCTGAAAACCGAAAAATAACCTAAATCGCCTTTGTTTTCTTTGGCAGAAGGATCCTCAGAATACTCTTGTGCTAATTTCGAAAAACGTTCACCTTGAAGAGCTTTTTCTCTTATGGATTGAATTTTCTGATAGGCTTTGAGCGTGTCTTGCGGATTAGCATTCTGATCAACCAAAACTAAGATATGGCTGGCTTTTATTTCTTTTAGCGAACGATTATAGGCCTCTTGAATGAGTGCTTCTGTTACTTGAGTATCAGTCAGGTAGTTTTGAGCCAATTGATTTCTGTATGTTCTAAGCTCGTTAATATAAACAGGATCTTGGTCTAAGCCCAACTGATATGCTTTATTTACCTTTAGTTTATAGGCTAAATATAATTCTAAATAGTTATCAATATCTTTTTGCGAGTCGTCTTTTACGAGCTCTAAGTTTTTGTTATATACGCGTACAAATTCATCGGTATAATAAGGCTTATCATCAATGGTAAATAATATTTCTTTTTTTTGTGCTGTTAATGATAAGCTTGACATAATACTCAAGAAGCTTATCCATAATAACTGTTTACTATTCATACCTTGTATATATTTTTTAAATAACCAACAAATTTAACCATTAGCAACTATTGCACAACCCTTAGCGATACTATTAACAAAAAATTACGATTAAGTATTAAAATAATTTAAAACGGATAGTTAATTCCGATATTTAACACCGATTCGCTCAAGCGATAATTCTTAAACCACCTGTTGTCTTGATCATTTGCCGGATTATAGGTCTTGAATCCTAAATCAAAACGAAGAACTACGAACCTTAGGTCATATCTAAACCCAATTCCCGAACCTACGGCAACACTTCTGAGTGAATTGAAATCTTTAAAAACATAATCCGGATCATCAATATCATCAAATACGTTCCAAATATTTCCGGCATCAATAAAGAGTGCACTGTTTATTCTACCGATGAGCTTAAAGCGATATTCGATACTGGCAGAAAGCTTCATATTGGCTTCGTTAAAATCATTAAGTCCGCCACTTCTTCCCGGACCTAATCTGTATGCTTGCCAACCCCTATTATCATTAGAACCTCCTGCAAAATAACTTCGTGAAAACGGAATATTAGACGAGTTTCCATACGGAATAGCAATTCCGCCAAACACCCGAGTGGCAAGCACCTGATTACTCCCTAAATCCCAATGCTTGATATATTCTGCTTCGGTTTTGATGTATTGTGAATAATCTATTTTAAGCATATCATATCTGTCCCTTTCGTTTTTTTCTCTACCCGATAAATTAGAAAGTAAAGACAATAAAGCTCCAGCCGACTCTACCTTGAGTTTTAAGCTATAAAAGTTATTGTCATAAAACCCTGTTTGGGTGTTTTTATGAAAAGTAAGATTAGAAGATAAGATCAAGTTATCTTCTGTAAGTCGCTTGCGCCTCTCTTCGATACTTCTGACCATTCTGTACTCATCTGACCCAAAGCCTATAGGCGTGTTGCCATCAAATACATCTTGAATAAAACCTCTGGTACCTTCTATTTGGGTCAGGTTTCCGTGTTCATCTAAATAATCGGGATTGACTCCGAAGTTCTTAGCAAGATTATTAAGTCGGTTATACGAAGAAGTATATACATTAAAATAATTAGACGAGTTAATATTCCGAACAAACTGAACGTTTGCCAAATCCATTCGCATATTGACTTTTCCTCTTCTTTCGGTAGCTCGAGTAACCGGATCCCAATCATACGTAACGGCTCCTGTAAGGTTTTCTTTGTCAAGCCCTATATTTTCTTGCTTAAAAAAACCAAAACTCGCCACAGTACTGGGGATCATACTCTTAGGAATAATTCGGTCGGTATTCAGCGGAAATAAGATACGTGGCACATTGAGCTTTAAATCAGCTCCATACTCAGAAATATTAAAAAAAACATCATTAGGATTGGCCAAATCTTGTGATGAACCTATATTTCCCCGCAAGCCCAACTGCAAAACCTCTGCTCCCCTAAAGACATTTCGCATGGCTACAGATACATTTCCTTCGATACCAAAATCCTGAATATTCGAATGGGTAATATCTATCGAAGGGTTAAAATTAAATTTCTTCATCGAGCTCAACCTGATATTAGCGATAAGTGAATTTCCTGTCGGGTCAGATTTATCTTCAACATACTGAACGGTGGGGTAATTGAATATACCTAAATTATTCAAATATCGGCGGGTGAGCTGGTCTCTATAATCGGCATACGGATAGTCAATATTAAGAAATATCGGGTCGGTGATGGCTTTGGGTCTATAGCGCAACTTCCCTGAGCTATAAATATTTATTCCGTTATAGGTTGTGCTATCGATAGCAGTAGCTGTCTGCGCATCATATGGGTTATTCGTAAATATGTTTATCTCGCTTATCTTAAAAAGATGAAACGGCTGGGTATAAATAGAATCTCCTTGCCTGACGTTCTGATTAGAAATAATCAGGTCAATATTGGCCTTTTTGCCCGTATCAACCGTATCAATCTGAAAGTTAATATAACTCTGCTGAAAATGATAAGCTCCTCGGTTTCTAAAATATGAGGTCAATCGGTTGCGCTCTGCATCCAAATCCATTCGGTCATACTGCTTCCCTTTTTTGATAAGCGACAATGCTTTGGTCGATTGGTATAAAGAATCCAAAGCCGGAGTAGATATATGAGCTCTAAGCGAATCAACAAAATAAGGCTCATCGGTTTCCACCCTATAAGTGATTTTCGCCCTTTTGTTGCCTAACGTATCTATCTGGTAAGAAGTTTTAGTATTGAAATATCCTTGATTAAAATAATAATTCCGAAGTCTTTGAGTAGAGCGACCGCTTCGAAGGGTATCAATGATGACCGGAGCTTCTCCGACACTCTTTAAAAACCGACTATAACCTGACACGACAAATGATTGCCCCAAACGCTCTACTTGTTTTTCAGACAGAACATCAATGAGGGTCTGCTTGCGCCTGGAGTTTCTTTCAAGCCAAGCATTATATAAAGAGTCAGCATTTTCTTTAGCCATATTATACAAATGCAGGCGTAGAGGAAATCCCAAAATATTTTTGTTAGGAATTTGATACAGCTGATTGACTGCTCCTTCTTCCTTTATGGAGTTCCCGTTTACCAAAATGGTGTTTTTGGTAAGTAAATGTTCGTTATCAGGAACTTTTTTTACTGTTTTACACGAATAAAGAAGTAGTCCTATTCCGATTATATATGTTATTTTTGTCAGGTGAGTTTTCAATGCTCAGGATAAATAAATTCAAAATTACACTATTTATATGGTTACAAAAAGCCAAATCAAACGAATATTGAGCTTACACCAAAAAAAATACCGAAATAAACACGGTTTATTTTTTGCCGAAAGCCAAAAAGTAATAATAGAACTATTAAATTCTGATTTTATTTTAGAAGAACTCTTGGTAACCGAAGATATTTTTAAGGAGGTTCCTATACGACAAATTATTTCGGAAAGCGAACTCAAAAAAATTTCCGCTCTCACTAATGCCAACAATTGCCTGGCTGTTTTTCGGATTCCGAAAGAAAAAAAAATAGAAGAAAAAAACCTTATTGTAGCCTTAGACAAAATCAGAGATCCCGGTAATATAGGAACTATCATTCGTCTTTGTGATTGGTTTGGCATCAAAGAGTTGGTTTGCTCAGAAGACACGGTTGATTTATATAACCCAAAAGTGATTCAGGCCACTATGGGTTCTATCGCTCGAGTTAATGTTACTTATTTAGATTTAAACGAATTTATTTTTCAAACAAAACTTCCGATTTTCGGAACTTTTATCAAAGGAGAAAACATTTATAAAACTAACCTGCCCCAAGAAGGTGTTCTTGTTTTGGGCAACGAAGCCAACGGAATTTCGGGTGAGATTGAAAAGCTGATTACACAAAAACTCACCATTCCCCGCTTCGGAAACCCTACCGAAAGCCTCAACGTAGCCACGGCAACAGCCATACTGTTAAGCGAATTCAAAAGAAGCTCATTATAAGCCTTTTATAAAGCTATTTTCTGTAAAACAAGGAAGCACTTTATTTTAGAAAGCACTTTATTCAATAGCCTGACCTACTCAAAGAAATACTTAAATATAAAAGCTATACTGCTATGTTTCATAACTTTACCAAATCAGTAATTTTAAATATTTTAGCTTTAAAATGTGATAGTTAACCCAAAAATGAGTACCTTTGCAACCATTTAAAAAATTATATGAATAAATTCAAAGAATTAGGACTTCAGGAGTCCTTACTTCAGGCCATCGCGGATATGGGTTTTACAACCCCATCAGAAGTACAAGAAAAAGCAATTCCAATTTTATTAGAAAAAGATACTGATATTGTTGCTCTTGCTCAAACAGGAACCGGAAAAACTGCCGCTTTTGGCTTTCCGCTGATCCAAAAAATAAATACTAACAGCAAGACAACACAAGCTCTTATATTGTCTCCTACAAGAGAACTTTGTTTGCAAATTACCAACGAAATTAAAAACTACGCTAAATACGAAAAAGGTGTAAATGTAGTGGCTGTTTACGGAGGTGCAAGCATTACCGAACAAGCAAGAGATATTAAACGTGGAGCTCAAATTATTGTTGCCACCCCGGGAAGAATGCAAGACATGATCAATCGCGGGTATGTAGATATCTCAAAAATTGATTTTTGCGTGCTTGACGAAGCAGACGAAATGCTCAATATGGGCTTTTATGATGATATTGTTTCGATTTTGTCAACCTCTCCTACCGACAAAAGCACTTGGTTGTTTTCGGCTACTATGCCCAACGAAGTAGCTCGTATTGCCAGAGAGTTTATGCGCAAACCTTTAGAGATTACCGTAGGAACTAAGAACTCAGGTTCTTCGACAGTTTCACACGAATATTATGTGGTGAATGCTCGTGACCGTTATGAAGCTCTAAAAAGATTATCAGATGCCAACCCGGATATTTTTTCGGTAGTATTCTGTAGAACCAAGCGTGATACACAAGCTGTAGCCGAAAAGCTTATCGAAGACGGTTATAATGCAGCGGCTATTCACGGAGATTTATCGCAAGCACAACGGGATACGGTAATGAAGTCGTTTAGAAACAAACAAATCCAGATGCTTATCGCCACCGATGTAGCAGCAAGAGGAATTGATGTAGATAGTATCACTCACGTAGTTAACTATCAACTTCCCGACGAAATCGAAATTTATAACCACAGAAGTGGTCGTACAGGAAGAGCAGGAAAATCTGGCACCTCTATAGTTATTGTTACTAAAAGTGAGCTTAGAAAAATTTCGGCTATCGAAAGAACAATTAAACAGAAATTCGAAGAGAAAACCATTCCAAGCGGAATAGAAATCTGTGCAATTCAGTTGTATCATTTGGCAAACAAAATAAAAAATGTAACTGTTGATGACGAAATCAATGCTTATTTGCCATCGATTAACGAAGTACTCGAAGGACTTACTAAAGAAGAACTAATCAAAAGAATGGTTTCGGTTGAGTTCAACAAATTCATCAAATATTATAAAAAACACGGAGATCTATCCACTGAAAGAGGCGGAAAGAGAGAACGAGATAGCAGCTCTTCGGAATCGTTTTCAGATTCAGGAAGTGCGGTTCGTTATTTCATAAATATAGGCTCAAGAGATGATTTCGATTGGATGAAGCTGAAAGATTTCTTAAAAGAAACGCTTAACTTAGGCAAAGAAGACGTGTTTAAAGTAGATGTAAAAGAAGGTTTCTCTTTCTTTAATACCGAAGCTGAACATCAAGAGCTTGTTATGGAAACCCTAAACAGCTTCCGTCTTGAAGGAAGAAAAATAAACGTAGAAATTTCGCAAAACGAACGAGGAAGAAGTTCTTCCAGACGTGACCATAACTCAAGAGGTCGTGGCGGGGAAAGAAGAGAACGCTCCTCTGACTCAGGCAAAGGCGGACGTTTTTCATCTGAAAGATCATCGTCAAGAAAAAGCGATTCTTCATCAAGAGGACGATCTTCAGATGGCTCTAAACCAAGACGTTCTAGAAAAAATTAGACTGAAAAACTAAAAAACTCTTTTAGTTCCGGTTCAGAAACAGTACAAACCTCACAAGTTTTATCAAAAAGCCTGTGAGGTTTTAAATTAAAATTACTTTTATACTAATATACCAACATCAAAAATGGCTTTAGATATTGTTTTTTTTGTTTATATAACGGTGGTAGCTATTCAGGTTTTATATTATTTAGGGGTATTTTCCCATTTGTCTTTTATCAAAACACCACAACCTACTCCCAAAAGAATTCCTGTTTCTGTAATTGTTTGTGCCAAAAACCAAGCAGAAAATGTAAGCAGGCTCATTCCGTTACTGTTAGCCCAAAATTATCCGGAATTTGAAATTGTTTTGATTAACAATGCCTCAAGCGACGCAACCCTTGACATTTTTAAAGAATACGACAAAAAATATGAGCATATCAAACTGGTTGACGTAATCAATAACGAGGCTTTTTGGGGCAATAAAAAATATGCGCTTACTCTGGGAATTAAAGCCGCCAAATATGAACATTTACTCTTTATCGATGCAGACTGTACACCAAATTCAACCCATTGGATTGCTACTATGGGAGCACATTTTACGCAAGCTAAAACCATTGTTTTAGGATATGGAGCCTACCAACGAGTGAAAGGCTCATTTTTGAACAAGCTCATTCGGTTTGACACCTTATTTACGGCAATTCAATATTTTTCGTGGGCAAAAACAGGAAGACCTTACACGGGAATAGGCAGAAATCTGGCTTATAAGCGCGAAGAATTTTTCAAGACCAATGGTTTTATCAACCATATGAGCATTCGTTCAGGAGAAGATCAGCTTTTTGTCAACGAAGCAGCCAACGCAAAAAACACAGCTATTTGTATTGATAACCAAAGCTTTACTTATTCTGAAGCTAAAACAAGTTTTTCGGAATGGATCAATCAAAAAAGACGCTACGCCTCGATTGTAACCCGTTATAAATCATTTGATAAATTTCAGCTTCGACTTTTTAACTTTACTCAGTTGTGGTTTATTATCCTTACAATCTCTCTGTTCATTTTGAATTATAATTGGATAGTGATTTCTGCATTAGTAGGTTTTCGATATATAATAAGTTGGGTGGTAGTGGGTCGCTGGGCATCTAAATTAAAAGAAAAAGACACCATATACTTTTATCCTTTCATCGAAATAATTCTTATCTTCACACAAGCAAAAGTTTTTCTTAATAACTTGTTTTCAAAACCTATACATTGGAAATAACCTCTGAAATAATTCAGCAAAATATTCTTAAAGCCAAAACAAAAAACCAGGTTGCTTTTACGTTTTTGCTTGATTTTTATTGGAACGAAGTATATGCTTTTATGCTTCGGCGTACTGAGAATGAAACCGATGCAGAAGACATCACTATCGAGACTTTCTCAAAGGCTTTTGACAGAATAGATTCGTATAACCCAGAATATGCTTTTAATACGTGGCTCATTGCCATTGCCAAAAATGTGCATATCGATATGCTTCGGAGAAAAAAAACGTCGCTTTTTGTAGAAATTAATAATGAGCAAAAAAGCGCAATAACCTCTAATCTAATAGACACTTCGCCTACTATAGAAGACGAAATTATTCAGGAGCAAAACCTTAACAAGCTTCTCAAACACATCAAAAACTTAAAACCTCATTATCAAGAAGTAATACAGCTTCGGTATTTTCAGGAACTAAGCTATTTAGAAATTTCTGAACAACTCAAGGAACCACTCAACAACGTAAAAGTAAAGCTTTTGAGAGCCAGAAAATTACTTGCAGAAAGCATTCTAAAAAAAAAGAAATAAAGCCTTCACTCTACTGGGTTAACTCTCTGAAAATAGTTTCAAGATTTTTATTTTTTTGACGAAGTTGTAATATTTTAAGTCCGTTATCGTGAGCTATATCAAATATCGCAGCACGCATATCTTTTGGGGAATCAAAAGTAAGCTCCCATACAAAATCAAAAGTATTTTCACACGAAACCAAATTCGGAATATCTTGCAAAAATTGCTCTTCTACCCTAAAGTCAAACTCTACTTCTATAATTTGTTTGGAGTTATCTTTCAAATCATTAAGTTTAGCGTCGGCTACTATGTTTCCTTTGTTGATGATAATTACTCGGTCGCATATAGCTTCTACTTCTTGCATAATGTGAGTCGATAGAAAAACGGTTTTATTTTTGCCGATATTTTTAATCAGCTCTCTGATTTCCACGAGTTGATTGGGGTCTAATCCGGTAGTGGGCTCATCAAGAATTAACACCTCCGGATCGTGTAATAAGGCATTAGCAATTCCTACTCTTTGCCTGTATCCTTTTGAGAGCTGCCCGATTTTTTTGTGGGCTTCGGGTGTGAGCCCTGTAAGCTCAATAACTTCTTCGATACGGCTTTTATTCACCTTAAAAACCGATGCACTAAAGGCTAAATATTCTCTTACATACAAATCCAGATAAAGTGGGTTATGTTCAGGCAAGTACCCCACAATACTCTGTACTCTTGCCGGATGAGCTACTATATCGTTTCCGCCTACCAAAGCACTGCCTACATCACTGCTTATGTAGGTAGTCAGGATTTTCATCAAGGTAGATTTTCCGGCTCCGTTCGGACCTAAAAACCCGACAATCTCGCCGTTTTTTACGGAAAACGTAATATTATTTAAAGCAATTTGAGCACCGTAATGCTTTGTAATTCCTTGTACTTCGATAGACATTTTTATGTGTATTTTAATTCCAAACGCTATTTATATCGTTCTGGTATAATTTTGACTTACAAATATACAGTTTTAGAAATACTTTGGATTTATCCGAGACTTCTTTTTTTTAAGAAACACAGCATAGATTAGGCTATTTACAACTTTATATTAACACATAAATTCATATCTTTGTTACTTATTCGTTTTTATAAAATGACCGAACAAAAACAAAACAAATACGACAAAGCTTATCTGAAGATCGCCAGAGAGTGGGCACAATTATCTTATTGTAATCGAAAGAAAGTAGGTGCTATTATTGTCAAAGACCGTATGATTATTTCAGACGGATATAACGGGACACCTTCAGGGTTTGAAAATTTTTGTGAAGACCAAGAGGGTTATACCAAATGGTATGTCCTACATGCCGAAGCCAATGCCATTCTCAAAGTAGCTCGCTCAACGCAAACTTGTGACGGATCGACGCTTTATATTACGCTTTCACCGTGCAAAGAGTGTAGTAAACTCATTCACCAATCAGGAATAAAACGAGTGGTTTATCACCAAGATTACAAAGATACCGAAGGAATAGAATTTTTGAAAAGAGCAGGAGTCATTGTTGATTTTATTGCTAACTTAGAACCATAAAAACTTGAAAATAAAATCAATATACATACCTTTACTGATAGCAATTATATTAGCTATAGGTATTCTTATAGGGAGCCGTCTTAACTTTCCAACAAAAATTTCGTCTTTTAACTCCCCTACAACCGCAAAAGACAAAATCGATAAATTGATTTACTTCATCGAAAACGAATATGTAGAAAATATCAATACAGATTCAATTATCGAAAGCACAGTAAATGGTATTCTTTTTCACCTTGACCCGCATTCGGTTTATATCGGGAAAGAAGAATTCGAATATGTATCAGAGAGTATGAAAGGAAATTTTGTCGGTATCGGAATCAACTTTTATATGTATAACGACACGCTCACCGTAATCCGGACTATCGAAGACGGCCCATCAGAAAAAGCCGGACTCAAAGCAGGCGATAGAATTTTACTCGCCAATAAAGATACCATTTATGGCAGAAACCTTACTACTGATTCTATTGTTTCGAAACTTCGAGGCAAAAAAAACTCCAAACTTGATGTAAACATTTGGAGAAAAACAGAAAACAAAAACCATAATTTTACTATTACTCGAGATGTTATTCCGCTCAAAAGCGTCGATATAGCTGTGATGATAGACTCACTAACAGGCTACATCAAAGTAAATCGGTTTGCCGAAACTACTGCCAAAGAATTTCATAGAGCACTTTCAGATTTAACAAAACAAAATATGGAAACCCTCATTTTGGATTTGAGAGATAACGGTGGTGGCTATATAGACGCTGCTATTGCTATGGCAGACGAATTCTTAAAACAAGACGAACTTATTGTGGTTACCAAAGATAAACGAGGAACCCAAGATAAAGCTTATGCCACCAAAAAAGGAATATTTGAAAAAGGAAAACTCTATGTCTTAATTAACGAAAATTCAGCTTCGTCAAGCGAAATTTTAGCGGGAGCTATTCAAGATAATGACCGAGGTATTATTGTAGGAAGACATTCTTACGGAAAAGGATTAGTTCAGCGAGAGATGCCTTTAGGAGACGGATCAGTTGTGCGGCTTACCGTAGCTCAATATTATACGCCCACCGGACGTTCTATACAAAAACCTTACAAAAATATACCCGATGATAATTATCATGCGTTTCTGAGTCAAATCCAAGAAGAAAAAGAAGAAAAACCCCATGACAGCTTGAAATTTATCACAAAAAACGGAAAAGTGGTGTATGGAGGTGGCGGAATTTATCCGGATATAACATCTAAAGAAGACTCTGAAAATCAATCTGTTGTATTTATGATGAATTCAGCACTATCCAGCAACTTTGTGTTTGAAATCATCGACAAACACAGAACTGAGTTTGTAGAAATTCCGACAGAAAAAATCAATGATAAACTCAGAGAAAACAAATTTTATTTCCAAGAGTTTAAAAACTATCTGAACGAAAAAAGCATCTATTTGCCCTTAGATAAAAACCAGAAAACCATCGAAAAATACTTAAAAGCAGAGTTTATCCGTCAGCTTCTATCAGAAGAAGATTATTATCAAATAGTACTCGAAGATGATATGATGATTAAAGAAGTTTTTAAAGACCAAAAACACAATTAAGTCCTGAACTTGAACAAAAAAATACTACTAATTAACTTAAGTTATTCCATATGAAATACGCAAAAAACATACTCGAAACCATAGGAAACACACCTTTGGTAAAAATCAATAAAATTACCCAAGAAATTGAGGCTTTGGTTTTGGCAAAAGTTGAAACATTTAATCCGGGGAACTCCGTTAAAGATAGAATGGCAATTAAAATGATTGAGGATGCCGAAAAAGACGGAAGACTAAAAACCGGAGGAACAATCATCGAAGGAACCTCAGGAAATACAGGAATGGGATTAGCCCTTGGAGCTATTGTTAAAGGATACAAACTAATTTGTGTGATTTCTGACAAGCAATCTAAAGAAAAAATGGACATCCTTAAAGCCGTAGGAGCAGAAGTAATAGTTTGCCCAAATAATGTTGAGCCCGATGACCCTCGCTCCTACTATTCGGTTTCAAGAAGGCTTGCCGAAGAAACTCCGAATTCGTGGTATGTAAACCAATATGACAACC
>CAYPCZ010000052.1:0-16770 GCA_964409345.1 uncultured Flavobacterium sp. | reverse complement strand
AATAATTGCCCTAATATAAATAAAGGCTGTTTAAAATCCTCCAAGGGTCTGATGCCACGGCCATACCACACCTCCACTCCAAAACCCTGATTTTTTGACAGTTGGCTTGATATTGAACTTGGTCGCAGATTAAATATTTCAACCATTCTAACACAGCTTTATAAAGCAACTAGTGTAGAAGAACGAGACGGCATTGGACAAGATTGGAAGCCTATAAAAATGGGGGCTACCTATTCCTATCTGACAACAGCGCTCATGCGGTAGAGAGCAGAACTTCAGAAAATCTTATGTCGTCCTGCTCACAATCCATGAGATCGCTTCACTTTCCCTCGTCCATTCGTTACCAGATTCCCCATCATTACAGCATCTTCATTTTGCTATTCCTTTATCAATCGCCGTTCGCGATGACGGATTTCGGCAGGAGAGTCCGCCCTATCGTCATTTCAGAATTTACGGAGCTTAGCGGAGTAAATATCTGAAATCCCCTTGGCTAATTCGGAAATGAATGATTGACACAAAAAAGAAAGACAGGCATTTGTATCCTAGGTCTAGATCTTTTAGCAGGTTCTATACAGACAAGGTTATCCTTCTCGTGTTACTCGCCAACCAAGATTGGTTCACATTTATGCATAAAAAAAGGACAAACCTATTTGAAGACTTGTCCTGCAAAGTGAACTCGGAGGTATCTGAACCTATTTACACCACAAAACAAAAAACCTTATTAAAGTCGTTTAATGGGCATTAATATTTTGAAAAATCACCAGTTTACAACATTTTTCACCAGAAAACTTGACCTATAACTTGACCTCTGTTATATTGGGTTCAATTCTTGAAAACTTCACTATGGCGCATTTCTCCATAAAACTTGACCTCTAACTTGACCTCTAATTATGGCAACACTTCGGGCAATTTTAAAAAAGAAAAACAACCAATATAAAGTCAACAAAGATGGTGAAAGCCTAATTTTCGTCAGGTATGGCCACAAACAAAAAACTTTTGCCATCTCTACAGAAACAAAGGTAAAGCCGGAGTATTGGCAGGGAGAGACCAACACCGAACAACCGATCAAACGAAGCTTAAGAGGGTATACGACTAAAATTGAATTTATAAATGCTGTAAAACATCGACTAGAAAAAATATTACAGAAAACGGTAATTGAAGGGATCGATCCAACGGTAGAAGTAGTAAGAAATTTGTATCAAGAGGAAGTTGATGGGATTAAAGAAATCAAAGAGCTGCCATTTTTCGCCTATTTTGACCAGTATCTTGAATACGCTGAAACTACTAAATCTCCCAGCTCGATTAAGCAGTACAGAGCCTGCAAAAACAACCTGGAAGGATATGCAAAAAAGAAAAGACTAAAGATCTCGTTTGACAGCATCAATATTGATTTCTACGACAAGTACATAAAATATCTGCTCCAGGAGAAGGGTATGAACAATAACACAGTGGGCAATCAGATAAAAAACTTAAAGACTTACCTGAATTACGCAATCAAAAGGGGCGGGGTAGAACTGAAGGTAAGTTTATCAGATTTTAAAGTTTTTAAGGAAACACCCACAATTATTTATTTAACTCAAACCGAATTACTAATCCTTCAGGATTATGATTTCTCGAAAAATAAGAGATTGGAAAACGTAAGGGATTTGTTTCTTCTTGGGTGCAAAACAGGATTAAGGATAAGCGATTTAACCCGGTTAGGAAAACAACACATAAATGATGGCTGGATCAGCCTAAAAGCCCATAAAAATAAAAACAAGGTTGAGATCCCGATTACCAATGCCATTGCCGAACTATTGGAAAAATACGAATATAAAATGTCGATAATCTCCGAGCAAAAATATAATCAGTACCTAAAAGAAGCTTGTAAAAAGGCCGGAATAGATGCCAATATTGAAAAAGCTGAATACAAAGGAGGAAACAAAACCTACATTGAAGTTCCGAAATATTCAGCCGTAAGCAGCCATACAGCCGTTAAAACTTTTATAACCCATTGTGGTGAAAAAGGGATTTCCGCAAAGGTGGTTTCGCAGATCACGGGAAAATCTGTAAGGGTAATATTGGATCACTATTACGGTACCGATAAAACTACTATAAAAAGCGAAATGGAACGAGCCTTTAATTAGCCCCTATTCCCCTCACTTCAAATTTTTTATATAGTCGTTTAGATCCGATTCTCTGATTTTAATCCTCCCATTTTTGTTACAGGTTTTTAACCCCATTTTTTCGATATGAAAGTTATAGACCTGGGTGCGGCTACAATCCAATCTCTCCGCAGCTTTCGGAATGCTTAATAGACGTTCTCCCAACGCTGTATTATGATTGTTTAAATTAAATTCCTGAAATATCCTGCCTAGTTCCTCTTTTAGCCCCTCCCTTATTGTATCCCTTAAAACTTCTTCAATCATCTCTTCCCTCCTTCACTTTAAGATAAATTCCCCTATAGACACAAAGCAACTTTTAATAAAGAAATAACTCAAGTCCAATATTTAATTTTTTGGATGTACCCCCGTTGTACCTACCCCGCATAGTATCTTTTAGCTGATGTGTATTATATGAAACTTCTAGCTTCACCAGACAAAACTTATCGAAAGGAAGATCAGCCATATTCGTCAACTCCGTGGCATGAAAAAGGGGCGCTTGCTGGTGTCTATACGTCGCGACCGATTATAATTTTTTTTTGTTTACGATTTAATTATTGCGAAACCTTTGAAACTCAATTTTTTAAAATTGTTCCCGCATCAAACAAGCCTAACTCCGATTCCTTGACAAACTGAACTTGTAATCGTTTCATTGTTTTAGACGAAACAATGTCGAGAAAAGATTTTATTTTGTCGATTAGCATTACTAGTTTTTTATCAGATACATCAGCATCATCCGAATATACAAATAGAAGAACTGGAATTACATTTTTACTATAGAACTTAGCGTAAAAGTGAGCATATTGACCTAATTGCTTTATAGCAGCATCAACAGTAGAATAATCAATAGATTTATTGATATATTTGACTTCTACTATTCGATCATAAAGCTCACAATTTTTGGCCTCTAAAAGTATGTCAATGGCATACCTCCCAGCAATTCTTATGTTATCTAAAACGTGGTAATGGTTAGATTTGTGATCTTTGAATAATTGTATCACCTTTTTTTCAACAGCTAGATAGCTAGCTACTACTTCTTCCCTTGTATTTCTTTGACCAGCTTTATTTTGTTCATTTCTGTATTCAAAATATAGAGATTGGTCAGCTTCTTCTTCCGCTTTCTCTCGCTGTTCTTCTGGACTTAATATTTCTATTTCAAGTTTTAACTTTTTTATATCCAGATCTTCTTTTTCATCAATTTTCTTTTGTCTTTTAAACCATCTTACTAAACCTATACTCAGAAATGCAATACCTATCACTAAAAGTAAAACCGAAAGTGGAATAAGGTTATTTTGTATTCCTTCTACTATTATTACTTTATTATTTATTGAATCCTGAATGGTCGGACTGAAAGAATCAATCTTATCTTTTTCTAAATATAGTCCAAAGTCCTCCCTAAGATAAAGGTATGGTAATAGGAGTGACAGAGAAATGAGAATAAGTCCAATAGAAACTAGAAATCTATTTACATCACGATATTCAACTTTTTCCATATATATTTAGGTGCCCCTTTTTCTTTTTGCGATCTTATCAATATATTTTATCCTCGTTGAATGGCCCTTTTTAGCTGCTTCGGTTAGTGAATTATCCTTTGCTAATTCATATGTGTGCGGCATTGCCGCAATTCCATTGTTTTTGACTTGAACACCAGTTACTACCGGATTTTTGGTGCAGTAGGAAGTCTTTTCAAAATTAATTTTTAATCCATTTTTTCTAAGGTCCTCTAAAATTTTGACTGACCGACTCTTAAAATCCGCTTGACTTGAAATAGTTAGATCGTCAACAAATAAAGAAACCTTAAACCCTTCCGAAATGTATGAATCTAATAATGCTCCGCAGTTCGTGTATACAACTAGTCCGGCTAAAAAAGAAGAAGTGGGACATCCTTGAGGTATCATTCCCTGTTTTGTTGACAGTCTTGTAATTAGTTTTGCAACATCAGGATAAAAACTTTGTCTTCTCAAAGCTTTTTCCACTTCTTTGTGTGATATTGATGGATAGAAATTCTTTAAATCTGTTAAAAAAAAGTATTTATTACCCTGATGATGCCTTGCGTTTAATACGGCATCCTTTTTTTTAATGCCTCCAAAAAAGTAATCAGGAAGTTTTATTTCGTACAAAATGGTGTGCAATACTTTTGATTGTATCGCCTTCAGACGTTTGATAGGAGCATTAATTGGGCGGGTGATTACTTCCCCATTTATAAGTATTGGATTTCCCTTTTCATCCGTTTTAGGCTCGTCCCAATTGTTATAAAATTTTGATTCGTTGATGTCTAAACCCTTAGTTATTTCCCTTAATGTTGCCAGAGGAACTTTGAGGGCAAATGCCAGGTCTTTAGTTCGCTTTTTCAAGATTAGAATTGCCAGTTAAAAAAATCTCACTAATCAAACTTTTGAGGGTCGGCTCGAGGAGTTCAAATGCCCCTCGTTTAGGTTGAGAAACATCCTCTTTATCAAGCGAAAGAAACACCAAAATTGGCATTGGCATAGAAAGAGCAGACGATATTTGTTTTAGTAATGAAAGGGTTGGCTCTTTATTCCCTTTTTCGATCGAAGACAGATAGGATTGCGAAAGCCCACATTTGTTGGCGAACTCAACTTGATTGAAACCGCATTGTTTCCTTAAGTCTTTTATTGCTTTACCTATGTTCATAATATTTAATATTTTAAAAGAGAGAGAAGTGCGGATCAGAATAGGTCAGTCATGTCATTAATTCCAAAGAATTTCATGAATTTCAAAACCAAGGAGAGAAGTTCCAAAATTCGATTGTGGTTATTACCAGAATCATCATTTGATATCTCTTCTAACTCTACCAAAATCGTTTCTAGCAGAGCTTTGTCCTCATCCGAGAACGAATACCCGTTCTTCACGAGTAATGATCGGACCCCATGTTGGAGGCGATCTAATTTGTGTTTGTCCATATTTCTATGATTTTGATTACAAGGGCAGCAACATGCTACCTGCTTAATCAGCAATGTGAGCCCATATAGGATATAGTTCAAACACTTCTCTAGTTCCTGCTTAATAAAAAAGAATTAATCTATACTCTTCTATTAAGCAATAGTTGTAAGGGCTGAATCTTATGACGGGTCAATGAATAACATGTTCATTTCGCTTTCTATAAGACTAGTTGTCATTACGGTTACCCATAAGGGTGGAGGAAAACCTCTTCAATAGAATTATTAAAAATTCACTTGGGCTCACCAAACACAAATATTTCAAAGAACTACTTTGTAAATATAGAAAAAATATTTCTATTAGCAATAAAATGTAGAGAAAACACCTCAAAATATTTCTACTGGAGATATTATAAGCTACTCTAGTTTGTCCGATTGCTTTGTCGGCGATGGTAATTAAAATGCTTAATCTATTAACTATTCATTAATCTAACAACCTTTTTAAAGCAGTTGCGCCCCCTCTAATATAATCTAAAGGCTGAAAGCGCTAGTTTGGTTATGCTGAAAAAGGGCAACCAGGTCAGATTGTTCGAGTAGGATAGCCAATATTTAATTTGTATTCTTATGAATATGATAGCCTCATTAGAATATTAAATATTAGATACTAATATGGAAGCAATCAAAAATGAAGTACAGGCAATTGAACTGCTTAAAAAATCACCATTATTTAATTTATCGCTTGCATCAAAAGAGCTCTTTCATAGCAATTTCTGGGAATGGTTCTTCAATAAACACAAAGAAAAAACCGCTGCTTTTTTTGAACGTTGTTTAAACGAAGTCTTAGGAACTATTACTTCTGTCAATCGGGAAGAAAAAAACATCGATATAACGATTCAGTTTGACACAAATACATGTATATATATCGAGAATAAAATAAAAAGTATTCCTTACGAAGAGCAGCTTCTTGCTTACAAAAAGACTATTAAAGGAACGGATTTCTTAATATTGTTAAGTATCCATAAATTCACGCCTCCTCGAGGCGTTCATTATATAAGTTATAGAGATCTTCTGGTTCTGTTAAATGAAGTCTTGGAAACCGAAGAATGTCAATATTTTAGAGGCTTATACACGGATTATACGAACTTTCTAAACTGTCTAATTTTTCTTACAGATAAATGGTCAGACTTCGAAGAGTTTGACTTCCATAGGCATTCAGGAAAAAAAAACTATCACTTATATAAAGAAATACGACTCCATGATTTTTTTCACAAGTTCAAATACAACCTATTGAAGGATGCTTTGCACAAGAACTTAATAGAAAAACTACATAGCGTTGATCACAAGAAATTAAAACCTTTTGAATATTTTTCAAATACGACGGGTGCGGCAAGTTTGCTTTATATTCTTGAACGGCGTGAAATTCAAAGGGGGAAGAAAAATATTGTTGAAGATACCATATTTCTGGAAATGCAAATTCAAGATAATATGATTAGGCTCATGCTGATTTCAAAAGGTTGTTATAATAAAAAGCATGTACTGGAAAGTGAGTTAATTGGAAAGCTTTTTAACTTAATTTACTGTGAGGATCTTTCTCAAATAACTGGAGAATCAGTTTATCCAAAAAAGGGTGGCTTTAATAAATTTGGCAGCAATCTAATATATAAAAGCAAAAAAATTACCGAGACCAGAACGAAGAATTTAGTTGATCAATCCACTACATTTTATAATAAAGTAATTTCGTTTGCAGAAAACAATAAAGAGCAATTACTAAAGCTACTCAAAATGTAAAGATTTATAGATTTTCCCTAACAACGACCTCCGCCTATAATTGACAAACACAAAAGAAGCCCCCCTCAGCTACGCTTGAGGAATTAGTATCCCTAATATTGTTTGTTTGTTATGTCCAATATTTCCTCCTCAGAAATATTCATTCTTAGCCTCCATTCAATATTGAAATTCCCTGTATTAGGCCCTAATGGATCCAAGGGATTGTAGCTCTGCCTGACCAGGTCTTTCGCAAAGCGAATAAAGGATTTCATCCCCTTTTTACCGAATAACTCAGCCAGGTATCCCATACGTTTGCTTGCAGCCTGGTTATTTATTGCACTACAATATTCAATCAATTTTTCTCCCGAAAGCTTCGCATTGGCAAAGGCCCTTAGGAGTTCTGCATATCCTCCGGAGTACTGGGGAAGATCGAAACAATCAACGATTGTCTTTTCAACATCCGTAATCGCATAACTGTGACTGCCATAGCCTTCTTTAATTATACCGGTTCTTTTGTGTTCTGATATCTTAACAAACTTGTAATTAACGCCAAAAACTGTTTTGTCTTTTTTCTTATGAGTGGTTTGAATGAATACGGTGTTCGGAAATTGCTCCGTCAGCCCATGCAAATTGAGCGCTGACCAGTAAGCAATGGCTCCGTCCTGAACAAGATAAGTACCTATTACTTTTTCATCCCTGAAGTTTGAGCGGCAATATTTCCCCCTTTCTATTCTTGAGAGGATCTGTTTGTGTACCAGGTTCTCTACCAGTTCGTTTACATCCTCATATTTTTCGTTGGCAATTTGCTTTAATTCTTCGAGCGTAAAAATATCCATTTCATACTCATTTAGCATTAACATGAGGCTGATTTGAGATTGCGTCAGATTTTCAGAAATATAGGTGCTTCTTGCCATTATACTTTGATCCAAGATAAACCCTAATATTTTGGGTTTATCTTTCCATGAAATATAATTCAAATATACACTCTTGATCGAGAAAGTCAACCTGGTTCTCAATCAATTATTTCCCGATAATTTACTTTACTTTTTTAATAACCAAAATTTTTGGTTTGGCGGGCTTTCTAATACAAAACTCTCCAAGGGCACCAATGCCCTATGTTTTCTTAGCCCATGTTGTATGCCTGTGCCATTTTCTTTCGGTTACAGACCGTTCCGTTTACCTCCGTGCGTTGGGCAGACATATTCGTTGGCAAGTTTTGGCTTGTGCGGTTGCTTTGAGCGACTTTACAGGAGCAGGTGTTTCGAATTTCAACCGTTTGATATCATCGTACCCTTTTTCCTAAGAACAGGATCGATTAAGTGATATCTGGTTTCTTGTTCGTTCATTTCCATGGCTATCCTTTTTTGGTTGTTAAAATTTCAACCGTTTTGAACCAATAGAAGAACGAAGATTTATCAGGCTGTTTTTTTAACCTGTTCAGGAAATTCCAATCTTCATCTTCAATAGTCATATTTTTAATATCTTGACCTTCATAATATACAATCGGAGTAAGATCATTCACCTTTATTTTTGCAGCCAGGTAAGCAATTTTTGCAGATGCTGGTACCGCATCATCAATCCTGAAATTTCCGGCCATTAAAAACCCGGTACCAAAAGCGAGAATGCCTTTTTGTAGTTCTTTGAATTTGGCTTTTTCGTCATCAGTACCTCGATCACGCTTGACCAGAATGATACAAGTATCAATCGTGTCTTGTAAAACTATTTCTGGAGTAATTTCTACTTCTGGATTCCCATTTCTCCGGTAAGCGATTTCATGCTCGGCAAATACCTGAAAACTGGCTGCCACCACCTCCATGTTTTGAATGTGCTCGAAGAGCTTACTCAGATCGAAAAGCTGTTTACAAATCTCCATTGAAAATGGCTGTTTGTCTTTACCCTTGAAGTAAGGAATGCCGATAGTATTCGGAGCATATGCAGTGAGTTTATCTCCTGTTATCGAATCAATCGTTGGCAAGGAGACCATCGTCTCTTTTTCCGTTTCAATCCATTTGGTACTAACAGGCTTTTCGATCAATTCAGGATAGATCGAATCTTCAATTAGGACATCCAGCAGAATGCTACCAGGATATTTCCCTTTAGTCGTTGAATCATACGAAAACTTATAATGGGCCTTAGGAACACCAGGCTTGTAGCTGCGGTGTTCATCCAGTTCAAAACCCGTGAAATTGGAAGAATCAACGACCTTTTGCAAAATTAGCTCCAGTTCATTCCGTTCAGTCTTGCTAATTATATCAATATCAATGGAGAATCGATTTCCTTCCTCCAACAAAAGTACCAAGCTGGTTCCTCCTTTGAAAACGAACTCAAGACCATTGCTTTTCAGACGCTCCAGCAAATGCAAGGCATATATCATCTTTTCCAAAATGATTTTATCAATTCGCTTGTGGTCTTTTTGTTTTTTAAAACCCTCTAGCCATTCATCTGTGAAGCAATGATCCTTAATCATTCGATAATGTCTTTTACAAGGTGGTACATGTGGTTAGTCATAAATTGCTTGATGTCCTGTTCTCTTTCTCTTCGTTTTGCGTAGCTGAAGAGTTTGGTGAAATTGATGGCGTAGTTGCTAAGGGCATTTTCGTAGATGTGCATTAATTCAGAGCCTTGCAGGTAATAGAAAAGCCTTTCTTCTGCAAAGAGGTCCACCAGGATCTTCTCTAGTAACGGAGTGTAGAACTTTACTTTCTTCTCCGTTCTTCTGCCAATAGGGGAACGCGTAATCAATTTTTTAATGATTATCGGATAGTCGCTTTCAGCGATGTAAAAATCAATGGCTTTATCGTCAGGGTTTAGGTAGATCTCATTTCTTGATGAATCTTTCAGTTCATAGTAAAGAGACTCTATGAATTCCTTCTCAATCTCTATATGGATTATTTTTCTGCTGGCTTGGTGTTGAGAAAACTCATTAAGCCATTCCGTTTCCCAAATGCAGTGTTTGGCATCTTCAAATTTGTCTGTGATTCGCTTTGCGAGCTTAATAAGCTCCGGTGATATTTCCGGCTTGTACTTGGGTTTGTATGTAATTACATAGAGACCTCTTTTAAGCGGTCTAATGATGTTCTTATTTTTGAGGTCATAGATTCTCCACCCGAAAGTTCCCTCTTTCAGATCAGGTTCAAAAAAGCGATAGAATTCAAAGAGGTCTTCTCGGGTAAAATACTCCCGCTCCTTAAAGTTTTCAATCAACCTATTTTCTATGATCTTTGGCATTTCAATTCCAATTTTTGCCAAAACTACGAAATTCTGGCGAATATTGGAAATCAAAAAAACGCCAGTAAATCAAATTACTGGCAAATTTTTGAATTTGAGAACCCATAAAAAATCCAGTTGAGGGCAACATCATATAAAGCAGAGCCAGTTGGGTTATCTTTATTTTCACAAGTAAAGAATAGATTGAGCTTTCAACATTTTCCTAAGCGCCAGTTGATTTTGCCCTGTTTGTCCTGACATTGGTTAAAAATTATTACTGTTCGAAATCCCCTTCTTCTTTTTCTTCTTTTTCCTATTGCTTTTCAACTGGTAGGGCATAAATTCTGAGGTCTGTTCCGGTTGCATTAATTCATCAAGTACGCCACCACTCTTATAGACTGGTAAAACCTTCTCTGCCTTTTTATCGCCCATGGATGTGGGCAAAGCCTTTACTTTTTGAATCGACTTCTGTTCAAGATCATTTAAGTTTTCTATCCTTTGGAAAGCTGCTTTTTGTTCAGGCGAAACCATATTTTGGCAACGCTCGGCAATTGCTTTGGCGCTATATTGTTTTCCCAGGGCACTGCCATTAAAAACACATTTGGTTTGATGATCAACATAGGTAATCCCATAGATCAGGCCCTCCTTATTTTTTCGCAATACAGCAATGATACCATTCTTCTCTAATGCTTTTGAAAGTTGCGAAATGGTGTGGCCATTTTTCCTCAACAATGCCAGCTCAATTGCATTCTTTAACCTTGCCTTATGAGACATCCTCGTCACCTCATTCTTTTTAAACTTTGCTTCTAAATTTTTAAGTGTAGGCTTACTGTAAAATGCACTAGCTTTTATGGGAACGCCAACGGATTTTCCATCAGCATCCAGCACACGGTACAACAGTCCTTTATGCTGAAATACCCTCGAATTTTCGCTGCCCCTTTCAGCCACAACATTATATTGTTGCAGCACTGCATTAAGCTCCGGAAGGCTAGTATATTTGTACTGTCCGATAACATGATCCAGCACATTTTGGATGGATCGTTTGGTTTCTAATTTGCCATATAACGCTCTTCGAGCGCCTATGGCTTCCAACTTATACACCTGCTTCTTTTGTTCTTCTGCCCTGACCAAACCAAACGCATTTTCTATTGATTTTCTTGCCTGCTCTGATTGATTGCGGCCTATGTTGTTCATATCAATTCTGCTACCATCGGCACGAACTTTCACAGACACAATATGGATATGTGGATGCGCTGCATCATCGTGTCGATATACTAAATAAGGCTGCTTTCCGAAGCCAATTTTTTCCATATAATTCTCTGCTATTGCCAGTAATTTTTCAGCCTGGAACTGGCTTTCAGAAGCATGAAAATTGAGGGAAATATGTACGCTATTCCGCTTTACATTTTGGTTCAATTCCAGCTGTTTTAGAAAGCATTTTAGCTTCATATTAATGCTCATGTCTTCGGGATCGGCTGGGTAATTGATCGCCCCGATACATTCCGCCACGCCTTCTTTTACCTTATTTTCATTATAGTTTACAATGCGGTGAATGCTATGACCCGTCTTAATTACCGCTACCATTTTTCAGCAATTTTTAGCATCTGTTTTTTAATTTCCGCTATCTTGTTGTGAAGGATTTTCTTCTCTATCTCATAGGCTATGAGCCATTGTTTGAACTCTGCAATTTTGCTAAGGGTATGGAGCCTTTTTACAGCCTGGTTGAAGTTGTTTCCTATATGATTCAGCTCCCTTCTAAGCAGGGCCATTTCTGCTATAAGGTCATCCATAGATTGATTTCGATAACTGGTGATTACCGGCTTCTCAAAAAGGTTTTGACGAACATAATCACTCAATTTTCTGCAGGTGCTGGCTTTCCATTTTTGCTCGATTTTTACGTACTCGTTGGGCGTAAGCCTCAGCCCGATTATGCGTGTTCTATTTGAATTTTTCCTTTCCATCAATTTCCTTTTTCTCCCTTAAAAATTCATTTACGCTTATTGATGTCAAAGCCTACGAGTTCCGAGTAAAGGCTGGAAAAAAGCGTTTGTTTAACAAACGGACATCTTGCCGATTGCACGAAGGAGGCAATCTTACAGCCTTCAATAAGCAGTTAGGCTTTTTCATGTTCTTTGGCTCACTTACAGATTCCTTTAAAAATTGATACATTCCTGTCGTATTTTATTTACGCTTTAACTACCGTATTTCCTGTCCAAAACTTTTCTTTTGGGACGATTTGAAATAGGGATTACGGATTTCATCACCACCAGAATCATTTTTAAAGCCGATACCAAAGTAGATTTTATCCTCCAATTTCAACCTTACCTCACTGCAAAATTCCCTGGCAATATCAAGTGGAATCTTTCTTTGTTCCAGGTAGCGCACTATGGAAATGAAGTAAGAGTTTGACTTTGAAGTATGGTGAGTTCCCTTTCCTTTTCTGTTGCCTCTGACGGCTGAATCACTCGCTGGTGAAAAGAAAAACAATCATGTAGTTTTTGTAAAAATTCACTTATACTACAGCCATAAAATTGGAGACCAAAATAAATGATGATACCTCCATTTCCCGTTCCATGATCATACCAGCAGTTCAGTTTCCGATTGATCTTAAACAAAGGTGTTTTCTCATTCTTAAAAGGAGAGCAATGCCAGTAATTTGAATTCCTGATTTTAACTGGTTGATATCCTAATCCTGACAGGTATAAAACCATGTCTATTCCCTTGGCTTCATTGACGGAGAGCCTTTGTTTTCTGAAACCCATATCCGCACACTTTCAGTTTCACATTCAGTTTGTATTACTAAGGTAAGAAAGTGAAATGGATCCAGCCTATCCCCACTAAATTTTGATGAGGATGGTTAAGGAGGGTTTAGTTACTTTAGAGCTGGACTGATTTACTTGGCCTAATAAAAAAGGAGATTTATAAATGAAGGGAATGAGGGATGGCACGTGTTTATGCCGGCATTTTTTGGATGCTACAGCAGCCCCTGTGCCTAACTTTGCATAGTGATTAATGGTAAACCAACATCGTAGTCAAACTTTTAAATATCGTATTGGGGGTGTTAAAATAATTTTTTGCAAAAAAATGTTTTCGTGCCAGTCTGATCCGGAAGGGATATTACACTTTTTTTATTCTTGCATTTGTGTAGGAGGGACAACTTGACACGTTGGATGCCATGAAGTAGACAGGTTAGCGAAGGTAAAGAAGAGGAAATGGATCGGTCTTGGGGTAATAAAGTTAGAATTCGTGTATTGTACTTGAATTTTCTCTATCACTACACATACACGGATCTTCTTGACACGCTGGGCAATAAGATTTAGAATATGACTCCCATGAATCACTTCCGGAGAATCTTGCAAGATCAGAACGTAAAGAATTTAAAGAGCTTGAAATTGAAGTCTTAACTGTTTGTACTTTTTTATGATCTAATCGTTTCAAAACTTGTAAAACCTCATCATCATTTTTATAAATAAACCATGGCTTTATGACGTCATATAGAGGTTCAAAAGAAGGTATTACGAATAAACATTCCTTCTGTCCATATTTTTTTGCGTAAATAAAGCCATAGAGGCAAGCTATTCTGTATTTTTCATAAGAAAAGGAACCTATTTCATTCACAAATTCTATCGCTTTTTTCCCAGATGCTTTTCGCATTTTTTGGAAAATATTTTTTGAATGAGTAAAAAGATTAGTATTAGGAATTTCGTTGTTTGGATCGATGAAATCCCTTTGTTTTTTAAATTCCATCCATTCTTCTTTTGACCGCACTTCTATTGCAATAGGAAGCCTACTAGCAAAGGTATTTTCTATTTTTTTAAAACTCTTAATAGCCTCCTTCTCTAAATAATATTTTTTTAATGCTATAAAGCTATCAACATCCCAATTTAATGCATGATTATATGACAAAGCTTTAAAATCCCATTTTTCATTAAACTCTTTTATTAGATCGCTAGAAATATCTATGTAGGGGCTAAAACTCACACCTCCTTCAAATAATCTTTGAAAAAATCTATGTGATCTAAACGATTTCTTAAAGTCATTTTCTAATTGCTCACTGTTTAGACCCCAATAAATTTTATCCTTAAATTCTGTAATTGTCCTTTCGTTCCAAACTATTACCCCTTTGCGACTAAATTCCTTCCAATTAATAAAATGAACGTTGCTTTTTAAAAAGTTAAACACTGCCTCATTATATGATACTATCTCAGTTTTCTTTAATTTGATTTTCTTTGGTTTGATTTCTTCCGGCAAATAGCTATCGTAGTCGATATGAGGTTTAATTATATCAAAAGGCCAGCCGTCGATAAAATTTTTAAATACCAAAAATCCCTTTGGCAAAGTTGAATAATATTTGTTTACAAAGTTTAAAAATATATCCGGATGCTTGATAATTAAACAATCCACTACACCATCAATTTCTTCTTTTTTCATACAATATCTAAGTACACAAATTAAACAATAAACAGAATAAATAGCCAACCAAACAATATCAACATCTGATTCTTACTAATATATGAAATTTAGGCTCCATAAAAATTTTTACTTGCCTCAAATTAAAAGCAGTAAAATATTTTTGTCGAACATTTTGATTTCATTATAGATAATGTTCGATTTTTAAATTAGGAACAGGAGGTTACCTTTACGGGGATAGTTTTGAAATGAAATTGAATGTCTGCTTCCAGGAATTACATGAATATTTGGCGAATAAACCTTAAGACGGCAGGGGAATCCCCGAGAAAATTCTGTCTAGAAAGAAATATTGTGGGTGTTGGGTGGCCGGTAGATGACCAAGCCAAACCGCTGACGTGGCAAGAGTACTATGATCTTGCCAGGGAACTATACTATAATCGCACAGAAAGGGATAAAGGCTGGTGGTCAGCGGTGAATGCCCTTAAGGACGGAATGTGCGTCGGTGACCTAATTTGGACAAGAGACAAGCAGGGAGTTTATTATGTGGGAAGAATAACCAGCGACTGGCGTTATGAATCCTTTGAAGACTTTAAGACCGCGGATGTGGTCAATGTACGAACCTGTGAGTGGTACAAAGCGGGGACAGTTGAAGCAATTCCTGGAAAAGTAGTAAACAGCTTTATTCCACCAAGGACGGTTCAAAGAATAGCTGATGAACAAGTGAGAATATACTCTATGTATCTTTTCAATAAACTGGCAAACACAGAAACATATGAGATTGAAGAACTTAAAAGTCCCGATATTTTTTCCCTTCTGTCATCAGAGGATTGTGAGGACATCTTGGGTCTTTATCTTCAAAAAGAAAAGGGATATTTGTTAATTCCAAGCTCCTGCAAGTCGGCTACGATGAACTATGAGTATGAACTAATACACCATAAAACAGGTGAAAAAGCTGTAGTACAGGTTAAAAATGGTAGGGAAGATTTATGCACGGACGACTTTTCAAATATCAACTCAAGAGTTTTCCTGTGGACTACAAAAGGTAAGTATTTAGGCGACCTACACAGCGCAATCCACTGCCTTGAGCCTCGAGTAATGGAGGAGTTTGTTTTTGCAAACGTTGACATTCTACCAAACAAAATCCGAAATTGGACAGAAATATGGGCAGAATTACAGAACAGAGAACATAAAAATTGCTTAAATAGCCAATAAATTAATATAAAAGCCTTAACAGGATAGTTTAGAGGACAGTCCAATACCTCCTATCTCGACTTTTATATTTAGCCAAATCTACTTATTTCTGAGCATAAATTTAGTGTGGTCCGAAAACTTGTGAGGCTCCAAATGATTGAACAAGAAAGGCTCCACTGGATATATTTAAACGGCCTCACAAAATAAATAATTACGACATAAAGTGAAGATCCCACCTAAAATTTTTATAGGAAACAAAAATTTCAGAAAATCAGCCTTTCTTAATTGGAGAATGGACTCTGGCGAGATTCTTAACGTTTTCAATATGGCAGAAGGATATTTCCAATCTGCAATAATTTTGACAGAAAAGGCATTAGAGGATAACAGAGATAAAAAAGCAGATATAATAATATTTCCTATTTTGACATGCTTCAACCATGGGATTGAGTTATATCTAAAAGGGCTGACATACATTTTTAATAAAATCTTAGATAATACTATAAGCGTTGATGGAACGCACAATTTGAAGCAATTATTCAATACGCTCAGAGCTAGAATAAAAGATTTGGAAGGAGAAAAAGTGTCAAATCAATTCAAGAAAAACTTTATAGAATTATCTGACTACATAGATGAATTAACAGGAAAAATAAACGCTTCCCCAAAAAATGATAAGATGGATTTCTCTCGCTATCCATATACGAAAAAGGAAGAAAATCACTTTTATGCAGAGGGATTTTCGAATGTTGAAGTAGATTTAGAAAATCTATTGGAGCTTATGAAGCTCCTCCATAAAAAATTTGATTCCTTCTCAACAAACCTCTACTACGATAAAATTGAGAAATAAAAGCGAAAAGCATATAATGGAAAACCGCTAATTTACAGACGTAACTCAGTTAATTAAGAAATCTCGCACAAACGCCATTAAAGCAGTTAATGTCGAGCTAATTAATCTGTATTGGGACATTAGAGAATATATTTAGAAAAGTTGGAAATTAGTCTAAAGACACAAACGATAATCTTAATAACTTGACCTATAACATGACCTCCTACAATAAAAAACGCCTAAATACTTGATATTTAGGCGTTTAACTAACCAAAACGTGAACTCGGAGGGAGTCGAACCCCCAACCTCCTGGGCCGTAACCAGGTGCTCT
>CAYPCZ010000051.1:0-17222 GCA_964409345.1 uncultured Flavobacterium sp. | reverse complement strand
ACGTGTCCCATTTTACGGAACGGTCGGGTTTGTTTTTTTCCGTAAATATGCGGAATCACTCCGTCTAACTGCAAAATCTTTTCGATATTTTCATAAACTACATTCCCTGAAAAGCCTTCTGCTCCAACCAGATTCACCATTACTCCGGCTACTTTGCTATCGGTGTTTCCTAAAGGCAAATCTAGAATGGCTCGCAAATGCTGTTCGAATTGTGAAGTATAGCTCGCTTCAATCGAATAATGTCCTGAATTGTGAGGTCTCGGAGCTACTTCGTTAATCAAGATTTCATCGTTTTGAGCCTGGAACATCTCTACTGCCAAAAGCCCTACATGCTGAAACTTTTCTGAAACTTTCAGGGCTAAATCCCTGGCTTTTTGAGCGACGTTATCCTCAATTCGAGCTGGGCAAATTACATACTCCACTTGGTTGGCTTCTGGATGAAACTCCATTTCTACTACCGGATAGGTTTTTATTTCTCCGTTTGGGTTTCGAGCTACAATTACAGCCAATTCGTTTTTGAAATCGACCAATTGCTCCGCAATACATTCTCCTTCGGGAAGTCCTTCTAAATCTTCGATTTTTCGGATGACTTTTACTCCGTTTCCATCATAACCGAATTCGGTTGACTTCCAAACAAAAGGCAAAGTGAGATTTGAGATTTGAGATTTGAGATTTGAGAGATTTTCAAATAATACAAAATCAGAAGTTGGCAAGTTGTTGTCTTTATAAAACTGTTTTTGTTTTCCTTTGTTTTGGATGATTCGAAGTGTTTTTGAAGAAGGAAAAACTTTAATTCCTTCTTGTTCTAATTTCTCAAGAGCATCCACATTCACAAGCTCGATTTCGAAGGTCAATACATCCACTTGTTTTCCGAAGTTGTAAACCGTATCAAAATCCATCAAACTTCCTTGTACGAATTTATCACAAGCAATTTTGCAAGGTGCTTCGTCGCTTGGATCTAACACATAGGTTTGTATGTCAAATTTTCGGGTGTCATACAACATCATTTTTCCGAGTTGCCCGCCTCCTAATATTCCTAATTTAAATTGAGATGAAAAATAGTTCATTATTGTTTAATCGTTGAGTTGTTTATTCGTAATTGATTTTATTTTATGATACTCCACCAATCCGTCCATCGGTCGTCTTAAAACGTTTCCGAGTTTTATGTGGTGTTTGTCTAATGCTGTTTGAAGTTCCTCTTTCAGATAAAAAGCAATCGAACCAATAAAATGAACCGGAACTTCTTTGTAATCTTGAAACTGTTTGATGTAATTTTCGATAAAAAGTTCCAATTCGTCAAAGATAATTTTCTGAAACGACGGCTCGTTTTTATGTGTAATCAAAAACTTGGCAAAGGAAGCTAAATAAGCATTTGGATTCGGTTTTTTATAAAAGTTTTCTTTGACTACATCAGCATCCATATCATATTCTGTTTCAAATTGCTGAGCCAAATCTTGAGGCATTTTATTGAAATAATATTGCCTGATAAGCTCTTTCCCAAAATGGTTTCCACTCGCATCATCCATAGCGATATAACCTAAAGATTGCACTTTCTGAATGAGTTCTTTTCCATCAAAATAACTACAATTTGAGCCTGTTCCTAAAATACATATAATTGCTTTTTCGTTGGTCGGATTAGTCGCATAAGCAGCAGCATACGTATCTTCTTTAACTGAAACTTCAGCATTTGGAAAATAGTCTTCAAAAATAGTCTTCAAATGATTTCTCATTCGGTCTGTTCCGCAACCTGCTCCGTAAAAAAAGAGCTTTTCAACTTTATTTTTGTGGTGCAAAATATCAAATCTATGGTCAAGCCGAGCTATTACCTCCTCTTTGGTCAGCACTTCGGGGTTTAGCCCTAAAGTTTCGGTAGAGAAAAGATGTTTCCAGTTGTTATCCAAAGCTACAAAATCTGCTTTTGTAGAACCGCTGTCGGCTATAAGTATCATAGGCTGTAATTTCCAAACCAAAAACCATGGTCAATCAATACAAAGATCCAAATTTAGTTTATTTTTTCGGTTTAAGGAATAGTTTTTGCGAACTTGCCCCAAATAATTTACCTTTGAAAACCAAATCAAAACCTTTTTGTGATGCTTAAAATACTAACTCATTTTTCCAGACTTTTTGTAGGTCTTCTGTTTATTATTTCCGGACTTATCAAACTCAACGACCCAGTCGGGTTTTCGTTTAAATTAGAGGATTATTTTGCTCATGACGTCTTGAACTTGCCGTTTTTGGCTCCTTTGGCTTTGACAATCGCTGTTTTTGTGGTGATTTTTGAAGTCGTTTTAGGAGTAATGCTGTTGCTGGGATACAAAAAGAAATTTACACTCTGGACGTTATTACTGATGATCGTATTTTTTACCTTCCTAACGTTTTATTCGGCTTATTTCAACAAAGTTACCGATTGCGGTTGTTTCGGAGATGCGATAAAACTAACACCTTGGGAAAGCTTTACTAAAGATGTGATTCTGCTGGTTTTGATTTTGATTCTTTTTGTTGGTAAAAAATATATCCGACCGATTTTTAAGGATAATATTGCCGTTATCATCACCGGAGTAAGCCTTATTTTGTGCGGATTTTTTGGATATTATGTGTTAAACCATTTGCCGGTTATAGACTTTAGAGCTTATAAAGTAGGAACTAACATCCAAAAAGCAATGGAAATTCCGGAAGATGCGTCTCGAAGCGAATATGAAATGGTTTTTGTTTATAACGTAAACGGTGAAGATAAAGAATTCTCGATGGATCAGTTGAGTAATCTGCCGGAAGGTGCTGAATTTGTTGATCGAAAAGACAAGCTAATTAAAGAAGGGTTTTTGCCTGATATTCAGGATTTTGGCATTACAAAAGACGGCGAAAATTATACAGACGCTATCCTTGAGGAAGAAAAAATTATTTTGGTTGTCGCTTATGATTTAAAAAAAGCCAGCGATAAGGGGTTAAGTAAAATTCCGGCATTACAAGAACTAGCGCAGCAAAAAGGTTATACATTTGTGGGTTTAACTTCGACAGCGGAAGCTATCTACTTACCCCTATTAGAAAAGTACAACATTACTACGCCATTTTTTGCGGCCGATGCTGTAACCCTAAAAACAATCGAAAGAGCTAATCCGAGTATTGTGGTACTAAATAAAGGAACAGTTATACAAAAAGTCCATTGGAAAGATATCAATAAGCTATCTTTATAATAATGAGTAGAAAAATTCCTAATAGCGAATTAGAGCGCAAGTCAATCGAAGAATTTAAAAAATCAGAAAAAACTCCGCTGACCATCGTTTTGGATGATGTTCGAAGTTTAAATAATATCGGTTCAGTATTCAGAACAGCCGATGCTTTTTTGATTGAAAAGATTTATCTGTGCGGAATTACAGCTGCTCCACCAAACAAAGAAATCCATAAAACAGCACTCGGGGCAACCGATACCGTAGAATGGAAACATTTTGATTCTATTCAAAATGCCCTATCAGAATTAAAACAACAAAAAACACAAATATGGAGTATAGAGCAAGTTGAAAGTGCTGTAATGCTTAACGAATTTGAAGTAAAAGAAAATCTAAAATATGCTTTTATTTTCGGGAATGAAGTAAAAGGAGTGAGCCAACAAGCTATCGAACTTTCAGACGGATGTGTCGAAATCCCACAATTAGGAACCAAACATTCGCTCAATATTGCCGTAAGTGTAGGGCTTGTCGTATGGGATTTTGTAAGCAAAATGAAAGTTTTTGACAAATAGTACAGGTTGTTTAATCATAAAGTCATAATCAGGAAATGGAATATTATAATTACATAAAAGCATTACATCTTATTTTTGTGATTACTTGGTTTGCAGGACTTTTTTATATGGTGCGTCTTTTTGTATATCATACCGAAGCCAAAGACAAAACTCAACCCGAACAGGATATTCTGATTAAACAATTCCAATTAATGCAAAACCGTTTGTGGAACATCATCACTTGGCCTTCTGCTGTTTTGGCTACTGTATTTGCTGTTATTCTGCTGGTGATGAATCCGTATTTACTACAAATGGGTTGGATGCACATTAAACTCTTTTTTGTGATTTTGCTCTGGCTTTACCAGCTGAAATGCCATCAGATTTATAAACAATTACAACAAAACAATATTTCTTATTCTTCAGGGTTTTTTAGAATTTGGAATGAAGTAGCAACCCTCATCTTATTTTCGGTAATATTTCTGGTGGTCTTAAAAAATTCGTTCAATTGGATTTTTGGAGTTGTCGGTCTTTTTGCTTTAGCCATACTCTTAATGTTGGGCATCAAGTTGTATAAGAGAATTAAAGAGAAAAAAATGTAAGGTTTCCGTTGTTTTTATTAGTGTCTTTAAAGTTAAAAAATACCCAAAACAGGGTATTTTTTAACCTTTATGCGTGCTTTATATTTGCAGGGTAACTTTATTTAACTAAAAAATATAAACAATGAAAAAACCAGTAACATTAATAAAAATTAGTTTTCTACTTTTTATAGGAACTATTATTACTTCTTGTAGTAGTGATGACGGAGGCAGCTCCTCTAATTATTTAAAGAATGTTCCAAAAGGAAATAGTTTCTGTAGGTGAAAGATTTTCTACATTAACAGGGTTTGATGAGGATGCCGGCAAGGGCTTGGAAACCTCAACCTCTCAAAAATGGTGGAAATATATTTATGGAGAAATGGAATATAAATGTGACGGAGAAGACGAAACCGAGGCAGTAGAATCTGCAGCAGCATATTTTGCCTTTTCGCCCGACGGAACTATTTATTATAAATTTGATTTAGACGGAACGGCCTTTGCTCATCATCAATGGGAATGGGTAGATAGCTCTAAAACAAAGGTATATATTACTAATGAATATGGTCAAACTTTAGTTTTTGAATTCACAGAACTTAATCCTGATGCGGTGGTATATGCAAGTTATCAATCTGAAGAAGGATGTAGCTTATTAACCTGGGAGCAATTCGGAAATCCCACATACGAATAAAGTTATTTTGAGCTTTAGTTAAATCGAGCGACTCCGGTATAGAGTCGCTCGATTTTTTGTTTAAGTTTTTTTTAGATTTCCTTTAGTTAATAAAAGAAATATTTAATACTTTTAACAAATAAAAATACAAAATGAACAAAAATCACCTTCTTGTTGTTTTATTCTTTGCCGGATTGTTTGTGTATGGGCAGAATTATCAATTAGTAGATAGTCTTGAGCTAAAACTAGAAAGCTCTGTCACAATCAAAGATAAATCAGAGATATACATTCACCTTATTAGGGAATCGCAAACTTTTGATTTAGGAAAAGCCTTGGGTTATGCAGAAAAGCTAAAAGAAATTGCTCTGACCCATAATGACAATGAGATACTAAGTAAATCATATAGACACATTTATAATGTTAGTGTGTTAGCCGGCGATATAGACAAAGCAGAAGAGGCTGTTTCTGGGTTAGAACAGCTTTACGAAAAAACCAAAGATCCGCTGACGCAAAGTGTGGTATTTGAAGGGAAGGCTCGGCTTTATCTTGAAAAGGCAGATTATAAAAAAGCTATTGAAATTTATCAGAAAGCTATCGAATTTAACTCAAATAACATTACAAAAGGCCAAGATTTTGAAAGACATTTAGCCCATGTTAACTTAAATTATGCCATTACGCTGATGTCTTGGGCCTATACCAAACACTCATCTGGTTCGCTTTCTAAAGAAGAGGCAGAAAATTTCAAAAAACAATGCCTTAGCCGAATGACACAAGCTTTAAACTTTTTTTTAAAGGCTAATGAGACTTCAGAAGCTGCTTTAGCTTATTCTAATTTAGCAGTACTTTATCAAGTTTTTAAAGACAGCGATAGTATTTTGTATTACTCTGAAAAAACCTTACAACTGGCAAAAGACAATAATGATTTGCAAAAAACAGCTATGGCGTATGCTTCTTTGGCTGATTATTATTATTCAGAAAGAAATTTTGATCTGGCATTAGATTATATTGCTAAATCTCTGGAGATTTATCAGAAACAAGGAGCAGAAAAAAACGCTGCTAATGCTCTGAGTCAAAGTGCTAAGGTCTATTTATATCTAAAACAGTATGACAGGGCTATTATAGATTTTAAAAAATCGCTCGAAAAATTTCAATCAGTCGGATATACTCACGGAATAATGAGCGTTGAAAAGCTACTTAGCGAGGTCTATCAACTTCAAGGTAATTATGAAGAGGCATTATATCATTTTCAAAATTATTCAGATCAACAAAAAGAAGTTATTTCAGAACAAAGCGTAAAAGATATTGCTTGGATGAGAGCAAAATATGATTCAGAAAATAGAGAAAGAAAAATAACAGAACTTCAAAACACACAGCTGAAAAAAGAGAAACTAATCAAGAATAATTGGATTGTAATTATACTACTTATCTCTGTGCTACTTATTTCTGTTTTAATGTTGATGGTATATAGAACAAAAAGTTTAAATCAAAAGAAAAAACACGAGTTAGAAAAGCAAGAAATGCTCACCCGACTCAAAGAAGAAGAGCTAAAATCTGTGATAAAAATACTAGAAAGCAAAGAAAATATTAAACAAAAAATTGCCCACGAATTGCACGATAGATTAGGAGTAATGTTGGCAACTGTCAAGCTATATGTGCAGACAGAAACAAACAAAACAGAGAGCTCTGAATCAACAAGCAATTTAGAAAAGGCTTAGAAATACTGCAAATCAGTATTGATGAGGTAAGAGCTATATCAAGAGAACTCTCTTCGCCTACTTTAGAGAAATTCGGATTAAATTCGGCCATTAACGAATTAGTAAAAAGCATCAATCAGACTAAAAAGATAAGTATAAATTATCAATGTTCTGATGGTGTAACTTTAGGTTCTCAAGCACAAATTAATATTTATCGGATAGTTCAGGAATTGCTTTCTAACGCTATTAGGCATTCTAATGCAGACGCTATTCTATTAAAATTAAACACCAAAGGAGATAGTGTTTCTTTAACGTATTCTGATAATGGTATAGGGTTCTCTGAATCACAAGCCAAGCATGGCATCGGATGGAAAAGCATTTATTCGCGTATAAACCACTTGAAGGGTATAGTTAAGTTTCAGCCTTTCGGCAAAGGAACCCATATTTTGTTTGAATTTCCTACTGCCCACCTTTAAACTATAGAAGCTATGGACAAAATAAAAATAATGATTGCAGATGATCATCAGCTTTTTGCCGAAGCGCTTATGATGGTATTTAAAGAGATAGAAGATATTGAAATTGTTGCAATAGCAAATAATGGCAAAGAATTACTTCAACTAATCGCTCAAAATATCCCTGATATAGTCATACTCGATATCAATATGCCCGAGATGGACGGACTCGAATGCTGTAAGGAAATAAAAAATCGTTACGAAAAAATTAAGATAATGATTTTATCTAGCTTTTATAGTGAAGAGTTTGTCTTAAATGCAAAACATAACGGAGCAGATGTTTATCTGTCAAAAGGTACTAATATAGAAATCCTCAGAGAAGCAGTGTTAAATATGATTAATGGAGTGCAGCCTATAGAGTCTGAACTTCATAAACTTAGACTTGCCGATTCGTTTAATGTTACACAACGAGAAAAAGAAATTCTAAAACTCATAGCACTCGGATATACCGCCAAAGAAATAGCCGGAAAACTGCACCTAAGCCACCATACTGTGGACAAGCATAAAAAAAACTTACGCATGAAGTTAGGGTTAAAAAATCAATCAATGTTAGTTAAATATGTAATGGAAAGAGGCTGGATGTAATTTTTAGCTTTTCTGAAATACCTAAAAATACCCTAAAATGAGTATTTCTTCTGGTTTTGTGGTTGGTTAACTTTGTAAAGTTAATTAATAAAAAACTTTATTTATGAAAAAAATCGTACGTATTCTATTAGGTGTTTTGGCTATTACTATTTTTTATAGTTGTAATAGTGATGATAATAATGACGGTGGTGATCATTTTGACGGTTCTTATGAGTCAATAAAAAAAATTATTGGAGAAGAAGTTCTAGATAATATGGTCGATTTAGGAATGGTTATACACACAGGGATAAACCCTCCTTTTATTGAAGGGGCCTATGAGCTCACTACGGTTTTGTCTGCCTCAAACACCCCTATGGATCATTTTCTTATAGGCTCGGAAGCCGCATTTCCTCCCCAAACGTTTGAGTTTTATAATCAAGATATAGAAAACTCTCCTTATTATATTCTGCATTAGGTGGTAGTCAAAGCGATCAAGGAGTAGGGGCGTTTATTTCTGGAGATGGAAATAAATTTTCTATATTTCTGGTATTAAAATCAGAATCAAACGGAACTCCTGCTGATGTTGCACGCGTGCTATCTGGCGAGAAAACCTCTAATGGGTTAATTAATTTTCAGCTGGCTTCATTTATGGTAAACAACTATGGCAATCCTAACGGAAATTGGACGGAAAATGGCCAAGGGCGTGTTTTTATTGACAAGGACGGTTTGGTCGAAAAACGATAGCAATCTTTTCATTAACCGTAGTTTTAGCTTCGCTCGCCTTTTCAAGCTTCTTTTATAAAAAAATACCCATAAAAGGGTATTTTTGCGCTTTAATATTTTATTTAGTTTTGTGATTTTGAATGTAGTAAAGTTACATTTAGCGCTAAAAATTGTTAATCTTATAACTATAAATCTATAAAAAATGAAAAAGTCATTACTGTTAGCATTGTTGTTTGTGGCGTTCGCAATCAGCGGTTATGCACAGAATTGGTCGGGCTGGTCTGAATGGCAACAGTCTGCCTGCTATGAAGGTATCTCTACCCGCCACCGTTCGCAGCCCTCTTCTATTAAAGGAAAACAAAAAGTGCAGGTGGAGGTACGCAACAGTTATCGACATGGTATCTCCATTTTAACCAGGCTTACCAATAATCCTGATGAACGTCCTATTTATCAGTTAGATATCCGAGCAGGAGGAACCTATAGTAGTGGCTCTACAGAAGAATTTTTGTTGTCTGGTCAACGTTTTTATTTTCTCATAACAGATATGAGGTTTGAAGGAGATAAATATGGCAGTGGTTACAGACCGTGTGACCGATAGGGTTAAAAAATAATTTCACCGAACTGTTAGAGAGTTAGATTTTTAAGTCGATAATGTTAAACCCCGTATATTTTCTCAAAACTTCAGGAACAACGATGCCTTCTGGAGTTTGGTAATTCTCCAAAATTCCGGCCAGCACACGAGGTAATGCCAATGAGCTTCCGTTGAGTGTGTGAGCCAATTGATTTTTTCCGTTTTTATCTCTAAAGCGAAGCTTTAAGCGATTGGCCTGAAAGGTTTCAAAGTTGGATACAGATGAAATTTCTAACCATCTGTCTTGTGCTGTAGAGAACACTTCAAAATCATAAGTAAGTGCTGAAGTGAAGCCCATATCGCCTCCGCACAAACGCAAAACTCTATACGGAAGTTGCAATTCGTTAAGAATTTCTTTTATATGCTCTACCATCCCATCCAGAGCCTCATAAGAGTTTTCAGGTTTTTCGATACGTACGATTTCTACTTTATCAAATTGATGCAGACGATTCAATCCTCTTACGTGAGATCCGTAACTACCTGCTTCTCTACGGAAGCAAGGCGTATATCCGGTATGTAAAATAGGTAAATCTTTCTCCTGGATAATTACATCACGATACAGGTTAGTAACCGGAACTTCGGCAGTCGGAATAAGGTATAAATCATCAACGCCCACGTGATACATTTGCCCTTCTTTATCAGGGAGTTGTCCTGTTCCGTAGCCGGAAACCTCATTGATTAAATGTGGCACCTGAACTTCATTATATCCTGCTTGGGTGTTTTTATCCAAAAAATAAGAAATCAACGCTCGCTGAAGTTTAGCTCCTTTACCTTTATAAACAGGAAAACCTGCACCGGTGATTTTCACTCCCAATTCGAAATCAATAATATCATATTTTTTGGCAAGTTCCCAATGTGGTAAAGCTCCTTCAAATAATGTTGGAATTTCTCCTTCTTGATGAACATTCAGATTATCTTCGGCTCCTTTTCCTTCAGGAACGATCGGGGCAGGAGTGTTCGGAATTTTATATAATTCTTCTTGAAGTTGCTCTATGTATTGATTAAGAGCAGCTTTAAAAGTGTTTTCTTTTTCTTTTAGCGAAGCCGTTTTGGTCTTCAGGATTTCGGCTTTTGCTTTTTCTCCCGATTTCATCAAAGCACCGATATCTTTCGAAATCTTGTTTGATTCGGCCAAAATATTATCTAACTCTACTTGAGTCGAACGTCGTTTTTCGTCTAAATCAATAACGGTTTCAACTAAAGCTGTAGCCTCTATATTGCGTTTAGCAAGTGCTTTAATTACAGCTTCTTTGTTTTCTCTAATGTGGGCTATTTGTAACATCAGTTAAATTTTAAAGAGGCAAATTTAAGGTTTTTAGTTGGAAGTTGTAAGTTTTTAGACACAAGAAGCCGGTTAAAAACTATTTTTAGAATAAGTTGGGTATAAATCTTCATTCGAAAAACAAAATTGCCACTACGCATTAGAAAAAAAGCCAATTACATCATTTTGGAAACCATAATATTATGTATATTTGTGGTGCTAATTGTGTTTTAAATGAAAGGACCTCTTTTTTATTCAAAAATCCTACTCTTCGGAGAATACGGAATTATCAAAGATTCTAAAGGATTGTCTATTCCTTATAATTTTTATAACGGAGCCTTGAAAATCAAACAACCACATACCGCACAAAATCAAAAATCAAATAAGAGTTTGAAAGAATTTGTTGCGTTTTTGAAAAATCTTGTTCAACAACAGCCCGAATTGGTGCAATTTGATTTTGAATCCCTTCAACAAGATGTAGAAAACGGAATGTATTTTGACTCCAGCATCCCGCAGGGATATGGTGTAGGAAGTAGCGGAGCTTTAGTGGCAGCTATCTATGATCAATATGCTTTTGATAAAATTACCGTATTAGAGAATTTGACTCAAGAAAAGTTGCTTCAACTCAAAAATATTTTTTCTGAGATGGAGTCGTTTTTTCACGGAAAAAGCTCTGGTCTTGATCCGCTTAATAGTTATTTGAGCATTCCCATTTTGATTAATTCAAAAGAAAATATCGAAGCTATCGGGATTCCGTCTCAAAACACAAACGGAAAAGGAGCTGTGTTTTTGCTTGACAGCCAAATGGTCGGAGAAACCGCTCCGATGGTTTCTATTTTTATGGAAAACCTGAAAGACCAAGGGTTTAGGAAAATGCTTAAAAATCAGTTTATTAAACATACAGATGCTTGTGTAGAAAACTTTCTGAAAGGAGATATAAAATCACTTTTTTCGAATACCAAAGAGCTCTCAAAAGTGGTCTTCGATAATTTCAAACCGATGATTCCAGAAAAATTTCACGAACTCTGGAAAAAAGGAATCGAAACCAACGATTATTACCTAAAGCTTTGTGGCTCGGGAGGCGGAGGTTATATGTTAGGATTTACCCAAGACCTCGAAAAAGCCAAAGAATTATTAAAAGACCATAAGCTAGAAGTGGTTTATCAGTTTTAAAATCACAAACAAGTCTTTGTAATCCTACTTGATTTATATGAAAACGCCTTTGCGAAAAATATAAAAATTAGTCTTCAAAAAATGTTAAACAGAAAAAACAAACTATTACTTTGGAAAATTATCAGTTTGTTTTCTGTAGTTCGCGGATACAACATTTGGCTTATAGCTCTTGCCCAATACCTTTCGGCTATTTTTGTTTTAGCTCCCGAACGTAGGGCGTTAGATATCCTTCTTGACCCACAAATGTTTATCATTGTTTTAGCTACTTCGCTTTCTATTGCTTCGGGCTATATCATTAACAATTATTACGATTGGGAAAAAGATCTTATCAATCGACCCAAAAAAACGATATTAGACAGGCTTATTAGCGAAGCCACAAGATTAAAAATCTATTTTGGGATTAATTTTGTGGTTTTTTTGATGGCTTTATTAATTTCTTGGAGGGCAGCGGCTTTTTTTTCGGCCTATATTTTCTTGATTTGGTTTTATTCGCATAAACTAAAGAAATTCCCAATCATCGGAAATGCAACCGCTTCACTTTTGGCAGTCTTGCCGTTTTTTGCCGTTTTGTTTTATTATCAAAAAGAAGAACTCTTTAATATACTGCTTCACAAGCACAAATATTTTATCATTTTTGCCCACGCTTCGTTTTTGTATTTACTGATTTTTATCAGAGAGATGGTCAAAGACCTCGAAAATATCAAAGGAGATTTCGCCAATAATTACCGCACCATTCCGGTGGTTTATGGCGAAAAAAAAGCTAAATATATCATCACTCTACTCACTTGCCTTACGCTTATCCCGATTTATATTCTAATCGAAAAAGCCGATGTAGGTTATATGGATGCTTTTCTTTATTTTAGCCTTATAGGGTTAATTTTGTTTTTGATTTTCTTATGGAAATCCCAGAAAAGAATACATTTTATAGCCTCTCATAACTTTTTGAAGCTCATTATCATAGCAGGAGTTTTTAGCGTGATTTTAATCGATCCTTCTCTACTTTGGAAAGGAAGAGAATTATTGCCCATATAAATTCAAGACGTACAACAAAAAACATGAAAAAGATAGAACATATCGGTATTGCCGTAAAAGATTTAGAAGCATCCAACCAACTTTTTGCCAAATTGTTGGGAGTAGAACACTACAAAACAGAGGCGGTAGAAAGCGAAGGAGTAAAAACTTCTTTTTTTATGAATGGTCCCAATAAAATCGAACTATTAGAAGCAACCAACCCAGAAAGCCCCATAGCTAAATTTATCGAAAAAAAAGGCGAAGGAATTCATCACATTGCTTTTGATGTGGAAGATATTGTAGCAGAAATAGCACGACTTAAAACAGAAGGGTTTACTGTGTTAAACGAAATACCCAAAAAAGGAGCAGATAATAAGTTAGTGGCTTTCTTGCATCCGAAGACAACAAACGGAGTATTGATTGAGCTTTGTCAAGAGATTAAGTGACTTTTAAAATTATTTAGGGCGAATCTTTTGCTTTTATGAAAAAATGTTTTAGATTTGCACCCGCAATTATGCAGGTAATGGCCCATGGTGTAATGGTAACACAGCTGATTTTGGTTCAGTCGTTCTAGGTTCGAGTCCTAGTGGGCCAACAAAAAACCACTTCGTGATCGAAGTGGTTTTTTTATTCATACAAGAGTCTAATTTTATTCTTTCGACGAGAAATTTACCTTATACTTCATGATAAAAAAGCTTCCAATCACCACAGGAAGCATAGTGTTGAGCATCCACCCTAAAAATATAACAAGCATTACAATCCATTCGTTTATCCCTAATAGTCCGAAGAAATAAACTGCAACACCTCCTCGCACTATAAAATCTAAAAACTGAAAGTTGGGCAAGCAGGAAGTCAGAAAATGAACAGACATACTGGTTGTGATAAGTATTAGATAGGGTAAATCGACCCCAAGCATCATAAAAATAAAATATTGCTGATGCCATAAAGCCAGGTATCTGCCAAGTCCTAAAATCGTGTTGTTTTGATGTATTGATTTCGGAATTTGGTTGATTTTTTCAATAAGCTTTTCAACAGAATATCCTTTAATGGTAATTTTTCTTGAAAAGAAAACAAATAAAAAAAGTAAGAAACCCACGCCTATAACGCCAACAGCCCAATCGTAATACTGTAAAAATAACAACCCTAAAAGACCACAGCAGACATTAATTATTACTTGAATTCCGTTGCAAACAAAATTGAGGAAAACGACATTTTTAGTTTTTGATTTTTCAAAAAACAATGCCTTTCCGCCATATTCTCCTAATCCGTTAGGAGTAAAGAGCGAAAAGACCAAAGCAGATAAAACTTGTTTTGTGGCTTGATAAACAGAGGTTTTCTGAATCGTATGAACTAAATTCTTCCATTTTATAATTTCGAAAAAGCGATTAATAAAGCTTAGTATTAAAATTAGAAGAATACTCCACGGGGTGAGTTTTTCTGATAAAACTTGCCGGAATTCATTCCAATTAAGCCAATCTGTATCAGATAGCTTTTGATAAATAAACCAAAAAGCCAAACCTACTACCGAAATTTTAGCTATAAAAAGAAGGAATTGTTTAGCTTTGTAAGAAATCGAAATCATAGCGGCAAAGAAACGATTATTTATTCAAAAAAATAGAACTTGAAAACACCCATTTTATCAGAGCGAATTATATTAGGAATTGACCCTGGAACCACCATTATGGGGTTTGGGCTCATTAAGGTGGTAAATAAAAAAATGGAATTTATTCAGCTCAACGAATTGCAGCTTTCTAAATACACAGATCATTATGTAAAGTTAAAATTGATTTTTGAACGAACCATTGAGCTCATCGAAACCCATCATCCTGACGAAATTGCTATCGAAGCTCCTTTTTTTGGCAAGAACGTACAGTCGATGCTAAAGTTAGGAAGAGCACAAGGAGTAGCAATGGCTGCAGGGCTTTCGAGAGCAATCCCGATTACAGAATACGAACCCAAAAAAATAAAAATGGCCATTACCGGAAACGGAAACGCCAGCAAAGAACAGGTAGCCAAAATGCTGCAACAACTTCTCGGGCTGAAGGAACTCCCAAAAAATCCCGATTCCACAGACGGATTGGCAGCAGCAGTTTGTCATTTTTTTAATTCCGGAAAAACCACTATCGGCAAAAAGTATTCAGGATGGGAAAGTTTTGCCAAGCAAAATCCGGATAAAGTCATAAAATAGAAGCGGGAGTTTAAAGGCTATCTTTCTTTAGCAAAAATCCGGAAGAGATAATCCCACTGCACACTGGTCTCTGTGTTTTCAAATCTTATACACCATGACGTCCACCCAAAACGATTATCAGAAATAATTCCTATAAGCTCATATTCTTTGATTCAGCCTTTCACTAGTTTTTCTCTTTAGCTATAGCATCTAACATTTCGGTGTGTTCAGCGCTATCTTCCACTTAAAAAATTGTCCTTTTTTTGCATATTTGATATTATACGAAGGAAGCTCTAAGGCGGTAAGGTTAGGGAATTCTTTTTTCAACAGAGTTAGTGCATCACCATCTGACGCCAAAGTATAGCCCAATTCGATAAGTTTGTGTATAATAGGAATACACCGAGTAGCGTGTCCTAAGCCCCAGTTGAGTGGAGCAACGAGTATGTTTTTTGAAGATATCAAAGTTTGAAAATTGCATAAATTACAAAGGAACAAAATTTTCAGATAGATTATTATTCGCTACTTTTACCAAAAAAATTAATTTTTGTAGTGGGAAGTAAAAATAAATTAAAGCGATTTAACGAGAATTTGACTTTTTCGAATGTAATTCAGCCAAGCCGCGAAGAGGTGATTGCTGATAACTTTGCGTTGAAAGGGAAATGGAACCGTGAGTATTTCAAAAATAATAACCCTATAATTGTAGAGTTGGGTTGCGGAAAAGGCGAATATACTGTCGCATTAGCTCAAAAATATCCGAATAAAAATTTTATTGGTATAGATATTAAAGGAGCCCGATTCTGGAGAGGAGCAAAAACAGCCCTCGAAGAAGCGCTTAAAAACACCGCTTTTGTTCGCACACAAATAGAGCTTATCGAAAATATTTTTGACCAACAAGAAATTGACGAAATCTGGATTACTTTTCCAGATCCTCAAATCAAATACAAACGAACAAAACACAGGCTCACCAATGCTGATTTTTTAAAAAGATATAAAAACATCCTTAAACCAGAAGGAGTTGTCAACCTTAAAACCGATAGCGAATTTATGCACGGATATACACTTGGTTTATTGCACGGTCAAGAACATCACGTAGTATATGCTAATCATGATGTGTATGTAAATGAAGGTGCTCCCGAGGTGGTTACTTCTGTCCAGACATTTTATGAAATGCAATATTTAGAACAAAATAAAGCTATTACCTATATCCAATTTAAAATAAAATGAGTTATTTATCTTCTTTGTTTTTTGGTTTAGCCATTACGTTTATGACCACACTTTTGCCTGGACTCATCAACATGACGGTTGCCAAAATCAGTCTGAGAGAAGATAAATCAAGAGCCTTGATGCTGGGATCAGGAGCAAGCGTAGTCGTATTTTTTCAAGCCTTGATAGCTACGTTTTTTGCTCGTTTTATAGACCAGAGAACCGATATCAATCATTTGATTCAAGAAGTAGGTATCGGTATTTTTATACTGCTTAGCTTTTATTTTTTCTTTTTTGCTCAGAAGAAAAAAATTCAAAACGAAGAAGTAATAATCAGTAGCAAACGGAGTCATTTTTTTATGGGAATGTTTCTCTCGCTAATCAATGTTTTTCCGATTCCGTTTTATGTGATTTTGAGTATTACGTTGGGTTCCTATGATTATTTTCAGTTTGAAAAACCCTTTATTATTCTTTTTTCGTTGGGTGCGTCTTTGGGTGCATTAAGCGTTTTTTATTTGTATGCCAATTTTATTCGTAGAATAGAATCGAGAACTGAGTTTTTTATGAAAAACGTAAATTATCTCCTCGGAAGCGTTACCTTGTTTATTGCTGTTTTGGGAATTATAAAACTAATCAATACTTGAGATGAAAATCCTCCTGCTGGATAATTACGACAGTTTCACCTATAATTTGGCTCATTATCTCGAGGGTTTTAATGTGCAAGTTGAGGTGGTCAGAAATGACGAAATTGAAGTAGATGAGATTAAATACTTTGACAAAATTGTGCTTTCTCCCGGACCGGGAACTCCTAACCAAGCCGGAATTTTAAAAGAACTAATTAAAGAATATGCAGGCAAAAAACCTATTTTAGGGATTTGTCTGGGCCAACAAGCTATTGCAGAAGTATTCGGAGGTAGTCTAATCCAGCTTAATCGGGTTGTACATGGTGTGGCAACAGGCGTTAGTGTAACAGTTCAAGACGAAATTCTTTTTAAAGGGTTACCCCAAAAGATTGAAGTAGGTAGATATCATTCATGGGTAGTAAATCCTGAGAACTTTCCAGATAGTCTTGAAGTAACTTCGCTAGATGATTGCGGAAACATAATGTCTTTACGCCATCGCACGTATGATATCAGCGCTGTGCAATTTCACCCCGAATCGATTATGACTCCTCTGGGAAAAATAATGTTGCAGAATTGGGTTGATGTTGAAAAAGAAACTTAGATTCAACTAATAAATGCAACTTGTCCGTTATTATTAATTGATTGTAAATCCATTAAAGTTTTCATTAGCACCTCTTTCCCAACTGTGATAAGGTCTGGCAA
>CAYPCZ010000050.1:0-18174 GCA_964409345.1 uncultured Flavobacterium sp. | reverse complement strand
GAAGCAAGCTTCACAAATGATTTAGGAGCAGATTCTTTGGATACTGTTGAGCTAATTATGGAGTTTGAAAAAGAATTTGACATTCAAATTCCAGATGACCAAGCAGAAAACATCGCGACTGTTGGTCAAGCAATCTCTTATATCGAAGAGGCTAAAAAATAATAACATAAATACCTCGCGCTTTTATGAGGCGTGAGGTATGTTATTTTTAATGTAAAATTAATTAAGACTATGCTTAATTGCAAATCTTAAATTGCTTATACAACCCATATTAATCTTGCATATACTACCGAGATAATGTGGGTTTTTTTTAAAAATAAAATTCAGAATATGACATTAAGACGAGTTGTAGTAACAGGACTAGGAGCTTTGACTCCGATAGGGAATAACATAGAAGAATATTGGAATGGGCTTATTAGCGGAACCAGTGGTGCTGCACCTATTACTTATTTTGATGCTTCAAAATTTAAAACCCAATTTGCCTGTGAGGTAAAAAACTTTAATGTCGAAGACTTTCTTGAGAGAAAAGAGGCAAGAAAAATGGATAAATACACCCAGTATGCTATGGTTACGGCTGCTGAGGCGATGGAAGATGCTAATTTTGATTTAGAAAAATTGGATGTTGACAGAGCGGGCGTAATTTGGGGATCCGGGATTGGAGGGTTACAAACTTTTCAAGACGAGGTTACCAACTTTAATCAAGGAGACGGAACACCAAAGTTTAATCCGTTTTTTATTCCAAAGATGATTGCTGATATTGCAGGCGGACTTATCTCTATGAAATTTGGGCTCAGAGGTCCTAACTTTACTACTGTTTCGGCTTGTGCCTCTTCGACCAATGCTATTATTGACGCCTTTAATTATATCCGATTAGGGCACGCAGATGTGATTTTGACAGGAGGCTCAGAAGCCGCTGTTACTATTGCAGGAATCGGAGGCTTTAATGCCATGCACGCATTATCGACCCGCAATGACGACCCGCAAACAGCTTCCCGACCAATGGACAAAGACCGAGAGGGGTTTGTACTGGGAGAAGGAGCAGGAGCCTTAGTGCTTGAAGAATATGAACATGCTGTGGCACGTGGAGCAAAAATATATTGTGAAGTGGGCGGAGGCGGAATGTCTGCTGATGCACATCACATCACCGCACCCCACCCTGAAGGATTAGGCGCTAAAAACGTAATGATCAATTGTCTTAGAGATGCAGCACTAAAGCCAACAGATGTTGATGGAGTAAATATGCACGGAACTTCTACACCACTTGGAGATATTGCCGAGTCGAAAGCTATTTTAGAAGTATTCGGAGAGCATGCATATAATTTAAATCTGAATTCTACCAAATCAATGACTGGACATTTATTGGGAGCAACCGGAGCCATTGAGGCAATTTCATGCATTTTGTCTATCAAACACGGGATAGTTCCCCCTACAATCAATCATTTTACAGATGACGAAAATATTGACCCAAAACTAAATTTCACTTTCAATAAAGCTCAAAAGCGCGATATGAAAGTAGTAATGAGCAATACATTCGGATTCGGAGGTCACAATGCTTGTGTATTGATGAAAAAGCTAGAACTGTAGCTGTTCAAATGAATCTAATACAAAAAATATTAAAAAACTCCCGCATTGAAAAAGGCGGGGTTTTTTTTGAAAAAATACATCAAGTTACCGGGCTAAAGCCTAAGGATATTAGTATTTATCAAAGAGCTTTTACACATAGTTCGGTAAATAAGATAGACCAAAAAGGAAATGTAGTAAGTTATGAGCGATTAGAGTTTTTAGGAGATGCCATGCTCGGAAGCGTAATTGCCGCTTATTTATTTAATCAAGTACCTGATCAAAACGAAGGTTATCTGACCAAAATGAGAGCCAAAATTGTAAGCCGAGACAATCTCAATCAACTCGGGAAGGAACTCGGACTCCTTGAGTTAGTTAGAAGTAAGGTATCTCAAAACCATTTCGGAGAAAACATATACGGAAACTTGTTTGAAGCACTTGTTGGAGCCATCTATCTTGACAGGGGGTATCTGGCTTGCGAAAAATTTATAGGAAAAAAGCTAATCACTCCGTATGTAAACATTCAGCGGTTAGAAGGTAAAGTTATTAGTTATAAAAGTTTGTTGATAGAATGGTCACAAAAACACAAAAAACGTTTTGAGCTAAAGGTCGAAGAAGAGCAAGACAATACAGCTATACAAAAATACTTTTCTGCTCGCTTGTATATTGACGACAAACAAATAGCCAAAGCCCGAGCTACTTCAAAAAAGAAGGCAGAAGAGATAGCTTCAAAAAGAGCTTATTTTGCTTTTCAAGATCAAATTGAAGTGAAAATATAAGTTTATTTTTTGCCCTCTACTACCATCACAATTTCACCTTTTATGGGTTTTTTCTGAAAGTGTTCTAAAACCTCTTGTGCTGTACCCCTATAATTTTCTTCATGCATTTTAGTAAGCTCTCTAGATACTGAAACCGCTCGGCTGGGACCAAAATAATGAATAATTTCTTCGAGTGTTTTGATAAGTTTATGAGGAGATACATATAAAACCATTGTTCTGGTTTCTTCTGCCAGGGTAAGAAAACGGGTTTGACGTCCTTTTTTTTCAGGAAGAAAACCTTCAAAAACAAAACGATCGTTAGGAAGACCGCTATTGACAAGTGCTGGTACAAAAGCCGTAGCACCCGGCAAGCACTCTACCTCAATATTGTGCTCGATACAAGCTCTTGTAAGCAAAAAGCCCGGGTCAGAAATAGCTGGAGTCCCTGCATCCGAAATCAGGGCATGGGTTTGCCCTGATTGTAAGCGTTGGATAAGAAGTTTAATGCTTTGGTGTTCGTTATGCATATGATGTGATTGCATGGGTGTCGAAATTTCAAAATGCTTAAGGAGCTTTCCGCTATTTCTGGTGTCCTCTGCCAAAATTATGTCGACTTCCTTTAGAATCCTAATGGCTCTATAGGTCATGTCTTCAAGATTACCGATAGGTGTCGGAACGATATAAAGTTTAGACATATGCTAAAATATTTCTAGAACTTACTTTCGATTATTTCCATAAACCGCTCAGCATATTCGTCTTTTGTAAGCCAGTTGTTATAATCTGGTTTTACCATGTTTTCGATAAAATCTTTGGCTTCTGCAAAAGTATCAAAAGTGTTTAGTTGCGAAAGTACTCGATTAAAGTCTTCACTTTTCCCTCCAAAGAGATGAAATTCAAAAGCAATTTTGTCATTTAGCCCCATATTAAAGTTTTTTCTGACCGCATCGTTTATAGAAACGTTTTTTGTAGTTGAAGTGATAACTCTTTCTGTGGTTTTGGTTTGGGTCTGTTGCGATTTTGGTACAAATAACGACTCTTCTACAGGAACAACTTGGTCAAAAATTGTTGGTGTTTTTTCGGGCTTAGCGTTAGTGAGCTGAGCTTCAAATTCTTCGAAGCGCTCATCAAAGCTAAAAGTTACTGACGATGCTTCTTTTTTGGTAGTATCCTCTGTTTGTATTTCAACATTAGTTTCAGTAATTTCAGTTGGTACTTCTTTTATTACTTCTTCTGTTTTTTCTTTGATGGTTATCTTTTCTTCTAAAATTGTTTCCGTGACGGGAATAACTCCTATTTCTTCTTGAATCGGTTGCGTTATTCTCTCTTGGATATCTTCGGGAATAGCAACCGAAGTATCGCCATAATTTTCTTCTACAAACCGCAAAACCGATAGTTTTTCATACAAATTAAGCGTTTCTTTTTGTAGCTGAATAACTTCCGATTTGTTTTTTAATTTTAAAATTCGGTGAGCAATGCTGATGAGTTCTGCTTCTAAACGATTTTTCATAATTGTTGATAATTATTTTTGAGTTAAGACCTTTGTTTTTGATATATTTGTTTGCGAATACAAAGTAATGAAAAGTATTCAATATTTCTGCTTAATAAAATTAAAAAATGTTTCTCGAGAATACAGTTAATCATAAAGAACAATTTGGGTGGATTGAAGTAATTTCTGGTTCGATGTTTTCAGGAAAAACAGAAGAACTAATCAGAAGGCTTAAACGTGCTCAATTTGCTCGACAAAAAGTCGAGATTTTTAAACCCTCTATCGATACTCGATACAATGACGAAATGGTGGTTTCGCATGATGCTAATCAGATTCGTTCAACTCCGGTTCCTGCTTCTGCGAATATTCGTCTGTTGGCGAGTAATTGTGATGTTGTAGGTATTGATGAAGCACAGTTTTTTGATGATGAAATTGTAGCGGTTTGTAACGATCTAGCCAATAGCGGAAAACGGGTTATTGTAGCGGGGTTGGATATGGATTTTAAAGGAAATCCGTTTGGACCGATGCCTGCTTTGATGGCTACGGCAGAATATGTAACTAAAGTACATGCTGTTTGTACCCGAACCGGAAATTTGGCTAACTATAGCTTTAGGAAATCCTCGAATGATAACTTAGTTATGTTGGGCGAAACCGAAGAGTATGAACCCCTTAGTAGAGCAGCTTTTTTTCACGCTATGCGAGAGCAAAAAATCAAATAACCCAAAGGGAGCTAAAAGGTTTCATGTCTATGGGGGAAATAACAGGGCGAAAAATAATCGGAGTAATGTCGGGTACTTCGCTTGACGGAGTTGATTTGGCTGAAGTGCTTTTTTCAGAAGAAAAAGACAAGATATTATTCGAAATCGGAAAAACACAAACTGTACCTTATACTCTTGAGTGGGTAGAAAAGCTTAAAAATGCCATAGATTATTCTGAACAGCAACTAAAAGAGTTAAATTCTGAATATACACTTGCTTTAGGTAATATCATTAAAAACTTCATTGCCGAAAATAATATTAAAGACATCTGTGCAGTAGCTTCGCACGGACATACTATTTTACATCAGCCTCAAAATAAATATACTCTTCAAATTGGTAATTTACCCAAAATAGCTAAAATTATAGGGCAGCAGGTTGTGTGTGATTTTAGAGTACAAGACGTGCAGTTAGGTGGGCAGGGTGCGCCGCTTGTGCCCATCGGAGACCGTATGCTGTTTCCTCAATATAATTATTGTTTGAACCTTGGCGGATTCTCTAATATTTCGTTTGAACAAAATAACCAACGACTAGCCTATGATGTTTCTCCGGTAAATACAGTTCTGAATTTTTATGCGAATAAACTTGGGTTTGAATATGACGATAAAGGAAAATTAGCTAAAAACGGAATGTTTAACCAAGAGCTTTTCGAGAGGTTAAATTCGCTTGAATTTTATCAAAAAAAACACCCTAAATCATTAGGGTTTGAGTTTGTAAAAGAAATTGTTTTTCCGATAACAGAAAATTATCCGATTCGAGAGGTGTTGCGAACCTTTACAGAACATATTGCTTATCAGGTAAGCAGTAATATTAAAGGTAAACAAGCTAAACTTTTAATTACCGGAGGCGGAGCCTATAATGACTTTTTAATCCATAGAATTCGATTTTATTTACCTCAAACCAAGATTATAATCCCTCAAAAAGAGTTAATTGAGTATAAAGAAGCACTTGTTTTCGCACTTCTAGGTTATTTAAAATTACAAGATAAAATTAATGTTTTATCAAGTGTGACAGGAGCTACAAGAGATCATGTCTCGGGAATTTTATATGAAAAATAATGTTTTTATGTTTTTTATTAAGTTTTGTTAATTTAATATTAAATTATTTTATAAATTTGAGGCTTGAGTTAAATAAAAGTCTAACAAACTAAACTAAAAGATATGAAAAAAACATTACTCTCGATTTTCGCTTTGGCTTTTGTCGGAGCAAATGCTCAGACTATTGTGAGTACTACTCCTGAAAATAAAAAAGTGGTTTTAGAAGAATTTACTGGGATTTATTGTCAATACTGTCCTCAAGGGCATGCTATTGCTCAAGCTATGAAAAATGCTAATCCAGAAGATGTTCTCCTCATAAATATCCATCAAGGTGGGTATTCTACTCCTGAACCTGGAGATCCTGATTTTAGAACTCCTTTTGGAAATCTTATAGCGAGTCAAATTGTTTCTGGTAATAGTATTGGTTACCCTATCGGAACAGTTAACAGACATTTATTTCCGGTAAATATGAGAGCCTATGGAGGTACGGGAATGGGTAGAGGTTATTGGGCAGATGCGGGTAATATGATTTTAGATGAACCTTCCTATGTTAATGTAGCTACCCAAGCAAGTATTGATGTTCACACCCGTGAATTAACAGTTTTGGTTGAAGTGTATTATACAGGAGACAGCCCGTTGTCTACAAATAAAATCAATGTAGCTTTATTGCAGAATAATACTATAGGAAAGCAAGTTAATACAACTAGTACAATTGCAGAATACAACCATATGCATCGTCTTGTACACCTTCTTACAGGACAATGGGGGGAAGATATAACTTCGACTTCTGAAGGAAGTTTTTATACACAAACATTTACTTATACAATCCCAGAGTATTATAATAATGTTGCTGCGTTGTTAGGAGATATGGAGGTTGTTGTTTTCGTAGCTGAGTCTAATCAGGAAATCATAAGCGGTGCAGGAGCTTATCCTACTTTTGATTTTACCCATGAAAATAATGTTGCTTTAAAAGAAATAAAAAGTATGATTCCTACTTGTCTGGATAGAGTTACTCCTACCATATCTGTTGAAAATACTGGAAGTCAGGAAATTACAAGTATTGATTTTGAATATGTAGTGAATGGTGGAGCACCTAATACGTATACCTGGACGGGGAGTTTATCATCTTTAAAAAGACTAGAAATTCAATTGCCAGAATCTGAGGAGTTTACACTGTTGGATAACAACACATTGACGATAACTATTGTTTCAGACCAAGACGAAGAGTCTGATGATAATACTTCTGAAATAACTTTTAATAAATCGTCAGTAGAGGTATCCAACCTTCTTACATTGACTTTGAGTACAGACAACTGGGGATATGAAGCTTCTTGGAATATCAAAAACGCTCAAGGAACTATCATTCAAAGTGGTCAAAACTATGGAAGTAATCAAACCTATACGATTCAAATTAATTTACCTGAGGATGGCTGTTATCAGTTTAATTTATTTGATGGTTATGGAGATGGGGGAGGACCTGTATCATTGGTAGATAATAAAGGAAGTCAAGTGTTCTCTAGCCCAACGGGTAACTATGGTTCAGGCACAACACTTTATTTTACAGCAGATAGTGCTTTGTCGGCTTCTGAATTTGACTTTTCAAATAATGTGAAATTATATCCAAACCCTTCAACTGGGGTGTTTTTTGTAGAAAACAACCAACAAACTATTTCAGTATCGGTTATTGATACTTTAGGAAAAGTAGTTTATTCTCAGAATAATGTAGAACAATCCGTTGATTTGTCTAATCTTTCAAAAGGAATTTATTTTGCAAAAATAACTAATGAGAATAATATTATTACAACTCAAAAAATAGTCATAAACTAAACAACATAATAAACTAAACAATGAAAAAAATAATTTATAGCTTGATGTTATTGGTAGGGATGCAAGCTTTTTCTCAAATAACTATTACTTCGTACAACCCTAACAATCCGAATCAATCTCCAGAATTGATAGAAAATGGTGATGTGTGGACAACCAATACAGCTGAAGGACAAGGAGCAATATTGTATTTTTATGTCAATAATGCCTATAACGAAGATATTCACGTTAGATCTAGAGTAGAAAGCATCACAAACGATGACGGAAGTAGCTTTCAGTTTTGTTTTGGAGGAAATTGTGTTTATAGTATAGGAGAAGGATCTGAGTATTCTGGATATAATAACTATGTAACTATTCCTGCTGGAGGAACTAATAATATGTGGGATAAAATCCAGAATGAAAATGCCGATGGGGCAACGCCAAAAGACTTTGTATTTAAGTTTTTTAGAGTAGATGAAGAAGGAAACGAAATGGATGAATCAGTAACTTTTACTTATAAATATGAGCCAACCGCAAGCACTCCTGATATGACTTTACAGAAGTTAGGGGTTCAGCTCAACAATACCTTAGTAGATAATGAGCTTTTGTTTGCAACTACCTCGGCAATGTCAATGCAAATTGTGGATATCAACGGAAGAAGTGTAGCTACACAAAGTTTTGAAGAAGGAAGCAATCGTTATAACACTTCTGGGCTTACTAGCGGAATTTATATTGTTAAGTTTACTAACAACCAAGGGCAAGCTGCTGCTATCAAAATAGTTAAACAATAACTTTCTTCATTTGGTTATTTTTAATCCTGTTCTTAATTACTAAGAGCAGGATTTTTTTATTTTAGAACCCTAAAGCTAAAACGATGTTTTTTTGATAGCTTTGTTTTTTTAAACATAGATTTATGGCAATACCCGAAAAAGGAAATAAAAAGCTACTCCATGCTTGGGCTTTTTATGATTGGGCAAATTCGGTTTATAGTTTGGTGATTGCTTCGGCTATTTTTCCGATTTATTACGGGGCATTATTCGAAGCTAAAAACATAACTTATATTGAGGTTTTCGGAACAAACTTTAAAAACACGGCTCTTATTAGCTTTGTAACGGCTGCTGCTTTCTTGGTGGTAGCAGTTATGTCGCCTTTACTCTCGGGAGTGGCAGACTTTGTAGGTAACAAGAAATCGTTTATGAAGTTTTTTTGTTATTTAGGTGCGGTTTCTTGTATGGGTTTATATTGGTTTAGCTTAGAGCAGATTTACTTTAGCCTGGCGTGTTACTTTTTTGGACTTATCGGTTTTTGGGGAAGTCTGGTTTTTTATAATTCTTACCTTCCAGATATAGCTCACAAGGAACAACAAGACCGAATTAGTGCTAAAGGATATGCGTTGGGGTATATCGGAAGCGTTATTTTACTTTTAATAAATTTGGTAATGGTTTTGAGTGTTGAGGGCGAAAAAGCTCTTGAAATGATGCGCCTTTCGTTTGTAATGGTGGGAGTGTGGTGGATTGGATTTGCTCAATATACATTTAAATATCTTCCTATAGGAAATAAAAAATCCGAAAGAATATCTCGAAATGTATTGTTTAATGGTTTTAAAGAACTTAAAAAAGTTTGGCTACAATTAGCCGAAACACCTACGCTTAAAGCTTATCTGATTGCTTTTTTTGTGTATAGTATGGCGGTTCAAACAGTAATGTTGGTAGCCACTTATTTCGGAGAACAGGAGATTTTGTGGAGTGAAGGCGAAAAAACGATGGGACTTATCATTAGTATTTTGGTTATCCAGCTTATTGCGGTTTTAGGTGCTGTGCTAACCTCAAGAGCTTCAGAGAAATTTGGTAATATTTCGGTGTTGATTGTTATTAATGTTATTTGGGTAGCTATCTGTATAGTGGCTTATTTTATTTATCTACCGATGCATTTTTATATAACAGCCGCCGTGGTAGGTTTAGTAATGGGAGGAATCCAATCGCTTTCTCGCTCGACCTATTCGAAATTACTCCCCAAAACAACCGATACCACTTCGTTTTTCAGTTTTTATGATGTCGCCGAAAAAATAGGAATCGTCATCGGAATGGCACTTTATGGGCTCATTGACCAAATTACCGGAAGCATGCGAAATTCCATTGTGTTTTTGGCTTTATTCTTTATTTTAGGAGTTTTGCTTTTGTTTAGAGTTCCTAAAACAAAAGCAATTTCCGTAAACGAATAATATGTAAATTTGTGCCACATATCAAGGGCTGAGCGTAAGGTGTTATATAGATTAAATTTCCGCTCAACCTCCAAGAACATTATTAACTAACGAGTAACAAAAAATGAAAGTAGCAGTAGTTATGGGGGGGTATTCAGGTGAATGCGAGGTTTCGCTCAAAAGCGGACAGCTTATTCTGGATAATCTGGATAAAGATAAATACGAAACGTTTGAAGTGCATATATTAAACCAAGGATGGTTTTTAATTGATAACGAAAATAAGTTTCCGATTAACCGAGGAGATTTTTCGGCAGAAATAAGTGGGAATAAAATTGTTTTTGATGTAATCATAAACACAATTCACGGCACTCCCGGAGAAGACGGGCAGCTACAGGCCTATTGGAAACTTATCGGAATTCCGTTTACCGGATGCGACTTTTATCAATCGGCACTTACCTTTAATAAACGCGATACCCTTTCGGTTTTGCACAAGTTTTCCATCCCAAAAGCCCATTCGATTTATGCTTCAAAAAGCGATAAGTTAGACAAAAAAGCTATTATTAAAGAACTTGGACTTCCGTTGTTTGTCAAGGCCAATCGTTCAGGCAGTAGCTTGGGCGTATCAAAAGTAAATAAAGAAGAAGATTTTGAACAGGCACTCATAACCGCTTTTAAAGTCGATAGCGAAATCTTAATAGAATCTTTTTTAAACGGAAGAGAAATTTCGGTAGGTGTCTTGAAACTTAACGACCAAACGATTGTTTTAGGACACACCGAAATAATATCGCATAATGAGTTTTTTGATTATCAAGCCAAATATCACGGAGAGTCACACGAAATAACCCCTGCTGATATTAGTAGCGAAATTCAGGAGCAAATAAACCAGATGAGTATTAAAATTTATGATGTTTTGAATATGACCGGCTTCTCAAGAATTGATTATATTGTGATGGATAACATTCCGTATTTTATCGAGATTAATACCAATCCAGGACTCTCGTCACAAAGCATTTTTCCACAACAAGTGAGTTATAGAGGGTTTAAGTTTTCTGATTTATTAGACTCAGAAGTAGGATTGGCCTTGAGCAGAAGCTAACAACTAATTGTCTATTCTTGTTTGTTTTTTGGTTTTTTGACAAGCTTGATAATCACAGGAATAGTGGTTATGGTGACTAAGATAATAACGATAAGCCCAATATTGTCTTTTAATTCGATTCCGAATGTTCTGCCGAAGAAATCATTGAGGTAATGTCCTGCAAAAATCAAGCTGAATGCCCAAATAATCGAGCTAATGATATTAAAGAACATAAATCGTTTCTTATTCATACCGGCAATTCCGGCGACTATCGGAGCAAAGGTTCTGAAAATAGGAAAGAAACGTGCAAAAATAATAGCTCTTCCTCCATGCTTGTCAAAGAAATCTCTCGACTGGAATAAGTATTTTTTCTTAAACCAAAAGCTATCTTCACGATTATAAAGATAAGTGCCGCTTTTTGCACCAAACCAATAACCTACCGTATTTCCTAAAATCCCTGCCAAAGCAACTAACGACGAAAGAACTAATACGTTTAAAAACTCTCCTTCGATATGCATAAGTTGGCTCACAAGTTCAGTAGAATAGACGCCTGCTAAAAAAAGAAGGCTGTCTCCGGGTAAGAAAAACCCTACAAAAAGTCCTGTTTCGGCAAAAACAATAAATAGCACAACCCAAAGCCCTATTCGCACTCCTCCGATATTCATATTGATATAAAACTCTGGATTTATAAGGTTCATCCAGTCAAATCCTTCTTGCATTTGTTTGTGTTTTTTGTGAAGTCAGTATAAGTTATTCCGGACAGATTAGCCCTTATTTTCGGTGCGTGAAATTAAATTATTTAAAATCAAATGAAGTTAAAAAAAATAAAAAGTTCGATTATTTTTTATAAGCCGCTATAAATTATTGTCTTGAACTATATTTTTGATGGCTTGTTCGTCTGTTTTCGGATAAATAAGCAGAGTGCTTGAGGTTTCTACGATAATAAAGTCACTAATGCCCTTTATAACCACTAGTTTACCGCTCTGTGTTCGGATAATGTTATTGTTGGCATCTTCGGTGATTGTTTTAGCATTAATCACGGCATTATTGTCTTCATTTTTAGGGAGTTTGTCATACAACGAACTCCAAGTGCCTAAATCGTTCCAATCAAAACTCGATGGAAAAACATATACGTTTTTAGATTTCTCTAAAATGGCATAATCAATCGAGATGTTTTCTGCCAGAGGATAGTTTTTTTCGATAAAATATTTTTCCTCAACAGTGTTGTATGTATTTTCTCCTTGCTGGAAAAGGACAAACATTTTAGGTTGATATTTTTCGAAAGCAGCTAAAATCGCGTCAGCAGACCAAATAAAAATACCGGCATTCCACAAAAAGTTTCCATGTTCTAAAAATTCTTGAGCGGTTGGTAAATTGGGTTTTTCTCTAAACTGAACTACTTTTTTTATTAAATTATCATCAGATTGGTCAAACTCAATATAACCATAGCCTGTGTTTGGATGGGTGGGCTGAATTCCTAAGGTAATCAGGGCGTTATGATTTTGACAAAAATCAAAAGATTGTTTTAAGTGATGCACAAATAGAGTTTCGTTTTCAATCCAGTGATCAGAAGGAGCAACCAAGATTTGAGCTTCCGGGTTGAGTTGCTTTATTTTTAAAGTAGCATACAAAATACAAGGAGCCGTATTTCGTATAGCCGGTTCTAATAATATTTGTTCGGAGGAAATGTTTAACTGTTCTAGTACTAAATCATTATAACGAGAGTTGGTTAACACTAAAATGTTTTCGGTGGGTATGATTTTTTGTAAGCGAGAAAAAGTTTTTTGAAGCAAGGTTTCTCCCGTACCTAACATATCGTGAAATTGCTTCGGAAATTCAGCTGTGCTGACCGGCCAAAATCGAGAACCGATACCACCAGCCATTAGTATTGCAAAATAATTAGTATTCATTGATAAATTGATAAAAAGATTTCAAAGATAATTCTTTAGTAGGTAAACACAAAATCAAGGAGTTATTATAGCTGAATTTATTTTTATAGGTTAAGTTGATTGCCTGAGTGGTAAAATCCAAAGGAAAAATTCTTAAAAACTGAAATAATTTGCTACTTTTATACTCTGAAAAACATCTCATAAAATTCGTATATTAATATGATAAACAAAAAAGTACACTCAGTCCAAGAGGCTCTTCAAGGAGTTGAGGACTCGATGACCATTATGCTCGGAGGCTTCGGGCTTTGTGGTATACCCGAAAATTCGATTAAAGAGTTAGTTCAAAAAAACGTTAAAGACTTGACTTGCATATCCAACAACGCTGGGGTCGATGATTTTGGGTTGGGGTTATTATTACACAAAAAGCAAATTAAAAAAATGATTTCTTCTTATGTAGGCGAAAACGCAGAGTTCGAACGACAGATGCTTAGTGGTGAGCTTGAAGTAGAGCTTACTCCACAGGGTACTTTGGCGGAAAAGTGCAGAGCTGCCCAAGCAGGAATTCCGGCATTTTATACCCCAGCTGGTTACGGAACCGAGGTGGCTGAAGGAAAAGAAATTAAAATTTTTAACGGCAAGCCCCATTTATTAGAATATGCTTATGAAGCCGATTTTGCCATCGTAAAAGCGTGGAAAGGGGATGAGGCAGGGAATCTTATTTTTAAAGGTACAGCCCGAAATTTTAATCCTTGTATGTGTGGAGCAGCCAAAATTACTATTGCAGAAGTAGAACAATTGGTGCCGGCTGGGGAGTTAGACCCCAATCAAATACACATTCCGGGAATTTTTGTGCAGAGAATCTTTCAGGGAGAAAATTATGAAAAAAGAATTGAACAAAAAACGGTAAGAAAAAGAGAATAAACTATGTTAGATAAAACAGGAATTGCAAAACGAATTGCAAAAGAACTTAGAGATGGCTATTTTGTAAATCTAGGAATCGGAATTCCTACTTTAGTTGCCAATTATATTCCCGAGGGTATAAACGTAGAGTTTCAAAGCGAAAATGGAGTTTTAGGGATGGGGCCTTTCCCTTATGAAGGAGAAGAAGATGCCGATATAATCAATGCAGGAAAACAAACCATTACCACGCTCAAAGGAGCAAGTTTTTTTGATTCGGCTACAAGTTTCGGAATGATTCGCGGCAAGCATGTAGACTTAACTATATTAGGAGCTATGGAGGTTTCTGAAAATGGAGACATTGCTAATTGGAAAATACCAGGTAAAATGGTAAAAGGAATGGGAGGAGCTATGGATTTGGTCGCCTCGGCAGAGAATATTATTGTAGCGATGATGCACACCAATAGAGCAGGAGAATCTAAAATTCTTAAAAAATGCACTTTACCTCTCACTGGTGTTAAATGTGTGAAGAAAATTGTTACAGAATTGGCCGTATTAGAACTAACTAAACAAGGGTTTAAACTGGTAGAGCGTGCCCCGGGTGTTACTGTAGAACAAATTATCAAAGCAACAGAAGCTGATTTAATTATAGAAGGAGAAATACCTGAGATGATATTGTGAAATGTTTAGTTTAAAAAACATTTAATCTTTATATTGTTAATAAAGTGCTTGTAGAATATGAGTTTTAGGATGATTTGGCACGGTTTTAGTCAGGAGTTATGTTGTCTGGCTTTTGTTAAAAACTAAATAAAAAGTGTTAATTGTGAATTTTTACATAAAATAACGCCTTTTGTTAAGGCTTTTAAAAAAAAATAAATATCTTTGCCATACAACTTATAAAATAAACATTGAAAAATAAAGTTATGAAGAAATTTTTATTATCATTAGTCGTTTTCACTTCGTCGTTAACTGCTGTTAATGCTCAGGAAACAGAATCAACAAAAAGAGTCGATTATAATAGATGGTCGATAGAAGCAAATGGAGGCTTTAACAAAGCTTTTGGCTTTGGAGGAGTAAATTTTAATGAAGGGTATAATAATAGTTTAGGCTTCAGGCACTATGATTTAGGTATTCGTTATATGCTAAGTACAAAGTTTGGTCTAAAAGCTGACGTCGGTTATGATACTTTTAAGGAAGGGAGTGGGCAAGAATACGATGCTGAATTTTTGAGATTTGGTTTACAAGGAGTTATTAATCTCGGTAGGTTATTTGATTTTGAAGATTGGACAAATACTGTTGGGTTATTAGCTCATGCTGGAGGTTCTTATGGTACTTACAGCACTGATTATAAAGATGACGATAAAGTATTTGCTGCATTAGCAGGCTTAACGCTTCAATTTAAATTAAGTGAGCGTTTTGCTATAACATTAGATGGTACAGCCTTAAATTATTTTGGATTAGATCAAACCTTCAACGGAGGCTCAAGAGATTCTAAACAAATTACTGTAACCGCTACTGTACCTGGAGGAACATACCCTGGCAGCGGGACCGCAACAATTGATGGGCAAACAGGTGTTGTTAATATAGATGTAGTAGTTCCTGCTCAGACTGTAACAGCTTCGGCGGCAGATCCGTCAGTTAAATTCCTTAGACATATAGCTCCTGTGTTAAATGCTTCTGTAGGGGTTACTTATTATTTTGGTAAAAAGACTCATGCTGATTGGTATGTAGGTGAAAGCAAAATGAGTAATGAACTAGACGAATTAGAGAAAAGAATTGCTGAGTTAGAAGTAATGCTTGTAGACTCTGACCAAGATGGAGTGCCAGATTATTTAGATGTTGAACCAAACTCCACACCAGGTGTAGCAGTAGATACAAGAGGAAGAACTATTGATCATAATAATAATGGAATTCCTGACGAATTAGAAGGATACTTAGAAGAGAGATATGGAGTTGACGCTATGAAGTCTGCACTTGCAGGTGATATGAAAAATAACAATGAGCTTGTACGCGAACTTATCAATAGCGGTTATGTAACTACTTATTTTGACTTTGATAAAGATCAACCAACTAATGTGTCTTCTCAGGGAATTGACTTTATGCGCACCTACTTATTAAACAACCCATCTGCATCTATTGACATCTTTGGGCATGCTGATGAGATAGGAGAGACGCAATACAATTATGGATTAGCAAACAGAAGAGCACAAAATGTTAAAAACATTTTAGTTAAAGCAGGAATCGAAGAAAGCAAATTAAATGTTATCTCTCGTGGAGAAGATACTTCAGTAGAGGCTTCTTCACCAGGTGCTCGCAAATTGGTAAGAAGAGTTACTTTCCAAGTTAAATAATTCTCAACTGTAGAAATTATTATAATAAAACTGCCTGAGCATTCAGGCAGTTTTTTTATGCCTAAAAATTACTTAATTTTATAGGTCTAAATAAAAATATATGAATTATACCAAAGAAGAGTTCTTAGAGCTTACTAAAAAAATATGTAAAAACACCTTAATGGAAACCTTAGCTATAGAGTTTATTGATGTCGGAGAAGATTTCCTGACAGCCAAAATGCCTGTGAACCCAAAAGTGCACCAACCCATGGGACTGTTACACGGAGGTGCCTCGGTGGCATTGGCAGAAAGCGTAGGGAGTGCAGCTTCACTTATGTTTATTGATATGTCAAAAAATGAAGTTCGAGGAATCGAAATATCGGCGAATCATCTCAAAAGTAAAAAAGAAGGAACCGTATTTGCTACGGCAAAAATCATTCATCGAGGAAAGACTATCCACCTTTGGGAAATAAAAATCACAGATGAAGAAGACAAATTAATCTCGCTGTGCAAATTAACTAACATCGTTTTACCTAAAAATGACTGATTTATTGACTGTAGCAACAAATAAATTTGCTCAGAGATTGCCTTTTGTATTGTATTCTAAGCCTCATTCAAAGGAAGTAATCGGTAGGTTTCAAAAAAACAAAAAACTTTATATTTTAGATGATTTCTCTCAAAGCGGATTTGTTTTTGCACCATTTGATAGCCATAAAAAAAGTGTGATTATTCCTGAAAATAATTCAGATCTTATTTCTGAAGTTTGGACTCATAAAGCTATTTCAGTAGATGCTACTCCAGAGGTTACCTTTTCAGAAAATGATAAAAAAAGCTTTGAAGCTTTGGTTATTACAATGATGTCAGAAATTGAGAAAGGACAAATTAGTAAAATTGTAGCCTCGAGAAAAGAGACTGTTGTGATGCTTAATCCAGATATTTTGATGTTGTATGAAAAACTATTCTATAAATATCCCAATACATTCAGGTATTGCTTTTATCACCCGGAAGTAGGGTTTTGGATGGGGGCTACTCCAGAAAAATTAGTAGAAATAGAAGGAACTGTCTTAAAGACAATGGGCTATGCAGGCACACAAAAATTTGAAGGAAATCTTGATGTAATTTGGGGCGAAAAAGAACAAGAAGAACAACAGTTTGTAACCGATTTTATCCTAGAAAACCTTCGTGATGAAACCACAGAAATAAACATTTCGAAGCCTTATACTTCACAGGCAGGCACTCTTTTACACATCAGAACAGACATAAAAGCCCAACTCAAAAACGATTTTTCGTTAGCAGAAATTATAAATAAACTACATCCAACTCCTGCCGTTTGTGGTTTCCCGAAAGATAAGGCCAAACAATTTATATTAGATAACGAAGGCTATGACCGTAGTTTTTATTCCGGATTTTTGGGCGAATTGAATTTTTCGGATAACCAAAGATCAGAACTATATGTGAATCTAAGATGTATGGAGTTTTATGATCAGCAGGTTAGTTTTTATGTGGGGTGCGGGATAACCAAAGACAGTAATCCGGAAAAAGAATTCTTCGAAACGGTAAACAAATCAGTGACGATGAGAAGTCTTTTTTAATTCTTTGTATCTTTGAGTTTTAAAAATATATAAAATGAAATTAGATATTTTGGCTTTCGGAGCCCATCCTGACGATGTAGAATTAGGGTGCGCAGGGACTTTGGCAAAAGAAATAGCATTAGGTAAAACCGTGGGTATAGTTGATTTAACCCAAGGAGAATTAGGTACGCGAGGCTCTGTCGAAAAGCGCTATCAAGAGGCTGCAAAAGCTGTGGAGGTTTTAGGAGTTTCTATTCGTGAAAACCTCAAGTTCAGAGACGGATTTTTTAAAAATGACGAAGAACATCAGGTAGAAGTTATCAAGCGTCTCAGAAAATACCGGCCAGAAATCGTAATCTGTAATGCAGTCGAAGATAGGCATATCGACCACCCAAAAGGCAGTAATTTGGTCTCTGATGCTTGTTTTTTATCAGGTCTTCGGATGATAGAAACTGTTTTTGATGGTACAAAACAAGAAGCGTATAGACCTAAAGTAGTATATCATTATATCCAATGGAAAAATATAGAACCTGATTTTGTGGTTGATATCTCAGGTTTTATGGATAAAAAACTCAAAGCAGTAATGGCCTATGATTCGCAGTTTTTTAAACCTTCATCTAACGAACCCATCACTCCGATTGCTACCAAAAATTTCCAAGAAAGCATACACTACAGAGCCCAAGATTTAGGTAGGCTGATAGGCGTAGAATATGCCGAAGGCTTCACTGTAGAAAGGTATGTAGCCGTAAATAGTTTGTCAGATTTGATATAAAAATTTTGCAAGTGAAAACTTTTGTGTATATTTGCACTCTC
>CAYPCZ010000049.1:0-18417 GCA_964409345.1 uncultured Flavobacterium sp. | reverse complement strand
AGCTCCAGCCTTCCAAGCTGGTTGTCGCGAGTTCGAGCCTCGTCTTCCGCTCAAAACCAAAACCCGAAGTAAAAGCTTCGGGTTTTTTTATGGATATTACTTAGGTTTATTATTAAAAAGTCTGTAGAGCTTATATATGGATGTTCCTCATAAAAACCTAAAACTTAAATACTCAACTCAATAACTTGTTTTATTACCGAGCCTCAAAAAGAATTTAACCCCTCAAAACAAATTTAATCGTATATTTGTAGCTAATAATCTTGTTAAATTTAAAAAATTATGTCAAAAGGATTTTTTAACGTTCCTAAAGCGGTAAACGAACCTGTAAAGTCATTTGCTAAAGGAACTCCTGAAAGAGAAGCTGTATTAGAAGCTTATAAAGAAATGTGGAATGCTCAAGTTGACGTTCCGCTTTATATCGGAGGAAAAGAAATCAGAACAGGGAATACTAAAAACCTTTCTGCCCCTCACGATCACCAACATATTGTAGGAAAATATCACTTAGCTGAAAAAAATCATATAGAAGAGGCTATTGCTAATACACTTGAAGCCCGTAAAAAATGGGCAGCGATGTCGTGGGAACACAGAGCTTCGATTTTCTTAAAAGCTGCGGAACTTATCGCAGGTCCTTATCGTGCAAAAATTAACGCGGCCACTATGATTGCTCAATCAAAAACAGTACATCAGGCAGAAATTGATGCGGCTTGTGAATTTATCGACTTCTTGCGTTTTAACGTAGAATATATGACCGATATATACAAAGATCAACCTTTGTCTGATTCTACAACCTGGAATAGAGTAGAGTATCGCCCGCTCGAAGGATTCGTATATGCCATTACTCCGTTTAACTTTACGGCTATTTCCGGAAACTTACCTGCGTCGGCAGCACTTATGGGAAACGTAGTAGTTTGGAAGCCCGCAGCTTCACAAATATTTTCTGCTAAAGTTATCGTAGATATTTTTAAAGAAGCAGGAGTACCCGACGGAGTGATTAATGTAGTGTACGGAAATTCATCGATGATTAGTGATGTTGTGCTTAATCATAAAGATTTAGCCGGAGTGCATTTTACGGGTTCAACCGGAGTGTTCAACAGCATTTGGCAAACCATCGGAAATAATATCTCTAAATATAAATCTTACCCAAGAATTGTCGGAGAAACAGGAGGAAAAGATTTCGTAATTGCTCACCCAAGTGCCAACGTAAAACAAGTGGCTACCGGGCTTGTCAGAGGAGCATTCGAATTCCAAGGACAAAAATGTTCTGCCGCTTCTAGAGCTTATATTCCTCAAACTATGTGGGATGAGGTCAAAGAACTTATGATTGCTGATTTAAAATCTATCAAAATGGGCTCTCCAGAAAACTTAGGCAATTTTGTAACAGCGGTTATTTCGGAAGACTCTTTTGATAAATTAGCGGGTTATATCGATCGTGCAAAACAAGATGCTGATGCAGAAATCATTGCAGGAGGAAATTATGATAAATCAACAGGATATTTCATCGAACCAACTGTTATTTTGACAACCAATCCGAAATATGTAACCATGGAAACTGAGCTTTTCGGTCCTGTGCTTACTATTTATGTATATGAAGATGCTAAGTGGGAAGAAACACTTGAGTTGGTAGATTCTACTTCAGAATATGCTCTTACCGGAGCAGTATTTTCTCAAGACAGATACGCCATCGAAGTAGCAACCCAAAAATTACAAAACGCTGCCGGAAACTTCTATATTAATGATAAACCAACCGGAGCTGTAGTAGGGAATCAGCCTTTTGGGGGTGCTAGAGGCTCAGGTACAAACGACAAGGCAGGCTCTGCGCTGAACTTGCTCCGTTGGGTATCGGCAAGAACTATTAAAGAAACATTAGTTCCTGCTACTGATTATAGATATCCGTTTTTAGGATAAACTTATAGATTAAACATCAGAAAATATAAAACCAAACCGCTTCAAAAGTAAAATTTTGAAGCGGTTTTTATTTATTTCGAAGAATTGTGGTATTTTTAGCCAAACAACAAAGACTTGACCGATGAATTCCGATACAAAAACTAATTATCCTGCTCTTTATACCTTAGTAATCGTTTTCTTTTTTTGGGGATTCATAGCCGCAGGAAATAGTATTTTTATTCCTTTTTGCAAAAGCTATTTTGGCTTGGACCAATTTCAGTCGCAACTTATTGATTTTGCATTTTATACGGCCTATTATCTCGGAGCGTTACTTTTGTTTGCCTTTGGTACGTTAAAAGGAAAAGATGTGGTAGGCAAATGGGGCTACAAAAAAAGTATTGTGTATGGCCTTTTGTTTTCGGCTCTTGGCGCTGTGGCCATGATTATAGCTGTGAGCGTAAATATTTATACGGCTATGCTCGTTGGGCTGTTTATTGTGGCTCTTGGTTTTTCGTTACAACAAACCGCTGCCAATCCGTTTGCTATTTCGCTAGGTAACCCAAAAACTGGAGCCAGCCGGGTAAATCTCGGGGGCGGAATCAACTCTTTCGGAACAACCATCGGACCCATTATTGTTGGCTTTGCACTTTTTGGAACTACCGCAGCCATCACCGACGAACAAATAGCCGGGTTGAGTTTAGATAAAGTAATTTGGTTATATGTGTGTGTAGGCATATTATTTATTACTGCAGCAGCAATCTTTTATTTTTCCAAAAAACTTCCCAGCGGCATATCAGACGAAAAAGTAGAAAAATCTAATAAAGCACTCTTCACTCTTATTGTCATGACAATACTTTTGGTGGTTTGTTTTATTCCTGTTTTTAAAACCTATCAAGATGACCTAACGAGTTTTACGCAAGAACAAATGCATAGCTTAGAACAATACCGAATGTATTGGCTGATTGGTGCTTTGGTAGCCGTTATAGGAGGTCTTAGTTTTGCTGTTATCCGTGCTGGTCAGAACAAAGCAGGGTGGGGGGCAATGCAATATCCGCAATTGGTTTTGGGAATGCTGGCTATTTTTGTTTACGTAGGAGTTGAAGTAGCTATCGGAAGCAATTTGGGGGAACTCCTGCAAACTCCGGAATTCGGAGGCATGGAAGTTTCAGAAACTGCCAAATATATTTCGATGTATTGGGGCAGCCTTATGATTGGTCGTTGGGCAGGAGCCATTTCGGTATTTAACTTGAAAGGGAACAAAAAAACCTTAGCACTTGTGGTTGTTCCTTTGATAGCCTTCACAGTGATTTTATCGGTTAATATTATCTCGGGTAAAGATATGACACCGCTTTATTACTATGTTTTGTGTGTTATCATTCAGATTGTGGCATTCTTTATTTCAAAAGATAAACCAGCTCGTACGCTTTTGGTCTTTTCGATCATGGGGGTTTTGGCAATGATTATCGGGCTTTTAAGTAGCGGAATGATGGCTGTGTATGCGTTTTTGGCAGGCGGATTAGCTTGCAGTATTATGTGGCCGGCCATTTTTAACCTTTCGCTTTTAGGGTTAGGAAAACACACTTCGCAGGGTTCTGCGTTCTTGGTTATGATGATTTTAGGCGGGGGTATCATTCCACCCATTCAAGGAAAATTAGCCGATATAATTGGCATCCATCAATCGTATATCATTGCCGTTTTTTGTTTTGCCTATTTACTTATTTTTGCTGTATGGGTCAAGGCTATCCTTAAAAAACAAAACATAAATGTTGATGTAATCGAACAAGAAACAACACATTAAATATGAGAAATATTAAATTACTTATGCCTGTTATTATTGGGTTTGTTCTTTTTTCGTGTTCGACACAAAAAAATGTTACTACTTCGACACAAGATTGTCCTGAAGATGGGGTTTGCCGATTCGAACAGCATCACAACAAGTCGTTAAACATCAAAAAAGATGATACTGGGGCTCTTTATCATCAGATGGAAAATACGTTTGATAAAACAGTCTTCCAGTATTTTTACCAAAGGAATAAAGATGAGGCCTATATGGACGGGCATTATATCGAAGAAGTAATTTTTGAAATAGATTCAAGCTCTTTGAATTCAGATTTTCACAATCAAAAACCCAATAAAATACTTTTTGGAGTTTTTTGTTATTGCAAGGGTAAAGCCGGTTATTATGAGGTTGAAAAGGCGTTAATTTCTTTTGACAAAAAACATAAAAAAATCTCCGTTCAGATAAACGGAGATATTATTGATAACCAAATATTAAATTCTTTTGAGTTATTTATGGAGTAGTTTTCCATTCTTCAATCCAAGTTTGAAGTGCATCTACCCAAAGTTCGTCTTCGTTCATACACGGAATAGCCAAAAGATTTTCTCCACCATTTGAGATGAAATCTTCTTTGGCTCGTATGCCGATTTCTTCGAGGGTTTCTAGACAATCAGAAACAAAAGCAGGTGTTACTACCGCAATTTTCTTGGCTCCGTTTTTGGCTAAATTATCGACTTCAATATCCGTATAAGGATCCAGCCATTTATCACCAGATATTCTCGACTGAAAGGTTTCCATTACTTTTTCTCTCGGAATTCCTAGATATTCTATCACTTGCCTTGTGGTTTCAAAGCAATGTGTACGGTAGCAAAATTCCGAGTCGGGCGTGTTGGGCTCACAGCAATACACATCTTTCTCAAACTTTTTGTGTGTTCCTTTTTTGGTTGTTTTACGAATGTGTCTCTCCGGAATTCCGTGATAGGAGAAAACTAATTTTTCGTAATCAAAATCTCCCAAATGTTTTTTTATAGATTCCGCCTGAGCCACGACATATTCTTTTCTGTTATAAAAAGACGGGAAGTGCGTGAGCTCCATTCCTTTATAATGCTCTTTCTGAATCGTATCAGCGAGTTCGGTAATGGTCAAGGTTGTTGCCATAGCATACTGCGGATACAAGGGCATGACCAAAACTTCGGTTACTCCTTTTTGGTGTAATTCTTCTAATCCTGTTTTGATATTTGGTTTTCCGTAGCGCATTGCCAGCGCAATGGGAAGATCGGTTTTTGCCTGAACTTTTTTCTGCAATCTTTCAGACAAAACAATAAGCGGAGATCCTTCGTTCCACCAAATTTGTTGGTACGCTTCTGCTGATTTTTCAGGTCGGTTACGAAAACCAATAATAATGCCTCTAACTACAAAAGCTCTTAATAAATACGGCAAATCAATTACGTATTTATCCATCAAAAACTCGTCTAAATACGGCTTTACGTCTTTGGGTGTCGGACTATCGGGCGAACCCAGATTTACTAAAAGGACTCCTTTCATAGGTTGTTGAATCGTTTAAACTTAACTTTCTATTTTTCATACTCTTTCACCGCTTCTATAAATGCTTTAGCGTGATCAACCGGTATGTGTGGCAGAATTCCGTGTCCGAGGTTTACGATATATTTATCTTTTCCGAATTCGTCTATCATTTGGTGCACCATTTTCTTGATAGTCGGAATAGGAGAAAGTAATCTTGAGGGATCAAAATTTCCTTGCAACGTGATTTTTCCGCCCGAAAGACGTCTTGCATTCTGCGGAGAACACGTCCAATCTACTCCAAGAGCTGAAGCTTTACTTTGAGCCATTTCACCCAGTGCGAACCAACATCCTTTTCCGAAGACAATAGTTGGTGCAATTTCCGAAATTTCTTCTACGATTTGGTTGATGTATTTCCACGAAAACTCTTGATAATCAACAGGTGAAAGCATTCCGCCCCAACTGTCAAAAATCTGAATAGCATTACAACCTGCTTCTACTTTTTTCTTGAGGTAGGCAATGGTTGTATCGGTAATTTTCTGCAATAAAACGTGAGCTGCTTCGGGTTGAGAGAAACAAAATCCTTTAGCAATATCAAAACTTTTGGAGCCTTTACCTTCTACTGCATAACAAAGAATTGTCCAAGGCGAACCTGCAAAACCAATAAGTGGCACTTCGTCATTGAGCATTTCTTTAGTCATTTTGATGGCATCCATCACGTAACCCAAGGTTTCGTCAATATTCGGAACGATTACTTTTTCGACATCTTGAGCCGTTCGGATAGGATTCGGAAGCCAAGGCCCTACGCTTTCTTTCATTTCCACCTCGATTCCCATGGCTTGAGGCACCACCAAAATATCCGAAAAAAGAATAGCTGCATCGGGCTTTACGATTCTGATAGGTTGTACTGTAATTTCAGAAGCTAATTCGGGAATTCTACATCTAGTAAAAAAGTCATATTTATCGCGTATCGCTCTGAATTCTGGAAGATATCTTCCTGCCTGACGCATCATCCATACCGGAGGTCTTTCGACCGTTTCGCCCTTTAAGGCTCTCAAAAATAAATCGTTTTTCAGCATAATAAAAAATTGAAAGCCCAAAGATACTCATTTTTGGGCTTATAAATAGTGTGTTTATTTTTTGTCTTCTAGCTCTGTGATTAGCCCTCTAAAGTCTGACCCGGCTGGTTCTTCGAATATTTCTAATCCGAATTCTTTGGCAACAGTTAGCAGGTGATCAAAGAGGTCTGACATGGCTTTTTCATGGAATACCCAGCGAACATCAGCTGTAAAACAATAAATTTCTAAAGGAAGACCTTTTGAGGTAGGCTCGAGCTGGCGAACCATAATAGTCATATTCTGGTTGATTTCGGGGTTTTGTCTTAGGTATCTGTCGGTATAAATTCTGAACACTCCAATATTTGTTAATCGTCTGATATTAACTGCAATCATATTATTTTCTCCTAAAGCGATATTGTGCTTGGCGATTTCTTGTTCTTTCTCGAGAATATAATCATTAATAAGGCGATATTTTTTAAACCTTTCGAGCATCTCTTCATTACAAAAAGTAAAGCTGCTCATTTTGAAGTGAATTGATCTTTTGATACGTCTTCCTCCAGAATTGGTCATTCCTCTCCAGTTCTTAAACGAGTCAGTAATAAAGGCATAAGTAGGAACCGTTGTAATGGTTTTGTCCCAGTTTTGAACCTTAACCGTGTTTAGGTTAATCGAAAGCACGTCTCCGTCTGCCCCATATTTCGGCATAGACACCCAGTCTCCAATTCGCACCATATCGTTAGCAGAAACCTGAATGCTAGCTACAAAACCGAGGATAGAGTCTTTAAAAACCAACATCAAAACTGCCGAAGCGGCACCTAAAGAAACCAAAAAGGTAATAGGAGATTTTCCGGTAAGTGTTGAAAAAACAATAATTCCACACACAAAGAAAACAAATATACTCACTACCTGAGCGTAACTGTCTAGTGGTTTGTCTTCGAATGGTTTTTTGGTTTTAAACCAATCTCTGACCGATTTGACTATTCCGTTAACCAATAAACCTACGGAGATAATCAAAATCACATCGGTTAACTTCATCGTTGCGTTAATCCACCTAGGAAACCCAACAAAAATCAAAGGCAAAAATTGCTTAGCCAGAACAATGGTTACAATATGTATAAAATATTTAACAACCTTGTGGTCAAGCAAATAATCGTCGAATTTGGTTTTGGTTTTTCGGATGGTTTTGATTAGAGATAAGAGTAAAATTTTTCGGAAGAGGAAGTCCACAGCATATAAAAGAATTCCTACTGCTATAAGTAATAAGATTGAGTTTATCGAATGCGCCATTTTTTCGCTCAGCCCTACATTTAATAATTTTTCAAACAACCAACTGTAAACTTCGCTCTGCATTTCTATGTTTGTCATATTCAAGTGTTTTTAATTATTTACAAAGTTAAAACCCTTAAAACAGAATGCCTAATAACTAAAGAGGTTTGATTTTTTATTAACATAATTATAAGATGGATAAATGTTAAAGGTAATAGTCAAAAATTATTTTAAATAATCAGTCGGTTTCAGGATAATATTTTTTAATTTCGGAGAAAACTTTGTTATGGAAACAACCCCTCCTTTTAACCTTTATAAATGGATTGAAGATAACAAGCAGTTGCTTCGTCCTCCTGTGGGTAACAAAAACTTATATGTAAATTCAGGCGATTATATCATAATGATTGTTGGGGGACCTAATGCCCGAAAAGATTTTCATTATAATCAAACCGAAGAACTTTTTTTTCAATTAGAGGGCACAGCTAGAGTTTTTATACAAGAAAACGATCAGAAAAAAGAAATGCTACTCACCCCGGGTGATATGTTTTTGTTGCCTGCCGGAACGCCACATTCGCCTATGCGTGAAGAAAATTCTATTGGGCTGGTGGTCGAAAGCAGACGAGTAGGCAAAAACATCAAAGACGGACTTTTATGGTTCTGCGAAAACTGTAATCATAAATTGTATGAAGTACATTTCGAGCTCACTGATATCGAAAAAGATTTTTTGCCTCATTTCAAGATGTTTTATAATTCCGAAGAATTAAGAACCTGTACAGAATGTGGTCAAGTAATGGAGGCAGACGAGCGATTTGTAGGATAACGATTTAGTTTTCTACTTCAAAAAGCGCTCGGAAATGCTTTAAGATTTTTGTTTTTACTTCTGTTTCATCCACTCGTTCTACGCCCAGCTCTATGTTGATTGAAGTGACGGCTTTACCTTTGATTCCGCAAGGAATAATATTGTCAAAATAGCCTAAGTCTGAATTGGCATTCAGAGCAAATCCGTGCATGGTAACCCAACGAGAAGCACGTACACCCATGGCGCAAATCTTTCTTGCAAAGGGGGTGCCTACATCCAGCCAAACTCCGGTTTCTCCGGGGCTTCTTTCTGATTTTATGCCGTATTCTGCCAAAGTAAGAATAATAGACTCTTCGAGCAGACGTAAATATTTGTGAATATCGGTAAAAAAATTATCTAAATCCAAAATCGGATAACCTACAATTTGCCCTGGGCCGTGATAAGTAATATCGCCTCCTCGGTTGATTTTATAAAAAGTAGCTCCTTTTGCTTTGAGCTGCTCTTCGTTTAACAGTAGGTTACTCATATCACCGCTTTTACCTAAGGTATAAACATGTGGATGTTCTACGAAAAGAAAGTAATTAGGAGTGAGTTCGGGTATTTCAAACTTCCGATTGGCAGACTTTATTTTAATAATTCCTTGAAAAAGCTCTTCCTGATAATCCCAAACTTGTTTATAATCTTTATAACCTAAATCCTGTATTTTTATGGCTTTGTTTTTCATGGTGTATGAGCAATAATGATTTGCAAAGTTACGAACTTAATATAAAAGTGCGCTTAACTTTATCCAATCCTTAAAATAGAATAGAATTAAAAAAGGCTCCTGAAGATCGATCAGAAGCCTTTTGTGTTAGTTTAACTAATGATTATTTATCCATCGCATATCTGCGAGCTACTTCTTCCCAATTGATTACATTAAAAAATGCATCGATATAATCGGGTCTTCTGTTTTGATAATTCAGATAATAGGCGTGCTCCCAAACATCAAGTCCTAAAATCGGAGTTCCTCCACATCCTGTATCGGGCATAAGCGGATTGTCTTGATTAGGAGTAGCGCAAATCTCTAATTTTCCGCCTTTTTGTACACAAAGCCAAGCCCATCCTGACCCGAATTGTGTAGCAGCAGCTTTGGCAAATTGTGATTTGAATTCTGCAAATGTACCAAAGGCACTTTCGATAGCTTGTTTAAGGTCTCCGGTTGGTTCTCCTCCTCCTTTTGGAGAAAGGATGGTCCAAAACAAATTGTGGTTATAATACCCTCCTCCGTTATTTCTAACGGCTTTGTTTTTCATATCGAGGTTGATAAGGATATTCTCAATTGTTTTTCCTTCAGAATCTGTTTCTGCAATAGCATTATTTAGATTCGTAGTATAGGCATTGTGATGCTTGGTGTGATGGATTTCCATTGTTTTTGCATCAATATGTGGTTCTAATGCGTCATACGCATACGGTAATTTTGGTAATTCAAAAGCCATAATTATAGATTTTTTAGGGTTAAACATGATTTTAATCAAAGATAAATAAATTAACTTTGCTATCTTGTGAAAACAAAGTTAAGAAAATAAATCCACTTCCTTTTGAAAAAACACGCCTTCGAGATATATAATGCTTCTGCCGGCTCGGGTAAGACTTACACGTTGGTAAAAGAATACCTGAAAATTATACTTTCTTCTAAAAGAGATGATGCTTACAGGAATATTCTAGCCATTACTTTTACCAATAAGGCTGTTGAAGAAATGAAGTCACGGATTGTTTCGACCTTAAAAGAGTTTGCCAAAGACGAGCCTGATTTGAAATCTTACGGAATGCTCAAAGACATTGCAAGCGAAATCGGACTTGAACCCAAACAGATTCAACAGAAGTCACAGAGAATCATCAAAAATATCATTCACAATTATGCCTCTTTTGATATTTCAACAATTGATAAATTTACGCATCGTGTCATCCGCTCGTTTGCATTAGATTTAAATTTGCCGTTGTCTTTTGAGGTGTCGCTTGACACCGAAAGCCTTTTGGCAGAAGCCGTTGATAGCGTAATTGCACGAGCTGGAGAAGACGAAGGCTTGACCAAACTTTTGGTAGATTTTGCAACCGAAAAAGCAGATGATGACAAATCGTGGGATGTAACCCGAGATTTTCTTGAAATTAGTAAATTGTTGGTCAAAGAAAATCACCGCACCGAAATATCTCACTTCCAAGATAAATCTATCGCTGAATTTTTAAAAATAAAACAAAACATTTTTAAAATCTGCCAGAAATTAGAAAGTGAAATCATAGGTCTGGCTAAAAGCACCTTGCAGCTACTCGAGGATAAGAGCATAGAGCATTCGTCGTTTAGTGGAAGATATGTGCCCAAACATTTGCAGAAAATTGCTGATGGAAGAATCGAAGTTAACGTACTTCACTACAAGAGATTAGAAGAAGGCAGAAATCGGTATGCAAAATCAGTTCCTCAAGATCAAAAAGACCTTGTAGATGCTGTAGCTTTGGATGTTTTAGTTGCTCTAAAAGAAATCAACCGAAAGGCAGGAAAATTATTTTTTTATAAGGCTTTTTTAAAAAACTTAACTCCCTTGTCGGTGCTCAATACCGTCAACCAAGAACTGCTCAAAATTCAGCAGGATCAAAATATTGTTTCTATTTCAGAATTCAATAATATCATTCATAAAGAAATAAAAGAACAACCGGCTCCGTTTATTTACGAAAAATTAGGAGATAAATACTCCCACTTTTTTATTGACGAATTTCAAGATACTTCGCAGCTGCAATGGGAAAACTTGTTTCCGCTTATTGATAATGCTTTGGCGGGCGAAGACAAGTTCGGAGAGCCGGGCTCGCTTATGATTGTAGGCGACCCAAAGCAGTCGATTTATAGGTGGAGAGGAGGCAAAGCAGAACAGTTTATCGCATTAGCCCAAGGAGAAAGTCCGTTTTCTAATCCGGAAAAAAGTACGCGAAATCTTGACACTAATTACAGAAGTTATTCAGAAGTCATTGGGTTTAATAATGAGTTGTTTACGTTTTTATCTGATGAGTTTTCTCAGGAAGAATACAAGAAAATATATCGGGAAAGTTCGCAAAAAACCAATAACAATCAGGGCGGATATGTCAATGTTTCGTTTATAAATCAAGACACATATACAGATAATGAAGAGCTCGATGACAATGATGTATATCTAAACGTCGTTTTAGATTCGGTTAATCAGGCCTTGCAAAACGGATTCTCGTTTGGAGAAATGGTGATTTTGGTTCGCAAAAACCAACAAGGTGTTTTGATTGCTGAACACCTTACCCAAAACAACATCCCGATTGTTTCTTCTGAAACGCTTTTGATTTCTAATTCAGATCAAGTAGTTTTTTTGGTTAACCTTTTGGAATTCATCAAAAACAAAAACAACAGGCAGGCAAAGGCTAATTTTTTATACTATTTAGGTAGAAGGTTAGAAGTAAATCCGGTTCACGATTTTCTAGAAAAAGGAGTAGGGCTCACAAACGAAAAGGCTTTTGAAGATTGGCTCAAAACATTTGACATTTCGTTCTCATTCGATGAAATCAGAAGAAAATCACTTTATGAAGCTACCGAAAACCTAATTGATGCGTTTTTAAACAAAGAAAACAATGTGTATTTGCAGAGTTTTTTAGATTTGGTTTTAGAACAAAACACCCGTACACAAGCAAGCATTGACGATTTTTTGGATTATTGGAAAAATCAAGGTTACAAAAAAAGTATTCCCTCGCCCAAAGGAAATGCCGTTCAGATTATGACGATTCATAAATCAAAAGGTCTGGAATTTCCGGTTGTTATTTTTCCTTTTGCCGATCAGAATTATTCTGCCGGAATCAAAGATCAAATTTGGGTAGAAAACGAATTAGAAGAAATCGAACTTGAGAAAGTATTGGTTGATAACAGCCGATTGGTTGAGAGTTATTCCGAAAAAGCATCTGCGACCTATTTTCAGAAAAACCAAGAAGAATTACTTGATCATATCAATGTGCTATATGTTGCACTCACAAGGGCTGTAGAGCAATTATATGTGATTTCTAAAATGAACTTTAACTCAAAAGGAGAGATACAGATACAGAACTCAATGGCTTCTTTTTTTATAAGGTTTTTGCAAGACAAAGAGGCGTTTGACGTAAGTAAAAAAGTATATGAACTTGGGCAACCCAACCGACTTTCTGTGCCGAAAGTCGAAGAGGATAATCGTGAAATAATACAGCCTATCCGTACGATTTTTGATGCAAAAAACATCAGAATCGCTACACTCGAAGCCTTGATGTGGGATACCAAGCAACAGCAGTCGATCGAAAAAGGTAATCTTTTACATGAGATTCTTTCGTATATACAATCAGATAAAGATATAGGTATTGCTCTTGATTTTTCTCTTAACAAAGGACTTATAACCTTAGAGCAGAAAGCAGACTTTAGAGCTATCATCGAGCGCATCATCCTTCACCCGGATTTGCGAGATTTTTATAATTCAGGCTATCAAATCCTAAACGAAAGAACCATCATCCGTAAAGGAAATCCGCTTATAAAGCCAGATAAAGTCGTGCTTAAATCTAATAATCAAGCACTAATTTTAGATTATAAAACAGGAGAAAAACATCCTAAGCATACGCAACAAATCGAAAATTACGCTTTGGCTTTAGAAGAAATGAATTTCGTAGTTACACAAAAAACCTTGGTTTATATTAACGAAAATATAGAAGTTGTAAATTTATAAATTGGAGACAATGCAAGAAAATCATACACAAAAACCAGTACCTAAAAAAGAGAATAAACCGTGGTTTGTTTTGCTTTTCGGGTTTTTTCTACTTATCAGGGGGATAATGCGTTTATCAGAAGGCGATATCGCTGTTATGGGAATTTTGATGATTATTGTCGGAGCTGCCGGAATAGCTTATTATTTTGTCAAACGATAAGAAGACAAAATCATTTCAGGATACGGAATAATGATGTCAAATCCTTTGTTTTTAAAATAAGGCGCAGGATTCTGTTCGGAAATGGCCAATACAAAATCTCCGCCCCAAGCTCCGAGGCTTTTTACAATACCATTAAAATCAGAGAAAAACGCTTCTTTGACGGTTTGCATCCCTAAAACATCACTCATAATAGCTTCGTGTTTTTCGAGTAAATAAGCAAATTCAGCCAACTTTTGAGTGGTTAAAATCTGCTCTGTAATAGCATTTATTTTTTCTATGGTTTTGGTGATTTTTGATTGCTTAGCATAATAACTGGCAATGGCAGTCCGGCTGTTTTGTTTTCGGTTGAGATACACAAAATACAGTTTATCTGAAAAGTCGGGATAGAAATCTACGCATTCAACAATAGGGTTTGCGTTTTCTAAGCAATATACTACGGGTTTATTGTTTTGAGCGCAAGCAATATCATAGCCGCTTCCGCTAAAGGTGTTTTTAAGTAATTCGTAAGGATTTATGTTGAGCCAGTTGGCAATATTATTAACCAAAGTCGAAGAAGTGCCTAAACCCCACAAGCGTGGGAAAGTAAGCTGCGTTTTTATTTTATAACCTCTACCTTTTTCAAGAAAAGCAGGTTGAAGTTTGTAGGCTTCAAATAAGATATCAACCAATCGGGTTTCAATCGGGTTTTCTGAGGTAAATGAACGATTGATGATTTCTGAAAACCGAAAAACTACATCTATCCAGGTCGATTTATCAGCGTCATAACTTTTCCAGATAATATCCTCAGAGGTGTTCTCTTCTATCGATAAACTTTGTCCAAACACAGTAGGGAGGGCTAGAGCTTTGGCTCCGTCAAGAACCGTATATTCTCCCGTAAGTAAAAGTTTGCCGTTGCTATAAAAAGTTTTTTTCATTAAGCCACATCTGTAATTGGATTTACAAAGCTACGGGTTTTTTTATAACTCAACTTTTCCAAAGTTCGAAAATTCGGAAAAGTTTAAATCCTATTCCTTAATAAAATCCAATACTTCCAACGCTCTTTTAACGCTCTTTACATTTTCAAATGAAAGTAACAAACGAAATCCGTTGCGGGTTTCTTTTTCTTTCATTTTGCAGAGGGTTGGGTTTTGTTGTACGAATAATTATTCGTCAAGTAAATCTTTTACTTCCTTTTTCAAAACAGGTAAGTGAAGTATAATAATACCCCAAATTTGAGTATTTTCAATAGAATCGTATCCGTGAATGATTTTATTTCGGGCATCTACGATTCTTCGAGAATTGGTTATCGGAATATCTGGTTGTAGAATCAAGAGTTTGTTTATGGCTTCTCCGATAATCTCAATATTTCTTTCCACAGCATCTTGTAACATCGGGTTGGAATCATATTTTTCAAAAACTTTTTCTTCTCCGATATAGCTTTCGATATTTTCTATGGAAGTCAAAACATCAAACAAGAGTTTCTTAACCTTAATTTCCATAAATCAAGAATTTTGTTTTGTCTAATTCTTCTATGAAATATGGATTTTTAAGAGAGTTTTCCGTAACCAAATCAATTTCCCTGTTAAAGAGATTTCGCAGGCTATCGTGCAGATTCCACCACAATTCTCCTTTTTCCAAAGGGTCTTTAAGGTTATCGTCAAATTTTATCAGAAAGTCCACATCACTGTCCTTATTGAACTTATCACTAATAGCAGAACCAAAAACATAAGCCTTTTCCACCTTATGGTTTTTGAATATTTGAGCCAATTGCTCCCTGTATTTAGAAATAGAAAGTGCCATTTGTGTACTAATTTAGTGCAAGTTACAAAAAATATTTATTTCCTCAATACACTCAACACCTCCAACGATCTTTTAACGCTCTTAATATTCTCAAACGAAAGTAATAAACGCAATCCGTTTCGGGTTTGTTTTTTTTCCAAAACAAAAACCCTCTCAAACCGAAAACGGAATGAGAGGGGTTTGTACAATTAGGAATCAAAATTATTAAAGTTAATTCTTCATAATATTAATTTTTATATTCGTAAGACACACTATAATTATCTACATAACCATCTTCAATAACTATTACTGATGCTGATGTAGGGTATTTATCTTCTCCATAAGAATAGTTAACTACAATAGAGCCGACCTCCACATTGTTTTCATCCTTAATTACAGCCCCAGTAGGATTATTTACAGGTAAAAGTAATTTAGCCATAATAATTTCGGGAGTAGAGGTATAACTAAAATTAAGTCTTGTGTTATTCAAAACATCAATTATCCCCGCTGCCTCAAGCGTATAATAAAATGTAAAAGGTTTGTCATCATACGTTAAATTAGCTGTACTTACTACCCTGTCTCCCCAATAATCATAACTATATAACTCTAAGATTATAGGATTTCCTTTTTGATCATATTGTAAAACATCTCCTATTTCATAAGAGTCGTGAATTTCTCCTATTACTTCACTTGTAAGAATATTATCTCCTCCACCTGAAATTTTATTTAGTTTACCATTTTGGTCATAGGTAAAATATTTGGTTTGCTCTCCATCTGATACAGTTGATACCCTACCGTTAGAATCATAATTAACAGTTCCGATACCCGTGTCATTGTTACCGTAAGTTGTTATTTTTGTAATGTATTTTTTTGCAACATTACCATTTGTATCAACAAACCCATCATCACTACTACAAGAACCCATCATAGCTCCTAAAGAAAGAAATAAGAATAATCTTTTCATTTTTTAAAGAAATTAGTTAATAATTTAAAAGGCAAACTTAATGATTATTTAACAACATTTAAAATGTTATTTCAGCATGCCTTATGTGATTTCAACATAATCTTATACTTTTGCGAAAAAAATATTATGAAACTACACGAAAAAGTAAAAACCATACGGGAAGAAAAAAAACTTTCACAGGATTTTATAGCACACGAATTGGGTTTAAGCCAATCCCAATACAGTCGTAGGGAAAGCGGAGAAATAAAATTTGATGCAGACGAAATCCTACAACTTTCCAAAACATTGGACACTAAAGTTTCTGAACTTTATGGGGAAGAAACAAATGTTTTTAATATTAATACTCAAAACGGAGGTGCTTTTGGTCAATATGTCACTATCCCAGACAAGCTTATCGAACTATACGAAAAACGTTTACAGGAAAAAGACGAGATGATTGAGATTTTAAAGAAACAAATTTCAAAATAACCGTCATTGCGAGGAGTTGTGAGGTACGAAGCAAAGCAATCTTTAAGATTTAGATTGCTTCACTACACTTCGTTTCGTTCGCAATGACAAAAGTGAGTTTGCAATGACAATCATTCTCTCAACAAACTCAAAACCTCCAAAGCTCTCTTAACCGTTTTAATATTCTCAAATGAAAGTAAAAGACGCAATCCGTTTCGGGTTTCTTTTTCTTTCATTTTGCAGAGGGTTGGGTTTTGTTGAACAAACTGTAAAACCTTTCTGAATTTAACCGACTGGTAATAATCCGATTGTTGGTCAGCTATGAAATAAGCCACCATTTTGTTTTGTTTCAAGATTATTTTTTCGATTCCGAATTCGGTTGCAATCCATTTGATTCGAAGGCTATCGAGTAGCGATTTGGCTTGTCTTGGTAAAGGTCCGAAGCGGTCGGTGAGGCGTTGTTCGTAGTTTTGTAATTCTTCTTCGGTTTTGAGTTCAGATAGCTCATTATACAAATTCAATCGTTCGGTTACCTGATTGATGTATTCATCTGGGAACAATAATTCCAAATCCGTATCAATCGAGAATTCTTTGACATATTTCTTGTTCTCAACCGAATTTTCGTTTTCGTACAACTCTTTAAACTCATTTTCTTTGAGTTCTTCGATGGCTTCGTTCATAATTTTTTGGTAGGTTTCAAAACCGATTTCGTTGATAAATCCGCTTTGTTCTCCTCCCAACAAATCTCCTGCTCCTCTGATTTCGAGGTCTTTCATTGCAATGTTGAATCCGCTTCCGAGTTCCGAAAAACGTACCAGTGCATCCAATCGTTTTCTGGCTTCTTCCGTCAAGGTTGAGAAAGAAGGTGTAATGAAATAACAAAACGCTTTTTTGTTGCTTCGTCCTACACGACCTCGCATCTGATGTAAATCTGATAGTCCGAAATGGTTGGCATTATTGATGAAAATCGTGTTGGCATTCGGAACGTCTAACCCACTTTCGATAATGGTTGTCGAAACCAGCACATCAAATTCTCCGTTCATAAACCCGAGCATTAGTTCTTCGAGCTTTTTTCCGTCCATTTGTCCGTGTCCGACAGCAATTTTCGCATCGGGAACAAGACGTTGAATCATTCCGGCTACTTCTTTGATGTTTTCGATTCGGTTGTGAATGAAAAAAACCTGTCCTCCTCTTTGAATTTCATAAGCAACTGCATCTCGGATAACCTCTTCGCTAAACGAAACCAATTGTGTCTCAATCGGATAACGATTCGGAGGCGGAGTTGTAATCACCGACAAATCCCGAGCTGCCATAAGCGAAAACTGCAACGTTCTCGGAATAGGTGTAGCGGTTAAAGTCAAGGTATCGATGTTGCTGGTAATAGTTTTGAGTTTGTCTTTTACGTTTACTCCGAATTTTTGCTCTTCATCTACAATCAAAAGTCCTAAATCTTTGAACTTCACATCTTTACTCACCAATTGATGCGTTCCGATAAGGATATCCACTTTTCCTTCTTCAAGTCCTTTGAGGGTTTCGGCCTTTTGTTTGGCTGATTTGAATCGGTTGAGATAATCGACTCTGACAGGCATATCTTTTAACCTTTCGGAAAAAGTTTTGTGATGTTGAAAAGCCAAAACCGTGGTCGGGACAAGCACTGCAACCTGTTTTCCGTTATCCACTGCTTTGAAAGCTGCACGAATCGCAACTTCCGTTTTTCCGAAACCAACATCTCCACACACCAATCTATCCATAGGCCTTTCGGATTCCATATCAGATTTTACGTCTTGTGTAGCCTTGTTTTGGTCGGGCGTATCTTCATAAATAAACGAACTCTCTAATTCGTATTGTAAATAACTATCGGGGGCAAAAGCAAAGCCTTTTTCGGTTCGACGTTTGGCATACAACTGAATCAAATTAAAGGCAATGTGCTTGACTCTGGCCTTGGTTTTTTGCTTGAGAGCTTTCCAAGCACCCGAACCTACTTTGTAGATTTTAGGCGGAGTTCCGTCTTTTCCGT
>CAYPCZ010000048.1:0-18874 GCA_964409345.1 uncultured Flavobacterium sp. | reverse complement strand
ATGGCTTATGTGGATAGCAATGTTGTTGGGTTTGTCAACATAGTAGAGGCATGTCGTCATCACAACATCACCAAATTACTCTATGCTAGTAGCTCGAGTGTCTATGGGAATTCGGTAGATGTTCCTTTTTCTACTGACCAGAGTGTGGATAACCCAATTAGCCTGTATGCGGCTACTAAGAAAAGTAATGAGCTCATGGCTTATACGTATAGCCATTTGTTTGGCATACAAACCATAGGGCTGAGATTCTTTACGGTATATGGCCCTTGGGGTAGGCCAGATATGGCCATGTTTTTGTTTACGGATGCCATTTTGAATGACCGCCCCATAAAAGTATTTAACAACGGTGATTTGTCTCGAGATTTCACCTATATAGACGATATTATTCAAGGGATTCTATTGATAGTAGAAGATAGTAACCAAGACGAAAAATATCAGCTCTTTAACATAGGGAACAGCAAGCCTGTGCAGCTACTCGAGTTTATTGAGGAGATAGAAAAAGCAACCGGAAAACAAGCTCAAAGAGTGATGTTGCCGATGCAGCCTGGAGATGTCAACCAAACATGGGCAGATGTGGAGGAATTGCGAAAACGATATGGCTATAACCCTAACTATTCCGTTAAGGAAGGAATAATGAATTTTGTAGATTGGTATAAAAAATATTACATGTAAATATTTATGGAAAATAATTTAGTAATCAGAAAAGCTGTTTTAAAAGGTAAGGTCAAGGTAAGCGGAGCAAAAAACAGTGCTTTGCGTTTATTGGCAGCCTCAATACTTACTAATGAAACAATCGAATTAAACAATTTCCCTAATGGACTATTAGATGTTCAGGTTCATTTGGAAATGTTAAAAGTTTTAGGTAAAGATTTTTCTACACACGAAGATAATGTTATCATAAAGGAATTAGAATCCGGAATTACTTCCTTAGACTGGACAGAACGCTCTATCCGAAACACGCTTTTGATATTAGGAGCATTGGTTACTCGTTTTGGAGAAGGAAGAGTACCTCTGCCGGGTGGATGCAAATTAGGAGAAAGAAAATATGATTTACATGTTATGCTTTTGGAAAATTTAGGGGCAGAAGTATGGGAAGAGGAGCCGGGTTTTTTATGTGCTAGAGTAAAAAACGGAAAACGCTTGATAGCTGCTGATATCCATTTACCGATGCGATCTACGGGAGCGACTGAAAATTCGATTATATGTGCTTCTTTAGCCCACGGAACAACAACAATCTGGAACCCGCATATTCGCCCTGAAATTATGGACTTGATAGATATGCTTACAAAAATGGGAGCTAAAATTAAGGTATATGGGCAAAAATGTATTGTGGTTGAGGGAGTAGAAAAACTTTCTGCTGTAAAACATGCTGTAATTCCTGATAATATGGAAGCACTCACATGGGCAATTGGCGCAGTGATTACAAACGGGGAGGTTGAAATTGAGAACTTTCCATTCGAACATTTGGAAATCCCCATGGTATACCTTCGGGAGAGTGGAATGAAATTTTACAGAGGGGGAAATAATTTGATTGTAAAAGGAGGAACTCCTTATCCTGTTGAGATTAGTACTGGGCCGTATCCGGGAATTAATTCTGATATGCAACCTCTTTTTGCTGTATATGGAGCGATGTGTCAAGGTGAATCCAAAGTAGTTGATTTAAGATTTCCTGGACGTTATGGCTATGCAGAAGAACTAGCTAAAATGGGAATGAAATATAAAGTGGAAGGGGATATGCTGGTCATTGACGGAGGTACTGGTTTGCAAGGAGCTACGGTTAATGCACTGGATTTAAGAGCAGGGATTGCTTTGTTATTAGCCGGATTGACGGCTGAAGGAGATACAATTATTGAGAATTCATGGCAAATTCATCGAGGATATGAAAACCTGTTTGAAAAATTGAATGCGTTAGGTGTAAAATTTTAATTATGAATGGCTTCTTGATAATAGGTTATAATAAGAATGTAGGTAATAATATTGCGATAAAAGAATATGAAAACTTTTTGACTGCTAAGAACACAATTTTTTCATCAACAGCTTTTATTTCAGAACAGTATCAATATTTACACGGTTATCAGTTTTTTGATAACTACAATGATTCTTTGAAAACACATAATTCGAATGTTTTTTTTTGTGGGAAAATATTCGGTAGTATTAGAGAAAAAAACACTAAAAAACTCTCATATAAAGAATGTATAAATTTTGTAAATCAAAACAATAGCAGTGAAGATGTTTTTTTTGCTTTTGATGGGAGTTGTTCTTTAGCTAGGATAGATAGCTCTACAATCACTATCCAAAATGATGTCGAAGGATATAAAAAGGTATTCTATTATATTTCTGATGATATATTTTGTGTAAGTACTAATTTAACCCATATTTTAAAAGTAATTTTAAAAAAATGGACAATAAGAAAAAATGCGGTTTATAGTTATTTACTTCAAAGAGAATCAAAATGGCCATTAACTTTTATAGAAGATATCCAAGTTCTTTCTCCACTAACAAAAGCCATTATTAGCGAAAAAGAAATTAAATTTAAATATGCAACCTTTTCTGATTTTTACAATACTAGGAGAGTAAATAAGAAAGAAGTTATTAAAGAGGTTTATGAAGACTTTGTAAGGATAATAAACAGAGAGGATTCTAAAAATATTGCCGTTACCTTAAGCGGTGGCGTAGATTCGAATTGTTTGACTAAATTATATAAGCAATCATATAAAAATAATTTTACAGCGGTTTCACTTGGGTATGCTTCAGAAAGAGAAAAGGATGTGAATGTATATGACGAATCAATCTATGCGGAAAAAATAGCTAAACATTTAAAAATTCCTTTTAAAAGATATATTGTAGATAAGACGTATTTTCTTTCTCAAGTTGATAACTTTATAACATCAATAGATCAACCAGGACATGATCCTAGTTCTAATTTCTTATTAAACGACCTTTTACAAAAGGACGGATTTGACACTATTATTAGTGGAATGGGGGGGGATGCTTTCTTCTCATCTAAATCCAAACTCAAATTCGCAAAAACATTATTTGAAATCTCAAGACACACAAATAGCTATTATATATTAAATAAGGTTTCTGAACTTTTAAGGTTTAAATCATTTTTGAAAAATTTTGATAGTGGCTTTTACTTAAAGAAGCCAACTTCTTTCATTCAATTAAGAGAAATACAAAAGTTAAACAAACCAAGTTTAGAAAACTACATATCTAAAATAGTACATAAAGAACTATTCAAAGAAGCTGACAATAGGTTAAATTATTATAAGAATATTGAAAAAAAGGCAAATGTTATTCTTGAAGAGTTTTATTCCTACGCATTGTTTTCTAATCCGGATGAATATCATGCCGATACAATGGCTCAAAGAAACAACCTAAATATATTGATGCCCTTTGTAAATATAGTTCCTGCTTCAAAATTATTGAATGCCAGCAAGTATATTGATATAAACAACCGGGATTTTGAAATGGAACTATTTGGTGGAATCAATAAGGATTTGTTATTGAAATCAAAATCTGGATTTTCTTTTCCCTATACTGAATGGGCAGGAGAGTTTTTTAAGGAAACAATGAATTTCTATAAAGAAAAATCATTTTTTAATGATGATTTATTTAACATTGATAAGTTTATTGATGATTACAAAAATAAAGATTTAGTAAAAAATAGTTTATCAGTAAATCAATTAATTTGGAAGCTTACAGTTGTTAAGAAATATGTAGAACTACATTCAATAAGTTTAGATTGAAACATTTACTTAAAAATATAAAGGGTTCAAAATTTATGGTTGACTTTTTGTCAACTTTTGGATCAAACATTTCTACATTATTTGTAGGCATTATTTCCTCTGTTTTAACCGTCAGGTTTTTAGGAGTTGATGGGATGGGCGCATATACTATATTGACTTCGTTTTCTTTGCTTTTTGTATCGTTAGCAGAGTTAGGAATAAGGCAAAGCAATATATACTATATAGCAAAAGATTATAGCAACCTTAATAAGGTCTTAGAAGCAAATTTCTTTTTATGGATTATATCTTCCGTCATTGGTATCGGTGCGTTTTTAATGATATTATACCTCAAAAAATTAGTGTATGCTGATTATTTAATCGCAGTTGCCTGTTTAGTAATTCCTTTAAATATCGCAAATACTTTTTTGAACGGTGTAATGGTAGGGATTGATAAAATTGCAAAGAACTCGAAATTTAATTTTTATAATGGACTAATAAGATTGTTATCTGTAATTTTGTTTATTGTTTTTCTTGAACTTAATGTATTAGGAGCTTTATTAGTATTGATAGTTCCTGTTTTTACGAACCTTCGTAGAAAAATTATCTTTATTAAAAACAATAATACAATTCACTTTCATTTCAATTTTGATATTGATATAATCAAAACGTTAATTGGTCATGGTTTTCTATATGGTTTAGCATTGTTTTTAATGACTAATCAAAAGAAAATACCTGTATATGTAATGTCAGGAATAATTCCTCAAGATAAAATAGGACTATATGGAGTTGGGTTAACATTTGCAGGGTTAGTATATCAAATATTTACTGCTGTAGCACCTATTATTTTTGTGAAAAGTGCAAAGTCTAAAGACCCAAAAATTGCTAGCTTAAATATTCAAAAATTGATGCGAGTAATGTTTGTTTTTTTGCTTATTGGTAGCCTCATAATATCTGTAGTTATTGAATATGTATTATTAATAATGTATGGTAGTGATTTTATAGAAAGTTCAAACATAACAAGAGTGATGTTAATAGGTATTATTTTTTATAACATATTTTTAGTGTTAAATATGGATATGGCAGGGAAAGGAAAGCCATGGCTTGCTATCTATACTTTATTACCTATTTCTTTAATCAATTTAGCTCTAAATTATTTGTTTATTCAAAAATTCGGGATTATTGGAGCCGCAGTATCTACATCTTTTTCAATGGGGTTAGCATCAGTATTATATCTTTATTTTTATTCTAGAGAAGTAAAAATTTCGGTAATACAAATAATCATTCCTAAGAAATCAGACTGGGATTTTATTAAGAAAATTATAAGTAAAAAATAAAATGAAAATTCATACTAACTTTGACCTGACTGACTACAATTCGTATAGGGTAAAAGCACATTGCGAGAAAGCTTTTTTTCCTGAATGCGAAGAAGATGTAGTGTCTTTTTTTATAACGAATAAAGATTTTATATTGTTGGGTAGTGGTCATAACATTATTTTTTCAAAAGAACATTATCAGAAACCGATTGTTGTTTTTAATGGGAATTATAATTCGATAACTCAAATTGCTAACGGACTTTTGGAAGTTGAAGCCGGAGCGATGATGTGGGATGTTGCTAAATTTGCTTTGGATAAAGAGTTGAGTGGATTAGAAATATTTTGGGATATCCCCAGCTCATTGGGAGGAGCGGTCGTGATGAATGCAGGAGCAAGTGGGGAAGAGATTAAAGATGTTTTAGTCAAAGTACGTTATTTGGATTTGAGTGATCATACTGTCAAAGAAATTCTTAAAGAAGACATTTCGTTTGAATACCGAAACAGTTTTTTTCAAAAAAACACAGATAAAATAGTACTCAAAGCTTGGTTACAGTTGCAAAAAGGAAATAAGGAGTCTATTTCTGAGAAAATGGAAACCATAAAAGCACAACGATGGGCAAAGCAACCCAAAGAGTTTCCGAACGGAGGAAGTGTTTTTAAACGACCTCCGGGATATTATGTAGGAGCAATCATGGATGAATTGGGGTTAAAAGGATTTACTATAGGAGGTGCAAAAATTTCAGAAAAACACGGGGGGTTTATTATTAACTTTAATAAGGCAACCGGTCAAGATATACTTGCTATTATTACTGAAGTGAAAAGGCAAGTATGGGAAAAGTATCAAATAGATTTAGAAGTAGAACAAAGAGTGATATGAGAGTTTTATTTATAATAACTGTTAGAGGGCATGGAAGAGGAGGACATTTTCATTCACTCAATCATATTTCCCAAGCAATGTGTGAGAACGCTGAAGTGAGTATTTGCACTTATGGTACGGGGAGAAGTCAAGTGCTAGAGACCAATCCACACTTTAAAAAACACATTTTTTACAATGGCAAAAATTTCATTAAGTATAAAAAAGAAGTTCAAACAATGTTAGAGAGCTTCAAGCCTGATATCTTACATTTTTTTGACACAGCAGCTTATAATACATTTAGTCTTTTTTTTAATATAAATAAGTATAAAATATTTTTAAACAAATGTGGTGGTCCAAACCCGGTGGAGTTTCCGTTGGTTCAGAATTTAATATTATTTAGTGAGGAGAATAAAATCTGGTTTGAAGCTAATAGCAAATTTAATAAAACGAATATTGAAGTTATCCCAAACCGAGTTAATCCAGAATTGTTGCGATTCAACTTCAATAAACAAATAGAAAAAAAAGATGCCTTTTGTTTTGTGAGAATTGCAAGAATAGGTAATGCTTACAAAAAAAGCATACTGGACAGCATCTGTTTAGTTGAGAAGCTATCTAGAGATGGCAAAAATGTTCATCTTTATATTATAGGAACAATTCAAGACAATAAAATCGCTGAAGAAATACGTACTAAAGCAAATGGTTTGCCTATCACGATGATTACAGACGATTGCTATACACAAAAAGCCTCAGATATGTTATATTTAGCTGATGCAGTCATTGCAACCGGTAGAGGGATTATGGAGGCAACATCTTTAGGTAAACCTATACTAACGCCTGCTAAGAATAATGAATTCCCTGTTTTAGTCAATGTGAATAACTTTAAAAAGTTTTTTGATACCAATTTTTCAGAAAGAAATGTAGCACCAGATGAGTGTTTAAAGACAAATTATGTTGAAATCATTAAACTTATTGACGATGATGAGTTTTTTGATAAACTATCTCTTTTTTCTAAAAAGGTGTTTGATGAAAACTTCAGTACAGCATCAGGAATACCTAAGTATCTTACTTTCTACAAGAAAAATAAAAATAACTCAGATTTAAAACTTAGTGTATTTTCTAACCTTAAATCTAAATTAAAAACTTGGTATAGTTTTATAAAAAGTTAACTATGAAAATTTTAATCACAGGAGACTTCGTCATCAACCAACCTTATAATACTTCCCAAATCAGCGAGGAAGTAAAAGAGTTATTTACACAATCAGATTATAACATTGTAAATCTTGAAGCTCCGGTAACAAATAGTGAGTCAAAAATTATAAAAACTGGTCCACACCTAAAAGCGGATAAAAAAAGTACTTTGGATGTATTAAAATCCTTAAAGGTAAACCTGTGTACTTTAGCAAACAACCACGTGCTGGACTATGATGAAAAAGGGGTTTTAGATACGTTGAATTTTTGTCAAGAACATAACATTCAAACAGTAGGTGCCGGTAAAAATAATGAAGAAGCTTCAAGAACTCTTTATTTAGAAACAAAAGCAGGTAAGATTGCTATAATCAATATAGCAGAAAATGAATGGGCATCGGCTACAGACACTTCAGCTGGAGCAAATGGAATGGATTTAATAGATGATGTCAAATCAATTCAAGAAGCCAAATCACAAAGTGATTTTGTGTTGGTAATTGTTCATGGTGGTCATGAGTATTATAACCTGCCAAGCCTAAGAATGCAAAAACAATACCGTTTTTATATTGATAATGGAGCTGATATTGTGGTGGGGCATCACACGCATTGTATCAGCGGGATGGAAACCTATAAAAATAAACCGATTTATTATAGTTTAGGAAACTTTCTATTTACTAAATCTTCTATTTATGAAGATTGGTATAAAGGGATGATTTTAGAGGTTGAAATTACATCGGGAAAAGAAATAAAAGCAAAACCTATTTTTGTCAAACAACAGAAAGATAGTTTTGAACTATCTTTGATAATTGATAAGGAGTTAGATGAAATTGAGCAACGATTTGAAAATTATTCGCAAATCATTAAAAATGATTTATTTACTGCTTGGAATAAATTTGTTGTAGATAAAGAGAAAATGTATCTGAACCGATGGTCTGCAAATGTTTTTATAAACAATAAGTACATAAGTGCACTATTTGCTAAATTGGGTATAATAATAGCCTCCAAACGGGGAAGAGCAACATTGCTGAATATGCTACGATGCGAAGCACATGCAGATTTTTCAAAAGCAACACTAAATAAGAAAGTAACTTAATGAAAATAGCTATACACCATAGAAAAGGAAGTTTTTCAGATCGTTGGATTGCCTATTGTCAACAACAGAGTATTGAATGTAAAATTGTGAACTGCTTTGATAGTAATATTGTTGAACAAGTTAAAGATTGTGATGCCTTAATGTGGCATCACCATCATGGAAGTTTTAAAGATGTTACTGCAGCAAACAATATTTTGTTTGCTCTGGAGCATGCAGGTATTAAAGTTTTTCCTGACTTCAAAACTGCTTGGCATTTTGATGATAAGGTTGCGCAGATGTATTTATTACAAGCCATTGGCGCACCTGTCGTTCCCAGTTATGTGTTTTATGATAAAGATGAAGCATTAAAATGGGCTAATCATGCGGTATATCCTAAGGTGTTTAAATTAAAAGGCGGCGCTGGTTCTGCCAACGTAAAACTGGTTAGAACAAAATCTGAATGTATAAGGCATATCAATAAAGCTTTTGGAAAAGGATTTAAACAATTTGATGGCAAAGCCTATTTTTGGGATACTATTAAAAAATATAAATCTGGTACTAAATCATTAAAACAAGTAGTAAAATCTTTTGGAAGAATGCTCATCTCAACAGATTATGCGAAAAATATGCCTCCGGAAAGAGGCTATGCCTACTTTCAAGAATTTATTCCTAATAATGATTCAGATATTAGGATAATTGTTGTAGGGAACAAAGCTTTTGGACTAAAACGAATGGTAAGAAAGGGTGATTTTAGAGCTTCAGGTAGTGGCGCTATCAATTATTCAGCTGAAGAAATTGATGTTAAATGTATTGAGATAGCATTTGAGGTAAATAAACACGTTAAATCACAATCCATAGCATTTGACTTTATATTTGATAAAAATAATAATCCATTAATAGTTGAAGTCAGTTACGGATATTCCACTCCAGCGTATGACAGTTGTGAAGGCTATTGGACTGAAGATTTACAGTTTCACAAAGGAAGGTTTAACCCTCAACATTGGATGGTCGAAAACCTAATTAATGAATTAACTACTAAATGAGAAGATATCATCTATTAAAAATAAAAAGATATGCTCTTTTGGTTTTTATATTCTCCTTGCCTTTTGAGTATTGGGATCCTTTTGGGATTGCTTCATTTTTTTCGGTTACCAAAATGGCGGGTTTTGGTTATGCGGCTATGGCTTTATTAATAGGGAAAGAAAGCTTTGATGTTAGTATATTTAAGTATGTAAGATTATTACTGTTTTTATGGGTATTGATGCTTATTTTAAACATGCTAAATTATATAGGAACCAATACTGTTAGTATTTTCAATTTCACTCTTTTTCAAAACATATTATTGTATTGGTTGATAGCATCCGATTTAAAAAAACAATATGTTCATATAAAATCTCTTATGCTTTCTTTTGTTTTGAGTATCGTGTTGATGAGTATATTGCTAATGTTTGGTATTGGTTTAGGGCAGGAGTTTGAAGAAGGCGTATCAAGAATCACCTTTTTTGAAAACAATCCTAACACAGTAGGAGTTTTAGCGGGCTTAGCTATTGTTTTTTCGTTATATTTTATCTTAAACCCATCAAGAACCTTTCAGAAAAAAGGAGTATTAGTAGTGTTGGCACTTCCTGGTTTTGTCAATTTATTATTGCTGTCTGGCTCACGTGGAGCATTATTGACTACTGCATTATCGGTAATTCTTATGATGGTAATGAACAAGACCACACCTTTCAAAAGAATTCTACAAGTAGGTTTATTAATAGTAACTGCCAGTTACTTTATGGACAAGCTAATGGAGTCAGAATTGATGTATAAAAGATTAACCCAATCTATAGAAGAAGGGAATACTGCGGGTCGAGGTGAAATTTGGGGAGATGTAATCGAGGTGTGGAGTAATAGGCCTTTAACGGGATATGGTGCTACTGGTTTTGAAACTGAAATGACCAAGATTTACGGAGGTCGGAAGGATGCACATAATTTGTTTTTATACATTTTGGTTACCACCGGTTTTGTGGGAATTAGTATCTTCTTATATTTTTTATTTTGTCACATAAAACGTGCAGTAGAAAGTTTTAAAAAAGGAGATGTGCTAAAAATCATTCTATTAATTTTCTACTTAACGACAGTTGTTAAAGCTGGAGGCGTTATTAATAATAAATTGATGTGGTTGCTTTTAGCGATTATTATTTCAGCTGAGTTTTATGAATCAAAAAAAATAAAAACAATATGAAAGTGTTAATGCTTATTGATTCTTTTACAGTAGGTGGAGCACAGCGGCAGTTTACTACTTTATCTAAAGAATTGCATAAAAAACATGACGTAACCGTAATTGTCTATCATCCTATTACCTCCCATTTTGAAAATGAGCTTAATGCTGACAACATTAGAATTGTGAAAATTTTGAAACAATCAAGATTTGACTTTCGTTTTATTTTCAAGTTATTGAAATTCATCCGTAAAGAAAAGTTTGATGTTTGTATTTCCTTTTTAAACACTCCCAACAGCTATAATGTATTAGCTAAAATCACACATTGTGTACCAAAGATTATAGTAGGTCAGCGAAGTGCATATTTTAAAGAATCCCTTTCACTTAAAAGGCGTTTTCAAGAATCTCTACTATATTTTTCAGATTACATCACCACAAATTCAATTACTCAAAAACAAAGAATGGAAGATATTTTTCCTTTCTTAAAAGACAAAATTTACTATGTGCCAAATGTATATGATACTTCTATGGTTGTACAAAAATTAAATTTTAAGAAAAACTTCATTGTACTTTCTAATACTCAAATTAATAAAAATCCTTTGCAGCTTTGTCAGGCTTTAGTAGAATACAAAAGGATGTATGGTGAACCAAAGTTCCGTATAAAGTGGTATGGAAGGATTTCGAAAAAACATATAGATAAAACTAAATTAGATGAAGGAATTAAAATTCTGGAGGATAATGGGTTGTATAGTAACCTGACATTTGAAGGAATAACTGATACTCCGTTATTAAAATTAAAAGAAAGTGATTTACTGATACATATTTCTAACTTTGAGGGTTGCCCTAATTCTGTATGTGAAGCAATGATAACTAAAACACCAGTTCTAGTAAGTAATGTATGTGACGCTCCAATTTTATTAAACAATAATAGTGGTATTCTCGTTAATCAATTAGATCCGATAGATATTGCAAACTCAATAAAGACCTTTGAAACATTTACAGAAGAAGAAATTATTTCTATGACGGAAAATGCTTACAATATGATTAGAGATAATTATAATAAAAATGTTGCTTTTGAAACATTAAATACCTTAATAGTAAAATGAAAGATAAGATTAGTAAAATGAAAGATAAGATTATCTTTATTGGTTCAATGAACATAAATAATTTGCCAACTGGAGGTGTTGAAGCTAGAAGTCAGCTTTTATATAGATTTCTAAAATATAAAAAAGGGATGTCACTTCAATACATTGATGTCAGCCCGAGGTCTAGAAACCTATTTACTTATATTTCATTATTATTTCAAATAATAAAATATAATAGAATAATAGTGTCAGTATCATTTGCAGGGGTGAATTTACTCTCCGTGCTATTAAAATTTTCAAGTAAAAAAAAAATAACAATATTTATTGCAGGGGGAGATATAGAAAACTATACTAACAAAAATAATATTCTCAGACTTCTTGAAAAGGCTACTATAGTGTATGTGCAGTCCAATAGTATGTTGGAACATGTGAAAAGGATTTCAAATAAGGTTAATGTTTATAATTTAGGTAATTTTAAAGATTTACCCACGTATAATAAGCAAGAAAAAACTAACAATGAAGTTAATGTAAAATTTGTTTTCGTCTCTAGAGTACACCGTGATAAGGGAGTTTTTAGAGCAATAGATACTATTCATTATCTTAATGAGGTTTTTTCTGAAAAGGAATTTATTTTAGATATATTTGGTCCTGTAGATTTATCTCCTGAAGATAAATTGTTATTTGATTATGAACTCGATAAGCAGTATATAAATTACAAAGGCTACTTAGATTTCTCAATACCTGAATCATATCACACATTGAGCAAATATCATTTTTTTATTTTTCTGACTAACCATTCAGGTGAAGGATTCCCTGGAGTCCTCATTGATGCGTTACATGCTGGTAATATTATTATTGCCTCAGATTGGAAATATAACAATGAAATTGTCCCTAAATCTAACCTGCTAGTCAATCTTAATGATAATTATAAAACCGGAATAAAAGAGTATGTAAATCAGATTTTAAATTTAAAAAGGATTGAGTATCAAGATTTAATTACTCAACAACAAAAATTTGCAGACGTATATAATATTAATAATATAAATTTAAAAATAGCGTAAATTAATTATTCTTGATTAATAATAATTCTAATCAAACTATGAGTCTAACTTTTTTTCTCAAACAAAACTTTAATAAGCTACCTTTTGGTCCAAGAACTGGTAAACTAATCTGTTATATTCCATATTCCTTTAGGCCTGGGTTAGCTTCTTCTTATAGGAAAGCATCAAAAAGTATTATTCAATACGCTCAATTTGACTTAAATCAAAGACAAGATTTTATTTTTAATAACATTAAAAAATTGGTAGATCATGCGTACAATCACACAAAATTCTATAAGGAATTCTATGATACCCATAGCTTTGACCCAAGAACTTTAAAAAAATTTAACGATATAGAAAAAATTCCAATAGTAGATAAATCTATACTCTTAAAATATTCAATAGAAGATCGAAGTATGCGAAATACGAAGGGTTTTGCAAAAGCGAATACGGGTGGCTCATCGGGTAAACCCTTAACTTTTTATACAACTCCGGATGCGATTGGCCATGAATGGGCACATATACATTCCTTTTGGAAACTATTGGGATATAATCCTAAAAAAGTAATGCTAGGTTTTGGAGGTAGAAGTAATGTAAAAGATGTTGTAGACTATGACCTGATTAGAAATAAATTTAATATTGATCTATATGCTGATTTTAATAGGGTTAAGAATAAACTAATTCCTATTCTGAAATCTAATAAAATCGAATATTTACATGGATATCCGAGTGCTATTTTTGAATTTGCTAAATTTTGCGATGAAGATAAAAGTGAATTGTTACAATTATTAAAACGAAATTTGAAAGGTGCTTTTTTTTCATCTGAATTTCCTCACTTACATTATAGGAACCCAATAGAAAAGATTTTTGACATACAAACCCAATCATTTTATGGGCATACGGAGCGCTGTGTGATGGCGTATGAGAAAGATGAAAAGTATATATTTCATGTGGCTCAAACTTATGGTTATGCAGAAATTGTGGATAATTATCTTATAGGTACTTCATACAATAGTTATGGTACACCATTAATAAGGTATAATACAAATGATTTGGTTGAAAAAGTAACAGGTGAAGGGGATATTTTGAAATCATTCAAGGTCAAACAGGGAAGAGATGGTGATTATATATTAGATAGTAATCACAAAAAAATAACCCTAACAGGGTTGATATTTGGTAGACACCATAAATTATTTGATTATGTAGAGCATATTCAAGTCTATCAAGATAGTCCTGGCTTGTGCTCCATATTATATACATCAAATTCCGATATCAGTTCAGAGAAAGCAAAGGAATTGTTTGACGCAAATAATGTTAACATGAATTTTAAATTCATTAAATTAAATGAGCCCTTAAAAACTGTCAGTGGCAAGGTTTTACTAAAGGTTAAAGATTTAAGTAATATTTAATGAATCCAAAATTAGCCATACAACTCTATCAAAACATGGGGACACGATATGTCGTATATCGTGTTTGTCATGAATTGAAGAAACGTTTGGGTTTACTCAAAAAGAAACATCCTACAGGTTTAGTTTTTCAACAGGCTATTACATTGTTGGATTGGCGCAAGAGTAAAAACCCATTTGTTATTCCTGCTAGAGAGCATTTGACTTTTGCTAAAACTCCATCAGACATTCTTCAGCAAAAAGCCGAGCGTATTTTAAATGGAGAATTACAATATTTTAATGCCCAATGGTTGAATATTGGAAAAAATTATGATTGGGTCACAAATCCGTCAAACGGGTATCGATATGACATCACCAAACATTGGTCAGAAATTCCTGATTTATCTGAGGAGGCAGGTGATATTAAATATGTCTGGGAAAAGTCGCGCTTTTCATATTTGTTGACGCTTATCAGGTATGATTATCATTTTGATAAAGATTTATCTGAATTTGTTTTTTCTGAAATAGAGTCATGGATTGATGCTAACCCTATCAATCAAGGGCCTAACTGGAGATGTAGTCAGGAAATTTCCCTGAGAATTTTCAATTGGTGTTATGCTTTGTATTACTACCAAAATTCTCCCGCTTTAACAGAAGAACGTTGGCTAAAAATACAACAAGTCATATATGCTTCGGTTCATCATGTATATCATCATATTGATTTTTCTAGAATTGCAGTTAGGAACAACCATGCGATTACGGAAACCTTGTTTTTGACGTTGTCGAATATTTTGTTTCCATTCATTCCGGAAACCCAAAAATGGGCTAAAGATGGATTGAAGTGGTTTGAACAAGAAATTGCTTATCAGATTTATGAAGATGGCACTTTCTTGCAGTTCTCGATGAATTATCATAGGGTGGTCATACAGCTTTTGTCTTTAGGAATTTCAACATTCAAAATCAATCAACAATTATTCTCAAAAGTAGTTTATAATAAAGCCTATAAATCAGTCAACTTCTTATATCAATGTATGCAAGATGAAAACGGTTGGTTACCTAATACAGGTTCGAATGATGGAGCTTTATTTTTCCCTATGACAGATTTAGATTACAGAGATTATCGACCTCAATTAGATTCATTACATTTCAATCTTACAGGAAAGCATTTTTTTAGAAATGATGAAATTATTGAAAATAGTTTCTGGTTGGGCGAAACTTCAATTGATTCAAAATTTGAACCAATAACAAAAATTAATGGGAATAGTGCTTTTTCGAATGGGGGCTATTATCTGCATAGAGAAGATGATAATTTTACGATGATTCGTTGTGTGGGTTATAAAAACCGCCCTAATCAATCAGATAATCTTCATGTAGATATTTGGATTAATGACGAAAATGTGCTCCGTGATCAGGGCTCATATAAATACAACACCTCAAAAGAATTAATTGATTACTTTAAAGGAACTGAAGCCCACAACACTTTATCCATAGAAGGTGAATCGCAAATGAGAAGAGGAAGTCGATTTATATGGTATGATTGGGTCAAAAATGCAAAAGCCAAATTCAAAGATTCTAAAGAGTTAGATTTAGTTGCTGAAATAGAGGCTTTTAAGCAGGTTAAGCCACATATCACTCATAAACGTCATGTGAAAAAGTATTCCAACCAATTTATCTGGGAAATTAATGACCAAATTACAGGAGCAAATGGTTTCTCAAAACAAGTGTTTTGGCATATTAATCCTTATTGGTTAGATAAAGTTGAGATAAAAGCTTATGATGAACACGATGTTGAATTAAGTTGTCACCTAGATAAGGTGTGGTATTCAGGTTATTATGGAGTAAAAGAGTCTTCTACTCGATACACCTTTATTACAAATTCAGATAATATAAGAACTATAATTAAAATTCAAAAATGAGAATATTACTTATCCATCAATACTTCAAAGAATCAGACATTACAGGTGGAGCACGCTTTAATGAAATGACACGGGTGTGGAAAGAATTAGGTCACGAAATCACTGTTATTGCTGGAGATTTGGACGGTCAATCATCAGAAAAAAGAGTAGAATATAAAAAAAATTTTATAACAAAAAAGACTCAAGAAGGCATAGAGGTATTCCGTTGTAATGTTTCTGAATCCTATAATAAAAATTTCCTAGGCAGGCTTTGGGGTTATTTTTCTTTTGTGTTCTCGGGGACAATTGCCGGTTTATTAAGAGTAAAAGGGAAATATGATATTATTTTGGTAACTAGTCCTCCATTATTTGTAGGCATTACTGCTTTTATCTTATCAAAGTTTAAAAGAACTCCATTTGTTTTTGAAATAAGAGATTTATGGCCAGAGTCTGCTATAGATACTGGTATTATTACTAATAAATGGATTATCAAATTCGCTTATTGGTTTGAAGCATTTATTTATAAAAAGGCAAAAAAAATAAATGTGTTAACTCCTGCTTTTTATACAAAGTTAGTAGAAACAAAGAAGGTTTCACCGAATAAAATTATTGAAATCCCAAATGCGGCAGATTTTGAAATATCTGATCAGTTATTAAATTCATTTGATGTGGATGCTTTTAGAAAAGATAAGGGATGGGAAAATAAATTTGTTATAACATATGTAGGGGCTCATGGCGTAGCTAACGGTTTACATCAAATTATACAAACCGCTGAGATACTGAAAGAAACAAATGTCCTTTTTGTGTTGGTTGGAGATGGTATGAAAAAGAAAGAATTGATGGCTCAGGTAAAATCGCTTACTTTAGACAATGTTGTATTTTATGACCCTGTCCCTAAAAAAGAAGTTTTAAAATTTGTTTTAGCTTCAGATATGGGAGCTTCTGTGCTAATGAAAAATGATACATTTAAAACGGTTTATTCGAATAAAACATTTGACTATATGTCATGTAAAAAACCAATCTTGATGGCCATTGACGGAGTTTCTAGAGAATTGGTAGAAAAAGCAGGTGCGGGAATTTTTGTAGAACCTGAAAATCCTATCGATTTTTCAAATAAAATAAAGCTTTATCTAGATAATAATTCATTAATAGCTGTTCAAGGTGAAAGTGGTTATCAATATGCCAAACAAAATTTTGATCGAGTAGTTCTCGCAAAAAAATACATAGATAAGTTAAAACAACTGATAAATTAGTAAAACTATTTATAATGAAAAACATTACGTTAATAGCTGGAGCAAGGCCTAATTTTATGAAAATAGCTCCTATAATTCATGCTATTCATAAAGCACAACAAGAAGGAAAAGATATTGCTTATCGTTTGATACATACTGGGCAACATTATGATAAGAAAATGTCTGGTGACTTTTTTGAGCAACTCGAGATACCGGAGCCTCATGCTAATTTAGAGTCAGGCGGTGGCACTCAAGCCGAACAAACGGCTAACATTATGGTAAGGTTTGAGAAGGAACTAATAGAAAACCCCACAGATTTAGTATTAGTAGTAGGTGATGTAACTTCGACTATGGCATGCGCTATTACAGCCCAAAAACTACATACTAAAGTTGCCCACGTTGAAGCAGGAATCCGTTCTAACGACTGGAGCATGCCCGAAGAAATAAACCGATTGGTGACTGATGCGATCACCAATTATTTTTTTACGACTTCTGAAGTTGCTAATGCTAACTTATTGGAAAGCGGTATCAACAAAGAACAAATCTTTTTTGTAGGGAATACGATGATTGACACGTTGCTCAAAAATCGCCCTCGTTTTAGAAAACCAGCAATATGGGATGAGATTGGCTTGACAGAAAAAGAATATTTGGTGATGACCTTGCATCGACCGGCCAACGTAGATGAAGAGCATAAACTGAAAGAATTGTTGGATGAAATTATAGTTCATTCTGGTGATTTGCCACTAGTGTTCCCGGTTCACCCTAGAACAGCCAAAATAGTAGAGAATTTAGGGGTGAGTCACCCACGCTTGCACCTGATTGAACCTCAGGGTTATTTAGAATTTAATTATTTGGTAGAGCGAGCGAAAGCTGTAGTAACAGATTCGGGAGGGATTACAGAAGAGACTACTGTAATGGGAGTGCCTTGTATGACCCTAAGAGATAACACGGAAAGACCTGAAACGATTACAGAAGGAACAAACGAACTGATTGGTACAGACCCGAAGGCTATTAAACCAGCTATGGAAAAGCTCTTTTCCGGTAATTGGAAACAAGGAAAAATTCCTCAGCTTTGGGATGGCAAAACCGCAGAACGAATAGTCGCTGAAATATTAAGTTTATAACATTAAGATTTATACCTAATGTATAGAAAATACCTCAAACGACTGTTAGACTTTATAGCTTCCTTTTTCGGACTCTTGCTATTAAGCCCCGTGTTTATATTGGTGATGATAGGGCTGTTTTTTGCCAATAGAGGAAAGCCTTTTTTCTTTCAAGCCCGTCCGGGCAAAGACCAACGTATTTTTAAAATTGTCAAGTTCAAAACCATGAACGACAAAAAAGATAAAAATGGTGATTTGTTGCCCGATGTCGAACGATTGACAAAAATAGGTAGTTTTGTAAGGAAGACCTCATTAGATGAGATTCCACAATTAATTAATGTGCTAAAAGGAGATATGAGCTTGATTGGTCCGAGACCTTTAAGAGTGCATTATTTACCACTTTATTCAGAGGAACAGAAGAAACGTCATAGTGTTAGACCTGGTATAACAGGTTGGGCACAAGTGAATGGAAGAAATGCGATTTCTTGGACAAAGAAATTTGAATATGACATTTGGTATGTCGAGAAAATATCATTTTTATTAGATATTAAAATTCTTTTCATGACAATCAAAAAAGTATTTATTAGAGAAGGAATTTCAAAAGAAGGAGAGGTAACAACAGTTCCTTTTGATGGTAAAAATTAGACTATGAAAGATAAAGCTATAATTGTAGGAGCTGGTACTTATGGACAAGTGTATGCTGAATATTTGAAAGAGGAATATAAAATATTAGCATTTTATGATGATGATGAAAGCATCATTCATAGCACTATTAAT
>CAYPCZ010000047.1:0-19024 GCA_964409345.1 uncultured Flavobacterium sp. | reverse complement strand
GTCGTCGCCTTTCTTTATGAAAACCCTTTGATTATTAAATCAAAGGGTTTTTTTTGTGAAAATAACTACATATATTTGATATAAATCCTCTTTTCCTTTATAGGATTATATTGTAAATTTGTCTTTCACTTATTTTTTGAAATGGAAGAAATTATTAAATACTTTCCTGACTTAACTTCGACTCAAATAGAGCAACTTTCTCAACTTGAATCGCTCTATAAAGATTGGAATGCAAAGATTAACGTAATTTCGAGAAAAGATATTGATGAGCTTTATCTTCGTCATGTCTTGCATAGTTTGGCTATTGCAAAAATTCAGCCCTTTGCTAAAGGTGCTTCAATACTTGATGTAGGAACCGGAGGAGGATTTCCGGGGATCCCGCTGGCTATTTTGTTTCCGGAGACGGATTTTTATTTGATAGACATAATTGGTAAAAAAATTAAAATAGTTAACGAAGTAGCTACAGCTATAGGGTTACGGAATATTAAAGCCGAGCAGAAAAGGGCAGAATCAGTAAATGATGAATTTGATTTTATCGTCAGTAGAGCTGTTACTAATATGCCTGATTTTGTTAGTTGGATAAAAGAAAAGCTTAAAAGAGAACATAAACATACCTTCAGAAACGGAATTCTTTATCTTAAAGGAGGAGATTTGACAGAAGAATTAGCATCATTTCCACAGGCCAAAGAATACTTGATTGCTGATTTATTTGAACATGAATTTTTTGAAACAAAAAAGGTAGTTTATTTGCCTCTCTAATGAGAGGTGTCAGTTATTTTACATTAAAATAAAAGTATGAATAAAAATACAGTATTAGCTTGGGCAACCGTTATTATGATCGTAATGGGGCTTGTTTTGATAGGTTTGGGTATTTTTAGGTATAGCGAAATATCCGGTTGGGGATTTGGAGCTGTGGGGGTTGGTTTTTTAGCCAACGCATGGGTATTTAATGCTCTAAAAGGAAGAGTGTAAGCCCCCCTTTTAAAAGCGTAAAGACTTTATAATTTTCTTCTTATGATTTCGGTGTTGATTAAATTAAGCTCTCTGCTTGTTTGTCCGGCAACAGAAGTATTTTCCTCAGCTCGCCTGATAAGATAAGGCATCACATCATTAACCGGTCCAAAAGGTAAATATTTTGCTACATTATAACCTTTATCAGCAAGGTTAAAGCTTATGTTATCGCTCATTCCGTAAAGCTGCCCGAACCAAATACGCTTATCATTGTTGGGCATTCCTTTCTGTGTCATCAGGCGCATTAGCTTATAAGAGCTTTCTTCGTTATGTGTTCCTGCAAAGATAGCCATTGTATCTATGTGCTCCATCATATAGGCTATAGCGTTATCATAATTGATATCCGTAGCTTTTTTAGTTTCACAAATCGGATTTTTATATCCTTTTTCGGCGGCTCTTTCTGCCTCGATTTCCATATAAGCCCCCCTTACGACTTTCATTCCGATATGAAAGCTTTCTGCCTTAGCTCTGAGGTGTAAAGCTTTTAGGTAATCGAGTCGATCCCATCGATACATTTGCAAAGTGCCAAATACGATTACTTTATTTTGGTTGTATTTGCGCATCATCTCTTCTATCAAATCGTCTGCAGCGTCTTGCATCCAGCTATGTTCGGCATCAATAAGGAGCATAAGGTCATTTTCGTAGCAGGTTTTACAAACCCTATCAAATCGATTTACTACTTTTTCCCATTCTTTTTGTTCTTGCTCAGATAGTGTCTTTTTTTCGCTTATTTTTTGAAATAACTCAAACCTGCCAAATCCGGTAGGTTTAAATACGATAATCGGTATTCCTGCATTGTTTTTTGCATATATTATAGTATTGAGTGTTACCTGAACAGCTTTTTCAAATTGTGCCTCCTCTTCTTTTCCTTCGACAGAATAATCTAACACAGACGAAACACCTTTGGCGTACATTTGATTCACTACTTTTAAACATTCCTCTTCGGTCTCTCCCCCACAAAAATGGTCAAAAACCGTACTTCTGATAAGACCTTTTACGGGTAGGCGAAGGCGTAAAGCAAAGTGCGTAAGTTTTGTGCCCACTTTAACCATTGCTGGAGAAGCTATCATTTCGAATAAAAACTTAGCTCTTTTGAGTTCTTTATTATTTTTAAGCGAAAAAGCTATTTCGGTATTGTCAAATATTTTATCCATTATTCTAAATCTAAAAAACTAAGCAAAGATAGCTATACGGTTGTTTATTTCTAATCCTTTTTCATCTAAAAATTATATAAAGATTGGTTTATTTCCATTTTATATTACAACCGATACTTGGCTTTTGTATAGGGTTTATTTTTCGATTATAAAGTAATGCATCAATAGCATTTCTCAGGTCACTTCCACTAACGGGAATCCCATTTCCGGGCCTTGAATCGTCAAGTTGACCTCGGTAAACAAGTCTATCTCGGGTATCAAATAAATAAAAGTCTGGAGTACAAGCCGCTTGATATGCCTTGGCTACTTATTGAGTTTGATCATACAAATAAGGAAAGCTCATTCTTTTTTCATAAGCAAACTCAGCCATTTTATCGGGAGCGTCTTGTGGATATTGCTTGGCATCATTACTGCTGATAGCCACAACAGAAATACCTTGTACTCTATAATCGTTATTAATCATAATGATTTCGTCTAAAACATGTAATACAAAAGGGCAGTGGTTGCACATAAACACAAGTAGCGTTCCTTTACTGCCTTTAAGGTTGTTATAAGTGTATGAATAATTAGAATTCGTATCTTTTAGGTAAAACTCAGGAGCTGTTGTTCCTAAAGGGAGCATATTAGACGGAGTATCTGCCATTGTGTTGGTTTTGTTTATACATAAATGCGCGTGGTAAAGATACGTATATTTAGCCTAAAAAAACTGCCCAAAAAGTATCATAACTTCTCAGACAGTCCTTTGATTTTGTTAGTCTTATGACTTGGGTTTATAGCACAGAAGATAGTGCATCATTCATATTGCGTACTGCATCAGCATTTTTTGAAAATAGCGTTTTTTCGTTTTCGTCTAAGTTGATATTTACGATTTTTTCTATTCCGTTTTTACCGATTATGCAAGGCACTCCGATACAAATATCGTTTTGTCCATATTCTCCTTCGAGCAGTACCGAACAAGGGATCATTCGTTTTTGGTCGTTTAGAATGCTATCTACTAAATAAGATACTGAGGCTCCGGGAGCATACCAAGCCGATGTGCCGAGGAATTTGGTTAGTGTAGCACCACCTACCATAGTGTCTGCTGCTACTTTATCTAATTCTTCTTTTGATAAGAAGTCAGAAACAGGAACACCATTATAGCTTGCCAGTCTTGTGAGTGGAATCATGGTTGTATCGCCGTGTCCTCCGATTACCATGCCTTGAATATCATTGGCCGGTTTGTCAAGAGCCAATGATAAATAGGTTTTAAAGCGCGAGCTGTCTAGCGCTCCACCCATTCCGATAATTCTGTTTTTTGGAAGTCCTGTTGCTTTAAGAGCCAAATAGGTCATCGTATCCATTGGGTTTGAAACCACAACGATAATTGTATCAGGTGAATATTTTAAAATGTTTTCGGCTACTCCTTTTACGATTCCGGCATTAATACCGATTAGCTCTTCGCGTGTCATTCCTGGTTTGCGTGGAATTCCTGAAGTGATTACTACTACGTCACTTCCTGCGGTTTTGCTATAATCGTTAGTACTTCCTGTTACTCGGGTGTTGAACCCAAGGGTGGTTTGAGTTTGTGTGATATCAAGGGCTTTACCTTCTGCAAACCCTTCTTTAATGTCTAATAAAACTATTTCACTTGCTATTCTACGAAAAGCAATAGCATCTGCGCAAGTAGCTCCTACGTTACCTGCTCCTACAATTGTTACTTTCATTATGTTATTTAAATTTTTATTGTTTTATTTTGCATAAGCCTCGCAAATTTACGAATTATTCGATAAAGACTTAAAAAAAAACTTCCTTAATTAAAACTAAAAGCTATTCCGGCTGTTGCTGTATTATATTCTTGAAGGGTATAACTTACGAATATCTTGAAAAAGCTTAAATTGAGGCGTACACCTAATGTTCCGTTCATACCATTTTCTTTAAAGTTCAGATTGATAGGGTTTTTTATTTCTTCAGTGAATGTACCGATGGTGTTTCCGTTTTCATCTTCTACTTCATATAGCATGGTGTAATCTCCTTTCATACGGACATCGGTTTTGCCGTGATTGTAACCCAATGCTCCGTATAGCGTAACAAACTTGAAATCTAATGATGCCAGAGCTTGTATTGTCCAGGCAGCAGTTTCGAAGGTTGCTTCTGCATTTTCGAAAGATATATTTTGTAGGTTTTGCTCGTCTTCCATTTTGTGCGAAATATCTAAAGAAGTATAAGCAGCTAATACGGATAAATTAAGTGGCGTATAGGATAATTTTAAATATTGCCCTATGTCATGCTGCAAACCTAACCCAAATAGGTTAATTTTTGCTTCATCAGCAATATTTATGTTCGGGAGAAATCGTAATTTAAGATCGGTCCGTGTAGGTAGGCCCACTCCAACTTGGATCATAGGTAAAGGCACAGCATTAAAAGGTAAATCTCCTCCAATACCTTTTGGCATTTCAAATTCAGCTACTTGATAAGTTTGATTATCAAAGGGGATACTTACTCTGACCATGGTTTGTTGTTCGGAGCTGCTCATCAGAGTAGGGAGCGAAGTTTCTCCATTAGGCAAGGAGAGGTGCCTATAATCATTTGGATTAAAATCAAAAAATTCATCGGCAGTAGGTACAAATGCTACACTTGGGTTAATGGTTATATCAAAGCCGAATTTATCGTGGGTTTTTGCAGTAGTGTACCACCCCGAGTTTAAATCAGCCATGAATCCTTTTACAAATGGATTAACATAGTTTTTTGCCAATTTGTTTGCATCATCTGATGCAAAAATTATAGTCTCAAAACCTTGAGAAAAAACAGAACTTGAGATTAAACCTACACTGAATAATAAAATTGCTTTTTTCATAATTTAGTTTTATTTAACATGAGTACAAATATATAATATTATTGATGACGTTGTTAAAAAAAGACTAAAAAATCAATATATAATAAAACATTATAGCTATTGTAGAGTCTGTGTTAAATCTCACATAATTACTTTATGGTGTATAGAGCAAAAAAAATCCCTAAGAATTTAGGGATTTTTTAGTTTAAGATAGAGCCTTTAATTATGCGTCTATTTTCGCATAGACTGCATTTTTCTCGATGAATTCTCTACGAGGTGGCACTTCGTCACCCATAAGCATAGAAAAAACTCGATCAGCCTCCTGCAAACTGTTTATGGTAACTTGGCGAAGTGTTCTGTTTTCTGGATTCATCGTAGTATCCCAAAGTTGCTCAGCGTTCATTTCTCCTAGACCTTTATAACGTTGTATAGATACGCCTCCTCCCATTTTTTGGATAATCATATCACGTTGGTCATCATCCCATGCGTATTCTTTTCTGTTTCCTTTTTTGACCAAATATAGAGGTGGAGTAGCAATGTACACGTGCCCGTTTTCGATAAGTTCGCGCATAAAACGGAAGAAGAATGTAAGGATTAGGGTGGCGATATGACTACCGTCAACATCAGCATCACACATAATTACTACTTTGTGGTAGCGAAGTTTCTCTATGTTAAGTGCTTTACTGTCTTCCTCAGTTCCTACTGTTACTCCGAGTGCAGTAAATATATTTCTGATTTCTTCGTTTTCGAAAACCTTGTGTTGCATGGCTTTCTCTACGTTAAGAATTTTTCCGCGCAGTGGCATAATGGCTTGAAAGTTCCTGTCCCGCCCTTGTTTTGCAGTTCCTCCTGCTGAATCTCCTTCGACTAAAAACACTTCGCATTTTGCCGGATCGGTTTCTGAGCAATCTGATAGCTTGCCTGGCAGTCCGCCACTTCCCATAACGGTTTTACGTTGTACCATTTCTCTTGCTTTCTTAGCAGCATGACGTGCTTGAGCAGCAAGGACTACTTTTTGGACAATAATTTTGGCATCAATAGGGTTTTCTTCGAGGTAGTTTTCTAACATTTCAGAAACCACTTGCGATACTGGAGCTACAACTTCTCTGTTTCCTAATTTAGTTTTGGTTTGCCCTTCAAATTGCGGCTCTTGCACCTTAACAGAAATAATGGCTGTCAGTCCTTCGCGGAAGTCATCTCCGACGATTTCAAATTTTAGTTTATCTAATAGACCCGATGAATCGGCATATTTTTTTAGGGTATTGGTCAGTCCACGTCTAAAACCAGATAAATGAGTTCCTCCTTCATGTGTATTGATGTTGTTTACATACGAAAAAATATTTTCGGAATAGCTCGAGTTATAGATTAGTGCAACTTCAACCGGAACATCTCCTTTTTCGCTTTCCATACTAATCACATCAGAAACAATTGGTTCTCTATTTCCGTCGAGGTAGCGAATATACTCTTTCAGCCCTTCAGTAGAATGAAAAGTCTCGGCGATAAAGTTACCGTCTTTGTTTGTCTCTCTTTTGTCTGTAAGGGTTATAGTAATCCCTTTGTTTAAGAACGATAACTCTCGCATACGATTAGCAAGCGTTTCGTAGGTATATTCTATAGTTTGGGTAAAGATTGTTGCATCAGGATGGAAGGTAACTATAGTACCTGATTTATCGGTTTCCCCGATTTGTTTTACCGGATATAGTGTTTTACCTTTTGAGTATTCTTGTTCATATATTTTACCGTCTTTGTGTACGGTAGCTCTAAGGTGATCAGAGAGTGCATTCACCACCGAAACACCTACACCGTGAAGACCTCCAGAAACTTTATAAGAATCTTTGTCGAACTTTCCTCCAGCTCCGATTTTGGTCATGACTACTTCAAGAGCAGAAACGCCTTCTTTTTTATGGATGTCAACAGGAATACCACGGCCATTATCTTCTACAGAGACGGAATTATCGGGATTGATAATTACGTGTATCGTATCACAATGTCCTGCCATTGCCTCGTCAATCGAGTTGTCAACTACTTCATAAACCAAATGGTGCAATCCCCTAGGCCCGACATCTCCGATATACATCGAAGGGCGCATTCTTACGTGCTCCATTCCTTCTAGAGCTTGAATGCTATCGGCAGAATAATTGTTCTTTTTTACTTCTTCACTCATAATATTTCTTAATTGTCAATAACAAGCAAATATACGGAAAAACCCTGATTTTTGCAAGCGTTAAGTGCAGGTTTTTCAACGGAAGTTATTAACATTTATAAGTTAAAAAGTGTTCTTTAAAAGGTTTTTAAAGTGGCATAAGATTTTGAACTGTTTTTATACTGAAAAGCTTCATGAATAATTTTAGGAAGCCTTTCTGTTGTTAATTTATTTGTAAAAGTTTTATTCCTTCCTTCGGATACCAAAATAAATTCCGCCTGCTATAAGTAACATCATAATTAGTGAGCTGGTAAGAGCAATAGAGCTTCCGGTTTTTACGACTTGTGGTTCAAAACGAAATTCAATCGTATGATTTCCTTTCGGGATTTGCAAAGCTCGCAGGGTATAATTTACTTCAAAAATTTCAGCTTCATTTCCGTCTATCGTTGCAATCCAACCATAAGGATAATAAATTTCGGAGAAAACAGCCAATCCGTCAAATTCGTTTGAAGATTGATATTTTAAATAGTTTGGTTTGTAAGTAACTAATTGAATGTGTGCTAATGAATCTTTTTTGAAATTCCCCATTGATTTTATTGACATCGCATTATTAGATGCAAAACTAATTACCGCTTTGTCTTTGAGATTTAATTTTCCCAACGCTTTCATTTCTTCATCAGCTGAATCTACAGTCTTAATTTCATTCACAAACCAAGCATTTCCGTAGGCCTTATCGTTTAGCATCGGAACTGTATTACCTTCTTCATCTGTATCTAAAATATACTTTACGTTGAGCATATTCAGTATTTCATGATTTCCTTGAGTTATCTGATAATCGTACAACTCCTGAATTTTCTTGGGTTTTACAGCACTATATCCTCCAACTGATTGATGAAAATACGAAGTTCTCGCACTGCTCATAGCACCTTGAAACTCAAAAACCCTAAAATGTGAAGTGTCCTCTAATATAGCTCTATCAGCCGCAGTAGGAGCGAAAGGCTCTTGCATTCTGTAGCTTTCTACAAAACTGTCTTCATTCACATAATTCTTACCAACCAAAAACAAATCGCCAATCATCAGAACTCCGATAAGGACAATAGCGACATTGGTTTTGAGTTTGTCTTTGTGAAACAAAACTAAAATTAACCCGGAAAAAGCAACCAGTAGAATACTGCGTATCAAATCAGTCGAATACATATAAGCTCTGTCGGCTCGCAAGGCTTCCATAAATCCGTATCCGAAAGAATTATCCTGAACAATTTGATTTAAATAATTAATTAAATACTCATCATTGGGAGAGGTGAAGTTGAACATTCCTTTTCCGAAAAGAAGTATTACAAGTAATCCGAGCGTTATAATTCCAGCTTTTTTGAGCGAATCCCACTGTTCTTCTTTGCTTGCTTTTATATAAGAAGCCAATCCTAAAACCGCCAAAACGGGAATACACAATTCCAAAATTACCTGAATAGATGAAACCGCTCTGAATTTGTTATACATCGGTACGTTATTAATGAAAAAATCAGTCAATAACGGAAAGTTTTTTCCCCAAGAAAGCAAAAGTGACAAAATTGCACCTGCCAAAAACACATATTTTATTTTTCGCTTTTCAACGAATAAAGCCAAGATAAACAAGAAGAAAACCACAGCTCCGATATAAGCAGGTGCAGCTACAATCGGTTGGTCTCCCCAATAAGTTCTTCCGAAATTATCTCGGAACTGACTAATGTAATCATAAGGTACTCCTTGGCTTACTAAATACTGATGAACCTCTGATTTTTCGTCTAATTTTTCTGAATTTCCTCCTCCAAAAAGTCGTGGAGCAATAAGGTTCAGGCTTTCTGCTTTTCCGTAACTGTATTCGGTAATATATTCGTAAGACATTGCATTACTTGATGTTTTCGGGCTTCCGTCCGGATTTGTAGTCAACTCGCTATTACTTCTGGTACTTATTTTAGCATATTCTGAAGTAGCCATCAAATTTGTAGCGTTTGCTCCAACGGCTAAAATTCCAGCTACGACAAATACTCCGACAATTTTCGCAAGTGCTTTATATTCTTTGACTTTGATAAATAAATAACTATAATAAATTCCGATAATCAACAGTAAAAACAAAAGGTAATAGGTCATCTGAAAGTGATTGGCCTGAATTTCCAGTGCTGCTGCTACCATAGTGAGCAATCCACCTAAAATGTATTTTCGCTGAAAAACGAGTAAAACTCCCGCTACAACCAAAGGCATATAAGCAATTGCATGAGCTTTTGCATTGTGTCCGACTCCGAGAATAATGATTAAATAGGTCGAAAAACCAAAAGCCAAAGCTCCGATAAAAGCTTTAAGCGGTTTGATTCGTAAAGCTAAAAGAAGTACATAAAACCCTATGAAATACAAAAACAGATAATCAGCAGGACGAGGCAAAAAACGCAAAACTGAATCTAAACTTTTTACGTAATTATGCGGATATTTTGCTCCCAACTGATAAGTAGGCATTCCTCCAAAAGCGGAATTTGTCCAATACGGTTCGGTATCTTCTGCTTTACGGAAATCGTTTTGTTCTTTTGCCATTCCGATGTATTGAACAATATCAGATTGATAGATTTCTTTGCTTTGTAGCACAGGGTAAAAATAAATAAGCGAAACAATTACAAAGCCAAGTAGAGCTAAAACATGGGGAACAAAATTTCTTATACTTTTCATTTAGATAAGGTTTGATGCTGACAAATGTAACTAAAATTATAATTTTGGGAGTCATCTTATAATCGTAAATTTGTCCAAACACAGCCTGTTTTGATTTGTATGATACAACTAACAGTCTTAATCTTAAAAAACACACACGATGATTTTAACAACCACACCCACTATCGAAGGAAGTCCCATTAGAGAATACAAAGGAATCGTGACTGGAGAAACCATTATTGGAGCCAACGTTATTAAAGATTTTATGGCAGGCTTAACCGATTTTTTCGGAGGGCGTTCTTCGACGTATGAAAAAGTGCTTATACAAGCAAAAGACACCGCACTCGAAGAAATGAAACAGCGAGCTATTTTGCTTGGCGCTAACGCAATAGTCGGCATAGACTTGGATTACGAAACATTAGGAAGCAAAGGAGGTATGCTTATGGTAACGGCTAGCGGTACGGCAGTAGTGATATAAATTTATTCTTTAAAAGCATTTTATGAAAGCAACCTATTATAAATACATCTTAGACTTCAAACGTCCCAGCGGCACTTCAAGAGGTGTGCTTAGGCAAAAAGAAACTTGGTTTATTGTTATAGAGCAAAACGGCAAAACCGGGATAGGGGAGTGTGGTATCCTTAGAGGCTTGAGTATTGACGATCGAGAGGATTATGAAGAAAAGCTAAAATGGGCTTGTGAGCACATCTATTTAGGAAGAAGAAAACTATGGAAAGAGCTAATGGAATTTCCTTCGATTCAATTCGGAATTGAAACTGCTTTTTATTCTTTAGAAACCAAAAATCCGTTTGAAATTTTTGAATCTGAATTTACAAAATCAGAAGAAAACATTCCTATTAATGGGCTGGTTTGGATGGGAGAAAAAGCCTATATGAAAGAACAGATTCAAGAAAAAATTCACCAAGGATTCTCGTGCATAAAACTTAAAATTGGAGCCATCGATTTTGATAGCGAACTCGATTTATTAGACTTTATTAGAGCTAATTTCAGCGAAAAACAAATTGAGATACGGGTCGATGCGAACGGTGCTTTTGATGAAAGTGAAGCTTTATATAAAATAAATCAACTATCTGGTTATAAAATACATAGTATAGAACAACCTATCAAAAAAAACTTACCTGACAGTATGGCAGAGCTATGTAAATCCACTCCAATTCCTATTGTTCTGGACGAAGAGCTTATCGGGGTATTCTCTGTCGAAGAAAAAGAAGCATTGTTACAAAAAATAAGACCACAATACATCATTCTAAAACCAAGTTTAGTGGGCGGAATTCAAGGCTCAAAAGAGTGGATTCGTCTGGCAGAAAAACATGAGATAGGGTGGTGGATAACCTCTGCTTTAGAATCAAATATTGGGCTAAATGCCATAGCTCAATTTACGTTTTTGCAACACAATTTAATGTCTCAAGGATTAGGTACCGGAGGGTTGTATACTAATAATTTTGATTGTCCTTTGGTGGTTCAGAACGGGCAGTTGAGTTATGATAAATCACAGCAATGGAATCTGCAATCTGTTCTTAATCAAATCTGTTGGCAACAAAGAAGTTAAAAAGAGTGAAAATCCTAAAAATCAATTGCTTTTATTTTGGAGTTCGTATAAATAGCAGTAATTTTGCCCCATAAAACCTAAGAATTGCTCAATATATAATGAGAGTTTTTCGACTTCAGTCTTTGTTAGACTTCCTTTCTGATAAGTTATGCTTGAATTTGAGCATTAGGACAGTGATTTTGTTTATCACCGGTATCTTTATAAACAAAAGGCAACATTCATTTTCTATTTAATCGTTCTGTTTTTAGACTCATATTTTTTTAATTATGGTAAAAAAGATTGTAAAAAGTTTAAGCGTACGTACCTTAGTTTGGTCTATGGTGTTATTGCTTCTGGCAATAAATATAGCCTTAATAGCTTTTAGATCGTGGTCGTATTGGACTTTAATAGTTCCGGTTTTTCTACTCGAATTGATATTATTTGATACAATTCAGAGCAAACATACCTTGCGTAAGAATTTCCCTTTTCTGGCACGTTTCAGGTATTTGTTTGAGTCGGTTCGTCCTGAGTTTCGTCAGTATTTTTTTGAAGGTGAAACCGATGGTAAGCCTTTTAACAGGCGTCAGCGCTCTATTGTGTATCAACGAGCTAAAAACGAAAAAGAAACGGTGGCATTCGGTATGCAAGATGAGCCTACTCGAGTAGGCTATGAGTGGGCAGCTCACTCTATTTATCCGAAAAAGGCCAACCCGGAGACTTTTAGAACACTTGTAGGCGGAAAAGACTGCAAGCAACCTTATAGTTTGAGTTTGTATAACATTAGTGCAATGAGCTATGGGGCACTAAGTAAAACAGCCGTTATTTCGCTCAACCGAGGAGCTAAACTGGCTAACTTTGCTCACAATACAGGAGAAGGAGGAATTAGTGAATATCACCGTCAAGGCGGAGATTTAATATGGCAAATCGGAACCGGATATTTTGGGTGTAGAGATGCTAACGGGTCTTTTAATGAAGAATTATTTGCTCAAAGAGCCAATTATCCGGAGGTGAAAATGATTGAATTAAAGCTTTCGCAAGGAGCCAAACCCGGGCACGGGGGTCTGCTTCCAGCTCAAAAAAACACCCCAGAGATTGCAGCTATCCGTAATATAGAGCCCCACACAGATGTACATTCACCTTCTGCCCATTCTGCTTTTTCTGATGCCGTGGGATTGATTTATTTTATACAAAAGCTCCGTGAGTTATCGGGAGGAAAGCCGGTCGGGTTTAAGCTTTGTATTGGTCGTAAAGACGAATTTGAAGACATCGTAGACGCGATGTTACAAACCGGAATCAAGCCTGATTTCATAACCTTAGATGGAGCAGAAGGAGGAACCGGAGCAGCCCCGATGGAGTTTATTGATTATATTGGGATGCCGGTTGCCGATGCCCTGGTTTTTGTAACCTCGCTACTCAAAAAACACAGCCTTAGAAATGATATGAAAATTCTTGCTTCAGGCAAGATCATTACTTCGTTTGATATTGCCAAAGCTATGGCTTTTGGAGCTGATGCTTGTTATAGTGCAAGAGGGATGATGTTTGCTTTGGGGTGTATTCAGGCACTACAATGTGATAGCGGTAAATGCCCGGTTGGGATTGCTACACAAGACAAATCACTATATAAAGGGTTAGATGTTACAGATAAGAGCGTCAGGGTGGCTAACTTCCATAGAAACACCATGAAAGCTGTGGCAGAATTCATCGGGGCGTGTGGGTTCGAAAATCCCCATGATGTTACCCCGGATGTCCTATTTAGGAAAACTGATAAATACAGGAATGAAAGTTTTAGAGAAATGTATTTTGACAAGAAATCCAAAGCCATATAAACAACAAAAATCCCGAAGTAGTAATTATTTCGGGATTTTTGTTTCACCCCACCAGATAAAGTGCCAAAGTAATCGGCAAAGACAGGTAGAGGTTTATAATGTTTTTTGTTTATTTTTGTTGATGGCATAAAGATTGAACTTAACTACTGCCAAATGGTCTATTGATAATTGCTTTCGCTGATTATCAGTAGATTATATTTGAGTGAGCCTCCAGAACTTGGGTTTGCTCTGGTATTTAATGACAAAATGACTAAAAAATAATTATGTCCAAACAAAAAATAATATCACTTGACAATATGTCACTACAAGATTTTGACTCCGAAGCAGAATTGATTCCGCTTTTAACTCCCGAAGACGAAGAGGAGATGAACAATGAGTCTTTGCCCAAAGAGCTGCCAATCTTACCTTTGCGAAATATGGTTTTGTTTCCGGGAGTGGTTATCCCGATAACCGCAGGAAGAGACAAGTCTATAAAGCTTATTAACGACGCAAATGCCAAAGAAAAAACCATAGGGGTGGTTTCGCAAAAAGAAGAAGACGTTGAGAACCCTACAGCTAAGGACATCAATACCATTGGTACGGTAGCAAGAATTCTCAAAGTGCTAAAGATGCCTGACGGAAATATAACCATCATCATACAGGGTAAAAAGCGTTTCGAAATCGATACCATAACTTCCGAAGAGCCCTATATCAAGGCAACTATCAAAGAGTTTTCAGACCTGCGTCCTGAAAAAGATGATACCGAATTTAAAGCTATTGCTGAAAACATCAAAGAGCTGGCGATAAACATCATACAAGAAAATCCTAACATCCCTTCGGAGGCAACTTTTGCAATCAAGAACATTGAGAGCAATTCGTTTTTAATCAACTTTGTTTCATCTAATATGAATCTTCCTCTTAAAGAAAAGCAGGAGTTATTAGAGATACCTGACTTGAAACAAAGAGCCTTAGAGACGCTTCGGTATATGAATCTGGAGTTGCAAAAATTAGAGCTCAAAAACGACATCCAATCCAAAGTACGTTTTGATTTAGACCAACAGCAGCGTGAATATTTTTTGCATCAGCAGATGAAAACCATTCAGGAGGAGCTCGGTGGAGTGTCGTATGATCAGGAAATAGAAGAAATGCGTGAAAAGGCCAAAAGCAAAAAGTGGGACCAGAAGGTACAGGCACATTTCGAAAAAGAATTGGCAAAACTGCAACGCACCAATCCGCAGTCGCCTGATTTTGGTATTTTACGCAACTACCTGGATTTATATCTGGAGCTTCCTTGGGGCACTTATTCCAAAGATAAGTTTGACCTGAAAAGAGCTCAAAAGATATTAGATAAACATCATTTTGGTCTGGATGACGTAAAGAAACGAATCATCGAGCACTTGGCGGTGTTGAAACTCCGTAACGATATGCAATCGCCTATTATTTGTTTGTATGGTCCGCCGGGAGTAGGAAAGACTTCTATCGGAAAGTCTGTAGCCGAAGCCTTAGGAAGAGAATACGTAAGGATTTCGCTGGGCGGAATGCGTGACGAGGCGGAGATTAGAGGGCACCGAAAGACCTACATCGGGGCTATGCCAGGGAGAATCATCCAGAGCATCAGAAAAGCCGGCACCTCTAATCCGGTGTTTGTACTGGACGAAATCGACAAGCTTTCGAGCTCACATACCGGTGATCCTTCGTCAGCGATGCTTGAAGTACTTGACCCAGAGCAGAATTCGGAGTTTTATGACAACTTCTTAGAGATGGGGTATGACCTGTCTAAAGTATTGTTTATTGCTACCTCAAACAATATGTCGAGCATTCAGCCTGCCCTTAGAGACCGGATGGAAATCATCAGAATGACCGGATATACCATCGAGGAAAAAATCGAAATTGCTAAGCGACACTTGCTCCCTAAGCAACTTGAAGCGCATGGTCTGACTGCCAAAGAAGTGTCTATCGGAAAGCGTCAATTAGAGAAAATTGTAGAAGGATATACTCGAGAATCAGGAGTGAGAGGTTTAGAAAAGCAAATCGCCAAAGTGATTAGAAACATCGCCAAATCCATAGCTATGGAAGAAGCGTATGAAGTGCGGGTTACTGACGAGAAAATAATTGAAGTTCTGGGAGCACCAAGATTAGAAAGAGACCGATATGAAAACAACGACAGGGCCGGGGTAGTAACGGGCTTGGCGTGGACCAGTGTAGGCGGAGATATCTTATTCATCGAATCTATTCTTTCGGCTGGAAAAGGCGATTTGAGCCTGACGGGTAACCTGGGAACAGTAATGAAAGAATCGGCGACCTTAGCCCTGCAGTATATCAAGTCAAACGCTGAGGCTTTGGGAATAGATACTACTACTTTGGCAACCAACAACATTCATATTCACGTGCCCGAAGGTGCCACTCCAAAAGACGGACCCAGTGCAGGTATTGCGATGCTCACCTCACTGGTATCTACTCTTACGCAAAAAAGAGTAAAGAAAAGTTTGGCGATGACCGGCGAGATTACCCTTCGCGGAAAAGTACTTCCTGTTGGGGGAATTAAAGAAAAAATTCTGGCGGCCAAAAGAGCCAAAATCAAAGAAATCATTCTTTGCCACGACAACAAACGCGATGTGGATGAAATCAAAGCAGAATATGTAGAGGGACTCACCTTTCATTATGTCAAAGAGATGAGCGAGGTGCTGCAAATTGCCATTACCAATCAAAAAGCCAAGCCCCTGCGAAAGGTCAATTTTGAGGCGTAACACACGTTTAATTATAAGCAATATCCCCTGTTATAGCATAGCTATAACAGGGTTTTTTATAGCGTATTATTGAACAACTTGAGTCAAGCACGAAATGCTGACAACGAGCTTGCGAACTGAACGAATTCAGCACGAGATGCTGGATGCTGAAACAAGTTCAGCATGACAAATCTAGTCTTTTATACACACCTTGTGACTCCTTTGTCACACTGATTTATTTCAGGGTCTATAAGTCTAAGGCTCTGTTGTTGCCAGCAAGCGCTCGGGGCGAAACTACTTCGAAGGAAATACGGAAAATCAAAACATTCTTATATGATATGCCAACCATTTAAAGTATTTTTGTAAAACTAAAATATAAAGTTTGATATCTCTATGAAAAACATTGATAAGAACAGTATAGAAAATGCATATCGCTTGTTTGAATCGAATGATATTAGCAAAATAGAAGTTGGTACGACCAAAGGTCTACAACAAATTCATAACTACTTATTCGGCGGATTGTATGATTTCGCTGGGGAGGTCCGTAAAATGAATATTTCAAAGGGAGGTTTTAGATTTGCAAATGCAATGTACTTAGAAGAAATCTTGGTTAAAATAGAACAAATGACCGAGAATAATTTTGAAGAAATTATTGCAAAATATGTAGAAATGAATATTGCTCATCCGTTTCTTGAGGGTAATGGAAGATCTATGCGAATTTGGTTAGATATGATTCTGAAAAACAGACTTGGCAAAGTTGTCAATTGGCAATTCGTTGACAAAACGCTTTATTTACAATCTATGGAGAGAAGTCCGATTAATGACTTAGAGTTAAGAACTTTATTAAAAGAAAATTTAACAAGCGAGATTGATAATAGAGAAATTATTTTTAAAGGAATTGAACAATCTTATTACTATGAAGGTTATGAAAAAGATGATAAATAATCATTAGCATATTGCGTTAGCTGGTAACCGCGGTTTCGCGTAATGGTTGGTTTTATTTTTCTAAGCCCGAAATTTACATCTTTACAACAAGCGGAAAGCTGTCGTCACTACTCGAAGCTGCCGAACGATATAAGCTTGCGAACTGAACTTGTTTCAGCACGAGATGCTGAAATAAGTTCAGCATGATTACACACACCTTTGTTTCCTGAGCACTCTTGTCACCTGAATTTGTTTGACTTTTTATGCTGATTCCGAGATTCCGGAGGCATAACAAGCTTTTAACTCCTGCTCATATGTGTGGAGGAATTGAGAGAAACTCATTTTGGAGTGCCTTTTAAAGAAGTCGTTAAACCCGCGGGCTGAGCTAAAGCCAATTTCTTTGGCAAGGGCTTCTATTTTATATTCACGATAAGTCTTGTTTGGCATTAGCTCCATAAGATAATCCAAGCGTAGCGCATCGATATAGGTATTAAAATCGACACCTTTGAGCAGGTTTATGGCTTCGCTGAGGTAGCTTTTATTGGTTTTTATGCTTATGGCCAGCGTTGTCAAATTCATGTTTTCTTTGGCAAAACCTTTGTTCTTCTCAAATTGATCTAAGCCTTTGGCGATACGTTGCAAGACTTCTTCACTAATCTTACATTTTTTGGGAGCGGCCGGTGGTTGTGCGTTTTGAGCTAAGACTTTGGCTTGGATGTTCTTTTGCAGGAGAATAAACTCCTCATAGGTTTTTTTGAATTGTTTTTTGTAGTAAATATATCGTAGCCAGATGATGTCTAAGCCTATAAAGACAACAAGCAAGAGAACAAAAAGCCCGGTAATACCTGCCTTTTTTTGTTGTAATTGTTCTTCGATACGGATTTTTGATGCCTGAAGCCTCTTCACATCATAGTCTTTGTGGAGGCGAACCACTACATCTTTGTATTGGCTGTTTATAAATTGGTCGGCTTCGAGCAGGCGGTTAGTATAATAGAGTTCTAAGGCTAAATCCTGATTGGCTTGGGCGTGTTCTATCAAGTGGGTATAAGCCGTACCCATATCGTCTCGCAGGTAACCGCTCTGACCAAAGAGCGAATCTACTTTTTTGAAATAGCTTATGGCCTGTGGCATATGGTCGAGCTCGATATAGTTTTTGCCTAAAAAGAAATAGGCGAGGCTTTGCTGTCTGGTGTTTTGTTGTGCAATCAGTAGCGGAATGGCTTGGGTGAGATTGTCTATTGATTCTGAATAGGATTTTAATGCATATAGGTTAAGTCCTTCAGAACTAATGAAAAACTCTTTCATTTGGTCTATTTCAAACTCTTTGGTTTTAATAATTCCCAGATGATTAACCTGCGAACTTTCTGGGTAACGCTCTAAACGATTAAGGCATAAACTTAGTGAGTGCAATGCATTAAGATACCCTCTTTGGTGATTATAATCTTGATGAGCACCAAAATATGCCACACACTTTTCAATAATCGGGAGGGCTTCATCAAATTTTCCTAAAGTATATTTTGCTTGAAAAATAGCGTATTTTATTTTGTGTTTAAGATAGTCGTTTTGAGTTTGATTAATATATTGGTCGGCTTTGAGATAGTATTTCAAGGCTTGACTCCATTTATTGTGTGCATAATAACCTACTCCTTTGGTATATAAGGCACTACCTATGAGCTCTGCATTTTTATTTTGTTTGGCTATAGCTATCGCACTATCAGCATAAGTGAGCCTTAGCTTCAAATCAGATTGCCAATTTGCCATACTTCGATAACCGTTCACCAGCCGCTGCGGGTTTTGATTGAGTTTGGCTTTATAAGCTTCAAAATAGAGTATTCCTTTGTCGTGTTGTTGGTTTTTAAACCAATATCTGGCTTGCTGATGCAACTCATCAAGGCTTTTGTTTTGTAACGAATCGGGTATTGAAATGGCGTGGGTAGCAACCGAAATAAGCAGGGAGATAATGAGTAAAATTATTTTCATAAGGTTGTTTTTTATAGTTTGACTTAGTAAACAGAAAGCATAAAGATATAAAAAAAACTAAAAGAATGTTAAAATAGCTATTTTTTACCTTTTTAAAAGCAGCAAGCATCTAACAACGCTTTTTGTGTTATAAGTGATTAAACATCAGTATGTTAAATGCCTGTTTTTGATAGGAAAATTGTCCAATTTTCCTATCAAAAACTTGACTTATACCTTCTTTTATAAAGAACTTCACCGGCAAAACGTTAA
>CAYPCZ010000046.1:0-19410 GCA_964409345.1 uncultured Flavobacterium sp. | reverse complement strand
AAGTAGAGTCTGTATAACTAATAATTACCCTGAAATGGTTGCAGAAATGCTACCACACTTTGACGGTAACGAAATACCAGAATTTGGCAAGGACAATCTTTGGTTTTTATAAAGATTTTCTTTAAAACAACAACCAACCACGCTTTAAAACTATTAAATGAAAAAGGATAAAAAGTATTATGGGGAAGTTTGGTTTACCGAGGAGTCGGATATAAAAAAGTTTGCTGTTCTGTCATTCGATGATGATGAAATATTAATTGAAACTAATCTTCATTCTACAGGAAGATTTTATAAAGAACTTCAAATTTTAGGCGCCTTTAACGGATTAGGTTTTTTAACCTTCGTCGATTGTCATATTCAACAGTCAACTTCTGGTGTGTCCGAAGTTCGAATTTATAATCCAACCTATACCTTTATTGGTCTTTCTCACTTTGTAGATCCCTTTAATTTAAAAATCAATCAATTCTATGTAGTTAATGAAGCAATTGTTAAGTGGGTGAATCATCGTACGTGGTATGACCTCAAACAAAAACAACTTAATTCGACAGAGTTTAATGATGAATATCTGATTTCAGACAAAAATCTTAAAATTACAATTAGGCATTATTTAAATCTCCAGAGTAATAGAGCCGAGTTAAATATTAAAAACAAAGGCGAAATTTCGTTCCAAACCGAAGAATATATTGATATTCTTGAAGCTATTGAAATCTACGACCACTTTCAAAGAGTTTTGCAATTACTACGCGGAGGTTCTGCACAATTCGACAAATTTGGATTTAAGTGCCCATCGTGTGATGATTGGCAGGAAGTTTATTATAACGATAAAAAATTAACCAAATCAAAAAACACCTATGTTCATACTACGTATTTTGAGGTTAAAGATGATTTACATAAAGTTTTAAATGGTGCTTACTCAAACGAAATATTTAAATTCTGTTTGGATAAGCTATTGGAAAACTTTATTTCCAGACAGAGTAGTCATAACAAAAGATTTACGAATAGCATAGCTGCATATGAAGCATATATAAAAACCCATTTCAAAATAAAAAAGATAAAACTCGCAACAGAAATAAATCGTCATAAACAATTGTTTATTCTTATTAGCGATATGGACAAAGAAATCTGGAAGGAATTTCCAAATAAAGTCGTTAGGTCAAGAGATTACCATACTCACAGTAATTTAGGTAATAGAGATATTTTTACTGAATATGAATTGCTTTACATTAGCCTTCTTATTGATTTCGTCATAGGTTATCTATTATTAGAAACGCTTGAAGTTTCTGGAGGATTACTTGATAAATTTGTTCAACACGGAAGAAGTGTTTTCATTGATATGCAAAAAACGAATTCAATTTTGTCCTCCAACCCGTTGCTTAAAAAAAAACAATAATCTTCAAAATTTAGCCAACCGCACAGCCACTTGCTTCCAGTCGGTTCTTTTCGTTCGTTCGTGCCTCACTCTCTACAATCACCCACTTCCAGCAACGCGCAGCAAGAGTACTCCTTCAATCGGTTTCGTTTCTCTACACCTCATTCAGTCGTACACTTGCTTTTCCCAACGCGCATCCAAACGCAGGTAAAGCGGTGTTCCGCCTTCGGTCGTCAGCAAATAAAATCGCCAAGCCATTACAGCACATTTTTTGGAATACTTCAATTTTAAAAGGTCAAAAAAAGAGCTGCAATGCCCTTCGGGTGCTTCGCTAACGCTACGCAGCTTGTCACTTTTATTGCGTTCCTCAGTCAGTTGTCACGGTAGTTCCCTTGTCTTTTTTGCCACTTCCTTCCGTTCCTCCAGTCAGTCGCAAAAAATCCAACCACTACCCATAATTTTGCTCGCCTGCGGGTCGCTGCGGGCTGCGGCTTAATGCTGTTTGATTTGCCTCCGCTATCGCTATGGCTATTAAAGCGGTAAGCCTTGTGTAAGTTCCGTTGCACTCCGCCTTTTTGTGTAAAGAAAAATTACAAAAAGGCTACGTTCCACTTCACACATAGCTACAAACCACCCTTATCAGGGCTTCTATTGGTAGCACCCTTGCTCCACTCGCAGGCGGCTCGCGTTGCTTGTCCAAAGTCCGCAATCCGTTCGTGCCTCACTACTTGCAGCCATTGTCCAGCCGATTAGCTCAAGGCTGTTTTTACCTGCGTTTACGCACGATTTGACTAACGATACACATTCCAGTTTATAATTGAACTTAGTTTCTTTTAGAAATCCGTCTTTTGATTATATCCTTCAATTAATGCAGTTTCAAATAGTCAGTCTAATTCTCAATTCGATTATAGAGAAATAAAAAACTCAAACATAGAGCAAAGGTACAGGCGTGCGGATGCGAGAGCCACAAGGGTTCGCTTCGCCTGTTGGATAAAAAAATCTCCACCTTTTAGGTAGTATTTTTTTCCCACAGCCCTTGCACCAATCGCACCGTTCCTGTGATACGGCACTATGTTTAATTTAATTTATTTCATTATGTATAAGTCACTTTTTTCAGTCCGTTGTGGTAGCCGTTGGTTGTTAGCGGGTGTTCGTTACTCAGGTCGTCCTTTCTTTTTAGGCGTTGTTCATTGCGGTGTTACAGATTACACCATTCGCTTATTTTGGTTAGAGTTATCATTATCAGAGCTTCCCTTTTAGGGGGCTCTTTTTTTTTCTCCTTAGAAGTATATGATAAGTCAATAAATAATAGAGGAAAGCAAATATAGGCGGGTACGCTCAATGCCAACGCTCAAAGGGATTTTCAAGGTCAAGCCCTACGGGTTTTGATAAAAATCTCCACCCTTTGGGTAGTATTTTTTCCAAAAACCTTGACAACCCCTCCATACCCGCCTGTAACAGAGCTTTCTCTTTTATTTTTTTTCCTTTTTTCTTTTCTCTTTTAAAAATGAATGTGCGAAGCGAAGCGAGCAAATATTTAATGGCTCACTGTATGAAAACGTTTCGCATCAAAACCCACCGATTAAACCAGAATTATTCTGAACCTCATTTCTTTATACTCAATAAAGGATTGAATAGCGGAAAACCGCTGAATGAACCTTGTCCGAATTGCTTTGTCTGCATCACAACCAATGAAACCGATAAGGATTTTATGTATTGGCTTTGCTTCGGACTTTGGAAGTCCAAATCATTCCATTTCTATCTGAAAGGATCTGTTATCCCCTTCATCACCATTGGGGAATTAAAAAAGCACCTTAAAGAAAGTCAATCCAATGCAAGTCAAGATTTACAGGCATTCGAACAGTCAATTCGAGCCTTGAAATTATTGGAAGCCAACGAACAAAAACTGAAGCTCACTCTAAAAATGATTGATACTGCCAAAAGCGCAATATTTTGCAAGCTATTAAACAAGTCAATCACATCCTGAACCCCGAACCTGTCAAAAAATCAAGTTCCATAAAGCAAATAAAAGCAAATAGAAGCAACAATCACCTTGACCGAACCATAGCATATATATTGACGTAATTTTGAATGAAAGGGCAAAAGCCGTGTCAAGTCCGTGCCAAGTCCGAACATTTGTTTAACCCATTAATATTTAAAAATTATGGCTATTATTAATCAAGGTATTCTCGGTGGTGTATCTGGAAAAATCGGGAATGTAATCGGTGGGACCTGGAAGGGTATCGATTACCTAAGAATCAAACCTTCCAGTGTCGCGAACCCCAGAACTGAAGGACAAGTTGACCAACGGTCAAAGTTTTCAACAGTGTTAAACTTCCTGCAACCAATGACAGACTTCTTGCGGGCTGGGTTTAAATTGTATGCAAACAAAATGACACAGTTTAATGCTGCAATGTCGTACAATTTGAAGAATGGAGTAACAGGAGCTTATCCGAACTATTCCATTGACTATGGAAACGCTTTAGTTACCCGTGGTAACCTTACAGGGGTCGTTGGCGGTACCGCAGATTCCACAATTGCATCAACAGTTGATGTTGACTGGACAGACAATTCAGGAAGTGGAAGTGCGATGGTAACTGACAAAACTTTGATTTTGCTCTATAACGAGTCAAGAGGAGAGGTAGTGTTTACCACCTCTGGACCAACAAGGTCAGCCGGATCAGAAAGCATTTCAGTACCACCTGAATACACCGGGGAAGATGTTGAGGTATTCTTAGGGTTTATTTCCGAAGATGGTTCTAAAGTGTCCAATAGCGCTTATTTAGGTTCTGTAACAGTTGCGTAATAGCGATTGACGTTTTCTTGAATAACCGTCCTCATTTGAGGGCGGTTTTTTTATCTTTATACCCCCCGATTTTCTTATATTTAGTTCTTACTTAGCTATAATTCAAAGCTTTCTGTTGCTTCGTATCTATATGCGTATAACTAACTGATAATCAGTATTACATTACATTTGCATCGGAAAGTAGTAGATAGTTTGGTCACGGACTTTTCTCGTTGTTGAAGATATACCTGAAAAAGCCTTTGGTATGGTGATTAAAGAGGTAGTGAAGTTTGATGCTGAAAAAAGATCTAATTGCGTTTATAGAAAATTTTACTGCGTAATAAGAATTTGACAACAGGATTCTAACGTTTTTTGTAAACAAGTGATTTTGTTTACAAAATATGTCATCAAAATACGTTGCTTACAAGATTTACATGTTTTTTGTGAGCAACGAAATTAGTATTCAAGAATTGTAAGCAAACTTATTTGTGTTATAAAAGAAGTGATTTTGCGTAGTCAAGATGATTAGATTACATCATTTTACATATATTTGTAGTTAAAGGAATATAGGATGGATTATCAATTTTACTTATCCTTTTTTTAGAAATAACAAGTTTGTAAGTACAACAAAAATCCTAAACGCCACCGCAGTGCTGATTATCCGGAAATTGGTTGACAATGGTTATTTAGTTTTAAGAGAAGAAGCCGCCGGACGAAGAGCCGCTATGTATTCATTTGAGCCTTTGATGCGATTGGTGAGGGTGTAACTATTTGTTTTCCGTGGAATTTTAAATAACTGGATATATAAATGACAAACTTTCTTATATTCGTAAAATACTAGATAGTGTTTATTGCGAAATTTAACCACATAGAAACATAGAAAAAGAACCATGTCACTATGTGGGTTTTAAAAAGGCTTTGGCATTGTGATTAAAGAGGTGGTAAAGTTTGATGTTGAAAAAGACCCGATGGAATTTATTGAGAATTTTACTGCACCGCAATCTTATGTTTATTTGGAGAGGGAGAAGAGAAAGTTTGTATAGAAATAATAAAAGAAAATAAATTAGCTTATATTCGCAACAAGAAGAAAAATAAAAATGAACTAAAAAAATAAACAACATATAAAATATTAGCGTTTCGCTTTAAAATCCCGCTCCTGAAAGGTCGAAAATTTCAATAGCACGGGGAAGTAAAAGTGGAAACGCCTACGGTATGCGTGGGCGTTCCTTTTTGCTTTTTGCTATCGGTATTCGACCACCGCAGGAGCAAGCAATTGGAATTAGCCCACGTGTTTTTTTAGGGTTTTAAAGTGAATATAAAACCCTGAAAAACAAATGAAATTATACCAAACTTTAGAATCCCAACTCAAAAAAGAACCCAATTACGTTTTCGACAACGGCGAACTCAAAAAATGGGTAGTCATCAGCAAAGCGCAGAATTTTGATGAGGAACTCATCACGCTTTTGATGAAAGACAAAACCGTAAAAGACTATTTCTTCAAAGAAATTGCTGGCGTAACCGTTTTTAACCAAGCACTATTTCTACAGTTTTTAGAGCAGAAAAACTATCTGAACGACAGTTATACGCAGTTTAAGAACAAAGTAGGCTTAACCATTGATGGCAAATACCTTAAACAGCGAAATGAAGTAGCTTTGGTATGGCCTTTTAAAGATTGTGTTTTGGAAGGCGGACAAAGCAGAGAGGAAGACAAACGGGAAGAAATCTTTTTCAATGAGATATTGGCGCAAGACGAAATTACTCAACTTTTAGAACCAAAAGTGCTGACTAATGCCAAGCGTATTGTCAAAGACGGAGAAAAATCCCTTGATCAATTTAACCGAAATGAACAAGGCACAATCACCGAGAACCTTATCATTAAAGGAAATAACCTTTTAGCCTTACACTCACTCAAACAGGAATTTACAGGAAAAGTAAAGCTGATTTACATCGACCCGCCTTATAATACGGGTAATGATGGTTTTAAATATAACGATTCTTTTAACCATTCGACTTGGTTGACCTTTATGAAGAACAGACTGGAAGTTGCAAGAGAATTATTAAGAAATGATGGCTTTATAGTAGTTCAATGTGATGATTATGAACAAGGATATTTGAAAGTTTTGTTAGATGAGGTATTCGGAAGAATAAATTTTAGAAATTCTATATATTGGCATAGAACATATGCTGGAAAAACTGTATCTAAGAACTTGCCTTGGAATACTGATATTTTACATTTGTATTCTAAGTTTCCTGAATATAATATAAATGTTACCTCACAATTGAAAGAGAAAGATATAGCCTCATACAATAAAGATGACAACGATGGTAGAGGTAAATATAATACAGTTAGTTTGCAAAAAACAGGAGGGCCTGGACCACAAACAACATATGATTATATTGACAATAATGGTAAAGTATGGTATTGCCCGATAAAAGGATGGCGTATGAAGCAGAGTAAACTCAAAGAATTAGAAAATGATAATAGGTTATACATAACTGACAAAACTATAAGAGAGAAATATTATCTTAAAGAAAGATTAGCAATAGGTAAACAAATTGATAATTTTTGGAGTGATTTAGGTAATTTAAATAGGTCAAATGACTTAACTTTTAACTTAACTGGACAAAAAACAGAATCATTAATTGAACGTATTATCAAACTTACTACAAATAAAAACGACATCGTTCTCGATTACCATTTAGGAAGTGGAACAACCGCCTCAACGGCTCACAAAATGAATCGTCAGTATATCGGTATTGAACAAATGGATTATATAGAAACCATTGCTGTGGAGCGTTTGAAAAAAGTTATTGACGGAGAACAAGGCGGTATTTCAAAATCCGTTAATTGGCAAGGCGGAGGTTCATTCGTCTATCTCGAACTCAAAAAATACAACCAAACCTTTATCGACCAAATTGAGAATGCCAAAAACAAAGCAGAACTGTTACAAATTTGGGAGCAGATGAAAGCTAAATCGTTTCTGAATTACAATGTGGATATTCAAAAACAGGAACAGTATATAGAGGAATTTAAAGCACTCACATTGGCAGAACAAAAACAGCATTTATGTGAATTATTAGATAAAAATCAACTATATGTGAATCGTTCGGCACTTGACAATAAGGAGTTTGAATGTGCCGAAGAAGAGAAAAAACTAACCAAAGATTTTTATCAGATAAAAGAATAAAACTATGGCATTTTTGTATGATATATTGTTACAGGAATTTGGTAAAAGAGCCATCGCACAGGTAGAAGTGCCTGCACATATAACCGATAATCTTCGATTTGGTCAAAGACCTTATCAAATTGAAGCATTTCAGCGTTTTATTCTTTGTCATTCCGAAAGTTTTGAAGGTAAGCCTCATAAACCGTATCATTTGCTTTTCAATATGGCGACGGGAAGCGGTAAAACGATGATTATGGCAGGTTTGATATTGCATTTGTACGAAAAAGGCTATCGTAATTTTCTGTTTTTCGTAAACAGCAGTAACATTATTCAAAAAACCAAAGACAACTTCCTGAATCAGAGAACATCAAAATATTTGTTCAAAGACAAAATCGTCATTAACGGAAAGAATGTTTTGATTAAGGAAATAGACAATTTTGACGAAGCTGATAATCAGAATATCAATATCAAGTTTGTTTCTATTCAAATGCTTACTTCGGGTTTGCTTTTAAACGTAAGGGAAAACGGTTTGAGCTTTGAAGATTTTGAGGACAGAAAGCTTGTCCTGATAGGCGATGAAGCCCATCACAATAATGCCGATGTTTGGGGAGATTTGGTGGAGCGTATTCATAAAATGAATTTTGACAATATTCTTTTGGAGTTTACCGCAACTTTGGACTATGAAAGTCGAAAAATAGTCGAGAAATATCAGGATAAAGTGCTTTATAAGTACGATTTGGCTCAATTCCGAATAGATAAATATTCCAAGGAAATCAATTTGGTGCGTTCGCATTATGATGAGCAAGACCGTATCATTCAGGCTTTGATTTTGAACCTGTACCGTCAGGAACTGGCTACTTCAAACAACATCAACCTAAAACCTGTTATACTGTTCAAAGCCAAACGAACCATTAAAGAATCGGAAGAGAACAAGGAAAAATTCCATAAGCTGATTGATGATTTTTCGATAGAAATGATTGAGAAAATCCAAAGAACTTCTACCGTTCCGATTGTACAAAAGGCTTTTCATTTCTTTGAATCCAAAGGCATTTCGACCAATGAAATCGTCAAACGCATACAAGCCAATTTCAAAGAAGAAAACTGTTTGAGTGCCAACAATGATACCGAAACGGAAAAGAATCAGATATTGCTCAACACTTTAGAAGACGAGAACAATCCGATTCGTGCAGTTTTTGCTGTTCAGAAACTCAATGAAGGATGGGACGTACTGAACTTGTTTGATATAGTCCGTTTATACGAAGACCGTGACGGAAAAAACGGAAAGCCCGGTAAAACCACACTGTCAGAAGCACAGTTGATTGGTCGTGGAGCTCGGTATTATCCGTTTGCTTTGGAAGTCGGACAGGATAAATATACCCGAAAATATGATGATGATATTTCCAATGATTTAAAGGTATTGGAAGAATTGTATTACCATACCAAAGAAGACAGCCGTTATATTTCGGAACTCAAAAAAGCTTTGATTGAATCAGGTATTTATGAAGATGATGAGAATTTGGTAAGAAAACAACTTACCTTAAAATTAGATTTTAAAAAGACGGATTTATACCTGAACGGATATGTTTTTGCCAATAAAAAAGTTCCGAAAAACTTTAACACTATTAAATCTTTTTCCGATTTGGGAGTTAAGAAAACGGATTACCGTCATACGCTTTCTTCGGGCATAGGAAAAATGTCGAGTGCTATGGCTTTTGAAATGGAACATCCTGTTTCCAATAATGAAGTTATAAAAGGCAAAGAAGTAAATCTGTCGGATATTCCGAAACACGTTGTTCGTTTTGCGTTGAGTCAAAATCCTTTTTTCTATTTTGATAATTTATTGCATTATTTTCCCAATATAGATTCTCTTTCTAACTTCATAGAAAGTAAGGATTATTTAGGTTATTTGAAGATTACGTTTAGGGGAACACACAACAGACTTCAGGAAATTACACATTTTGACTATTTACAAGCCCTCAACGGACTTTTGCAAAATATCGAAACAGATATTAAGAATAATTCCACAGAATACGAAGGTTCGGAATACATCAAAAAACCGTTTTACGAAACTTTTACAGAAAAAGAAATTAGAGTGCGAAAAGGAGATGTTCGTGAAAACGGTCAGGAAGAGTTAATAGCTAATGAGCCTTGGTATCCTTTTAATGCCAATTACGGAACTAGTGAAGAAAAAAAGTTTGTAGAACTTTTTGCCAAGCGATTTAATGGTTTAACCGAAAAGTTTGAGAATATCTATCTCGTCCGAAACGAAAGGCATTTATCCATTTACGATAAATCGGGACGTGCTTTTGAACCTGACTTTTTATTGTTTTGCCAACAACGAGACGGAGAAAGGTTAACGTTTCAAGTTTTTATAGAACCCAAAGGGAAGCACCTGATAGTATACGACAAATGGAAAGAAGATTTTTTAAAACAAATCCGTGCAGAACAAAAAACCATTCCGTTGCATACAGATAAATATCTGATTACAGCTGTTCCGTTTTATAATTATGAAAGCGAAAATGAGTTTGCGTTAGAGCTGAAAAATGTGTTGGAAAGATAGGAAATACTTTTACGGAGAAAAAACTCATTATTCTCCGCAAAATATGCGGAGAATAATAAAGAACCTGATAGTTTCATTTTATATTTTCAATGATAGTGTTTTTAGAAGTACAAAACGCTATAAGAGTTTATGAGAAATTAAATGAGTTTGATCCGTATCAGTTAAAATATTTAGAGAAATTCAGTCTCAAAAAGATTTTTGCTCTACCCAATCTGACCTTTTTCTATATTCCTATGTGGTTAATGTTTAGTTAAATCCCGCTTTTTGATAGGTTCTTTGTACCTTTAACAAAAAATTATACGCATAGGCTAACCCCTTTGGTATGATTTTTAGCTACCTTAGTCAAAAAGTTTGATGAATCTTATCGTGTCATTTATGAAAAGAAATTATAAAGCATTAGTGCTAATAGGAGTTTTTGCTATAGCGCTATGGGGTTTTATGCCTAAAGGAGAGAAAGTTGAGTTTAATCATTCAGATAAAGATAAAGTACTTCTTGAGCTGGTTTTTTACGCCTTACAAAACGGGCATTTTGAGCAATTCATTTTAGACGATCAATTCTCAAAAGGCTTATATGCTAGTTATCTTGAGGCGATAGACCCCAACAAACGATTTTTTGTCCAATCTGATATAGATGAGTTTTCAAAATACGAAACTCTATTAGATGATCAATTGTTAAATAGAGACCTTTCCTTTTTTGATTTGACCTATAACCGACTGATGGAGCGTATCAATGAAGCTCGAGCCTTTTACAAAACAGCCTTAGAAAACCCCTTTGATTTTAACGAAAAAGAGAGGTTTAATTTGGATTTTGATAACCATCCGTATGAAGTCAATTCAGGTGATTTGCAAGACAAATGGAGAAGGCAAATAAAGTTGGCAGTAATGTCAAAAATTCATGACAAAGAAAAACAGCAGCAAGGTGTTGAAGACTTTTCGGATGTTCAAGAAGACCAAGACCCCATAGACAAAAAAGAAGAGGTGGAAATCAAATCGTTTGAAGAGTTAGAAAAAGAAACTCGTGAGTCTGAACTTAAAATATTCGACGATTATTTTGATTTTATCCAAGAGATGACCCGCGAAGAATGGTTGGCTATGTACATCAATGCCATTACCGAGCAAGCCGACCCACATACAAACTACATGGCTCCCGAAGATAAAGAGCGCTTTGACACCAGTATGTCAGGGAAGTTCGAAGGGATTGGTGCCAGATTGATGAAAAAAGGAGATGTCATTGAAGTGTCTGAGTTAATCTCAGGAGGACCTGCTTGGCGAGAAGGAAAACTCGAAGCAGGAGATTTGATAATAAAAGTAGCCCAAGAAAACGAAGACCCGATAGATATTGCCGGAATGAGGTTAGATAGCGTAGTAAAGCTAATCAAAGGAGAAAAAGGAACCAAAGTAATCTTGACTGTTAGAAGAGTAGATGGCTCAACAACAGATATTGCCATTACCCGTGATGTGGTAGAAATGGAAGAAACCTATGTTCGCTCAACTACCGTAGAAAAGAACAATAAAAAATACGGAATTATTTATTTACCCAAATTCTATTTTGATATTCACGACCGAAAAACCAGAACCGCCGCAAGAGATGTAGCCATTGAGTTAGAGCGTCTAAAAGCCGAAAATATTGATGGGCTTGTCATTGATTTGCGTAACAACGGAGGAGGCTCGCTACAGGCTGTGGTAGAGATGTCAGGGCTATTTATCGACAGAGGGCCTATTGTACAGGTAAAACAAAGTATGATACGTAGAAGAGACGGAAGTGTAGCGGAAGGAAAAACAGACGTACATCAAGACAGAAGCTCGGGGGTGCAATGGGACGGACCTTTGGTGATTATGGTTAATAACTTTTCCGCATCAGCCTCAGAGATTTTTGCCGCCGCTATGCAGGATTATAACAGAGGAATTGTTATCGGAAGCAAACAAACCTACGGAAAAGGTACGGTGCAGAACTTTATAGGGCTCAATAACCTTTCTGAGGTAATCCGAAATTCAGATATAGATTTTGGTGCTATCAAAATAACTACCCAAAAATTTTATCGTATAAACGGAGGTTCGACCCAATTAGAGGGCGTGAAGAGCGATGTAGTATTGCCAGATAGATATTCGTATATCGATATGGGAGAAAAAGACTTGACCAAAGCAATGCCTTGGGATGAGATAGCGCCGGCCAATTATAAACCTGTGGCCTCAGCTAATGTTTTCGAACAGGCGATTGCACAAAGCAGGCAACGCGTGGAGCAGAACGAAAACTTCAAGATGATAGATCAAAGTGCAAAATGGATAGCTGAACAAAGAGACGATAACGATTATAGCCTCAGATATGAAGATTTCGTGCAGCACGAAGAGCAATTGGCATTAAAGCGCAAGGAGTTCAACAAGCTCAAAGACTATAAAAACTCCCTTGAATTTACTTCCCTGCCTTATGAGCTGGAGCAAATGGAAAATGACTCTGTCTTGGCAAAAAAACGCGAAAGATGGCACGACAACCTTACCAAAGACCTTTATGTCGAAGAAGCATTAAACATCCTCAGCGACTTGACCACTGAGCAAGAGGACCGATTGACCCGAGTGAAAAAATAATAGTGGCAACTACTAAGCTTGAGCGTACCTTTCTATATAGCCAAAAAATATGTTAATAGCAGAAGTAAATCTTCTGCTATTAACATCATTACAGGCATCACTGCTATAGGAATTCTTGCCGGAGCATTAGTGATGTTTGTAGTGCTATCAGCATTCAGTGGGCTCAGAGAATACAGCCTGCAATTTGTGAACGGTTTTGATCCTGATTTAAGGCTCGTTACCACCGTGGGTAAAACCTTAGACTTTACACCCGAAAAACAAAAAAAACTCAATCAAATCCAAGGGATTTCCGCCTACAGCTCCTACGTAGAAGAGCGGGTGCTGTTGCGCTATGATTCCAAAGAGCAAATCGCTTATATAAAAGGCGTAACACAAGATTTTGTCCGAGTAAACCCAATTGAAGATTTTATTTTTATAGGTGAATGGCCCTCAGAGACTAATCACGCTACGGTGGGAATAGTGATTGCTCACAAACTATCGGCCGGGGTTTTTGATTATCAAAATAGTTTGGAAGTGTTAGTCCCTAAAAGTGGCACAGGGTCTCTTCAACAAGATGATTACAAAAAAATAGACCTGCTCCTCACCGGAGTTTATTCCTTTCAAGACGATACTATGGATGCCAAATACCTTTACACCGATATCGCTAACGCAAGGTATTTGCTCGAATGGGACTCTTTGAAAGTTTCCGGAATCGAATTTAAGCTCCTCCCTAACGTTTCTCAAAGCAGAATTAAAACAGAACTTCAACAGCTTTTCGGAGACCAAATAAGTATTAAAAACCGAATGGAGCTCAATGATACGCTACTCAAAATGCTTAACACAGAAAACCTTATTGTTTATCTGATTATTACCTTGGTGGTGATTATAACTCTCTTTACGCTGATAGGAACCATAATTATGGTTGTTTTAGACAAAAGACAAAACCTAAAAACCCTATATAACATAGGAATGCAAATAAAAGACCTCCGCCGGGTGTTCTTATATCAAGGGGTTTTGCTGAGCTTTTTTGGCTGTGTTATAGGGCTGTTTTTAGGCGTTATTGTGGTAATTGTCCAACAACAATTTGGGGTTTGGATGCTCACCCCAACGCTTCCCTACCCAATTAAATTTGAAGTGATAAATGTTTTTGTGGTTTTCGCAACCATTATGCTCTTGAGCTTTTTAGCCTCAAAAATTGCCTCAAATAGTGTCTCAAAGAATTTACTTTAGCACCTTTGATCTAATTGGGCTTATTTTTTGCTAAAGCTGTTCCCCGAGTAGGGGCAATCTAAAAAGGTATGCCTCTCAAAAACAATTAGAAAACAGCTTTTTTCTATTAAAGTGTCGGGCAAGTTAGCGAGTCGGTTTTACCACCAGAGCGTCAGGATATTTCTTGACAATTTCCAATCGATTCCTGTCGGCTTCTATTTTAGTTTTAAAGTTGCCTACCTGCACTTTATAGTTGGGCGAACTAAATAAAATAGTTCCGTCTAATTGCGGAAAGCTACGTTTAAATTCGTTCAAAACCCTACGTGCATTTTGGCTATCACCATAAAAAATTTGAATTTTATATTTGTCGGTAGTGGTGATAGAAGTATTGATTTTTCGCTTCTCGTTTAATAGCTCTTCAAACTTTTTATCTTGCTTAACAGTAACTTGAGCTGTTAAATTATTGTTGCTTAAAGCAATTAGAAACATTATAAATAACGACGGTTTCAATAAGGTAAATCTCATAACAAATTATATTTTAGGCAAATGTATCATTTTAAATTTATATTTAAGCAACCTGATTTATTTAGAACTGATATAAATTACGCAACAAAGGTGTAGATAGGCTTTGAGAATAGTCTATAAGTCGTATTTTTGTGAAAATTTTCTAAAAAGAGTACAGCCTTTTTTCTAACTATTGAGTAGAAAAAATTGTGCCAAATATAAACGATAATCGTTTTTTTAATATGAAAAAATTAGGGAGTCATAGTTCTGTTTTGAGAATTTTCTTATTGAGTTTGTTTTTTATGATCAGTGCATCAGTAGATGTATTTGCTCAAGAAGATGTTGCAGGTGATCCTGCAAACGGGAGATCATTGTTTAATATGCATTGTGCTGCCTGTCATCATATGGATAGAGACATGACCGGCCCGCCTTTGAGAGGCATGACCGAGAGGTTGGATAGGGATTGGTTGCATAGCTGGATTCGTAACAGCTCAGCCATGATTAATGCCGGTGATGCCTATGCGGTTAAAATTTTTGAAGAGTACAATAGGTTGCCGATGACCGCTTTTCCTCAACTCTCTGATCAAGACCTGGATGATATTTTAACCTATACGGCACAAGATAAACCAGAGGTTCCTCCGCAAGATGTAGCTAGCGGTGGCGGCGTTGCTTCGGCAGATGATTCTTCTAATCAGTTAGTGCTGGGACTTTTGGTAGTGGTTCTTTTAGTGCTTATCGCCATGCTTTATATGGTGAATAAAGGCCTTAAGAATATCGCCCAAGTAAAAGGAGTAGAGCTTCCTCAAGCACCCAAAGGTATTCCGATTTGGACTACGTTCGTTAAAAATCAATTCATAGTTCTGGTGGCAGTAATCTTTTTGTTGCTTTCCGGAGCCTACTTCGGATTCGGATATATGATGCAGTTAGGGGTTGATAAAGGTTATGCGCCTATTCAACCTATTCATTATTCTCATAAAATACATGCCGGAGACAATCAGATTGATTGTAAATACTGTCACTCGTCTGCGCGTACGAGCCAGACGGCAGGAATTCCGTCGCTTAATGTGTGTATGAATTGTCACGAAAACATCTCTGAATATACCGGAGAAGAAGATTTGGAAAACGGATATACACGTGATTTCTATACAGCTGAAATTCAAAAACTATATGAGGCAGTGGGTTGGGATCCGGCAACACGTCAGTATTCCAAAGAGCCAAAACCTGTGAAATGGGTGCGTATTCACAATCTGCCTGATTTTGTTTACTTTAATCACTCCCAACACGTTTCGGTGGCAGGGATTGCATGTCAGACTTGTCACGGGCCTGTAGAAGATATGGAGATTATGGAACAGCATGCTCCTCTAACTATGGGGTGGTGTATTGATTGTCACAGAACAACCAATATTACAACCGAAGGAAACGAATACTACCAAAAAATACACGAAGAACTTGCTAAGAAATACGGAGTAGATAAGCTTACCGTTGCTCAAATGGGAGGTTTAGAATGTGGGAAATGTCATTATTAATCAAGACTTAAATTATCTTATATAATATGTCAACAAACAAAAAATACTGGAAAAGTGTTGAGGAGCTAAGCGAAAATAGTTCTATTGTTGAGACGCTTAGAAATAACGAATTTGTTGAAGAAATTCCAACGGATGAATTCTTAGGAGATGAACAATCACTCGCAAATTCTTCTACAACCAGACGTGATTTTTTAAAGTATGTTGGGTTCAGTACAGCAGCAGCTTCGCTTGTAGCTTGTGAGGGTCCGGTAATAAAATCTATACCGTATGTGGTGCAGCCTGAGGAGATTATCCCCGGTATTGCAGACTATTATGCTACAACGATGGCAGACGGATTTGATTTTGCAAACATACTGATTAAAACCAGAGAAGGGCGCCCTATTAAAGTAGAGAACAACAACTTGCCAGAGTCGAGAATGACAGCTAATGCTCGTGTTCACGCTTCGGTATTGTCAATGTATGACAGCTCTCGCTTAAAGAACCCGAAGATTGACCGAGCAGATGCTTCGTGGAAAGAGGTTGATCAAAAAATAAAACAATCATTAGCTGATGCGCAAGCAACCGGAGGTCAAATTGTCTTGCTTACCGGTACGATGGCAAGCCCTTCTACAGATAAAATAATTGCTGAGTTTATCGAGAAATACCCAACAGCTAAGCACGTAGTCTATGATGCTGTATCGTGCTCAGAGACTTTAGATGCTTTCGAAGAGGTGTTCGGAGAGAGAGCTTTGGCAGGATACGATTTCTCAAAAGCAGATACGGTAGTTGCTGTAGGTGCTGATTTTCTTGGCGATTGGCAAGGAGGTGGTTATGATGGCGGGTATGCTCAAAAGCGTATCCCAAAAAACGGAAAGATGTCTAAGCACATCCAGTTTGAAGCCAATATGAGCTTGGCCGGAGCGAATGCAGACAGACGCTACCCCATGACAGTAGCTCAGCAAAAATTAGCTATTGTTATGATTTACGGAATCGTTACAGGCAATGCAGTTACTGTATCAGGTCTTCAAAACGAAGAGGCGGTTATCAATGCCGCTAATGAGTTGAAGCGCGCAGGAAGTAAAGGGGTTTTTGCAACCGGGTTAGAAGATAAAAATGCACAATTATTAGCTATCGCTATCAATCAAGCTTTGGCAAGTGAGGCATTTGATACAAACAATACAAGACAAACCCGTAAAGGAGATGCTAAGGCAGTAGCTCAATTGCTGACTGATCTTAACGCAGGACAGGTACATACGCTTATAATGAGCGGAGTAAACCCTGTGTACTCTTTGCCTAACGGAGCTGGGTTTGCAGAGGGTCTTAAAAAAGTAAAAACTTCAGTTGCTTTTTCGTTGAAACTTGACGAGACAGCGAGTAAAACTAATATTACTGTAGCATTACCTCATTATTTAGAATCTTGGGGAGATGTTAATATAGAAAAAGGACATTACAGCATCATGCAACCGACTATTCGTCCGTTGTTTGATTCGAAACAATTTCAAGAAGGTTTGCTTTCTTGGATAGACAGTGAGGTTTCTTATTATGATTATCTGAAAGAGTTTTGGAGCACTTCAATTCTCTCCGGAAAAACCTGGAATCAAGCAGTTCATGACGGAGTGTTTGTTTCAGAAGAAGTAGCAATCAATTCAGGAGGTTTGAATGATGCTACCCAGGCTGTTACAGCTTTACTCAGAACGCAACCCTCTTCAGATTTCGAGCTTGTACTTTATACCAAAACAGGAATGGGAGATGGGCAACAAGCCAATAACCCATGGTTGCAAGAATTCCCTGACCCGATTACTCGTGCCTCTTGGGATAACTACGCTACCATGAATAGGGTAGATGCAGAAGAGCTGGGTGTTAAAAATTATAACGTTGCCAACGGAGGACTGAACGGAAGTTATATAACTATCGAGGTTGACGGACTAAAACTAGAAAACGTGCCGGTTATCATTCAGCCTGGGCAGGCAAAAGGAACAATTGGTCTTGCGCTGGGTTATGGCAGAAAAGAAGGTTTCAGAAGCGAAATGCAAGTAGGAGTAAATGCTTATACCTTATATAATAATTTCAAAAATTATCAATCAGTTAAGTTAAGCAAGCAAGGTGGTTCTGATCACGAGTTTGCTTGTGTGCAGCTTCACAGAACATTGATGGGTAGAGGAGATATTGTTAAAGAAACTACCCTTGCAGATTATACTAATCCTGAATTAACTCATAGCGATTGGAATCCGGTTCCTATGGTTTCGTTAGATCATAAACCTATTGAGGCTTCAAAAGTTGATATTTGGGAGCATTTTGATAGAAGTATAGGGCATCACTTTAAGTTATCAATCGACTTGAATGCTTGTACAGGATGTGGAGCGTGTGTGATTGCATGTCACGCAGAAAATAACGTGCCAGTAGTAGGGAAGTCAGAAGTAAGACGCTCTCGCGATATGCATTGGTTGCGTATTGATAGATATTATTCGTCTGAAGATACCTTTAGCGAAGATATGATTAGAAAAACTAATGCCAAAGGCTTATTTGATAACGTATCGACATATAGAGAGCTAGAACATCCTTCGGATAATCCGCAAGTAGCATTCCAACCGGTAATGTGCCAACACTGTAATCAAGCACCTTGTGAAACAGTTTGTCCGGTTGCAGCCACTTCACACGGTCGTCAAGGACAAAATCACATGGCCTATAACCGTTGTGTAGGTACACGTTACTGCGCTAACAACTGTCCGTATAAAGTAAGACGTTTCAACTGGTTCTTATATAGCAAAAATCCTGAGTTTGATTACAACATGAATGATGACTTAGGTCGTATGGTTCTGAATCCTGATGTTGTGGTTCGCTCACGTGGGGTGATGGAAAAATGTTCTTTCTGTATTCAATCTACTCAAGCCGTAATCTTAAAAGCTAAGAGAGAAGGAAGAGTAGTAGAGAGTGAGGAGTTCCATAATGCTGTGGCATGTTCTGCTGCTTGCGGAAACGGAGCTATGGTGTTTGGTGATGTAAATGACAAAACAAGTCAAGTAGCTGAGCTATTCGAAGAAGAAAGAATGTACCACTTATTAGAGCATGTCGGAACCAAACCAAATGTGTTCTATCACGTAAAAGTAAGAAACGTATAAACTGAAAAGTAATAACTAAAAGTATTTAAACAAGGATTATGTCTCATTACGAAGCACCCATCAGAAAGCCTTTAGTTTTAGGTAATAAAACCTATCACGATGTTACCGTAGATATAGCTCGTCCGGTAGAAGGCAGAGCAAATAAACAATGGTGGACAGTATTTTTAATTGCATTAGCTGCCTTTTTATGGGGAGTAGGATGTATCATTTATACCGTTTCGACGGGTATCGGTACATGGGGATTAAACAAAACCATCGGTTGGGCATGGGATATTACCAACTTTGTATGGTGGGTAGGTATCGGACATGCTGGTACGCTTATTTCTGCCGTACTTTTATTATTCCGTCAAAAATGGAGATTTGCTATTAACCGCTCGGCAGAGGCAATGACTATCTTCTCAGTAGTGCAAGCAGGTCTTTTCCCTATAATTCACATGGGGCGTCCTTGGTTAGGTTATTGGGTACTGCCGGTACCTAACCAGTTTGGTTCACTATGGGTGAACTTTAACTCGCCACTACTTTGGGACGTGTTTGCAATTTCGACCTACTTGTCTGTATCGTTAGTGTTCTGGTGGACAGGTCTTTTACCCGATTTTGCGATGATTAGAGACAGAGCCGTAACTCCTTTTA
>CAYPCZ010000045.1:0-19418 GCA_964409345.1 uncultured Flavobacterium sp. | reverse complement strand
GAACGGAAAACCCCGAAACGATTATTACAGAAATGGAAAAAGGCGTAGAGCCTCAGAACTATAAAAAAACACTTTCGATTTTAGACAGAAAGCAAGCCATAAAAACAGCTTGCCAGTTGGCAGGAAGCGGAGATATTATCCTGATTGCCGGAAAAGGACATGAAACCTATCAGGAAATAAACGGAGTAAGACACGATTTTGACGATATGCACATTGTAACCGAATTGTTAGAACAACTAAATAAGTAGCCGTATGTTATACTATTTCTTCGAATATTTAGACCAAAACTTCGACTTGCCAGGGACGGGGGTATTCCAATACATCACCTTCCGTTCGGCTGCTGCTGTTATACTATCATTGTTGTTATCGATGGTTTTTGGTAAGCGAATTATCAATATTATCAGACGTAAACAAATCGGAGAAACTATTCGAGAACTAGGCTTGGAAGGACAAAATCAAAAAGCAGGAACTCCAACCATGGGAGGATTGATTATCATTTTTGCAACGCTTGTACCGGTTTTGTTGTTCGCAAAATTGGACAACATTTATATAATTCTTTTGATTATCACAACGATATGGATGGGATTTATCGGGTTTCTGGACGATTATATCAAGGTTTTTCGTAAAAACAAAGAAGGTTTAAAAGGAAAGTTTAAAGTTGTCGGACAGATTGGCCTCGGACTTTTGGTCGGTTGTGTGATGTATTTCAACGATTCGATAACCATTCGAACCGATACTGGTAAGAGCAATATAGCCATTGAAAATCAAGATGGAGTTCCGACTAAAATGTTGGAAGAAAAATCAACAGCAACCACAATTCCTTTCTTTAAAAATAATGAATTTGACTATGCGGAATTGATTTCATGGGCTGGAGATGACTATAAAGATTATGCTTGGTTGATATTTATCCCGATTGTAATCCTGATTGTAACAGCCGTTTCAAACGGTGCCAATCTCACAGACGGAATCGATGGATTGGCAGCAGGTTCATCCGCTATTATCGTAGTCGCATTGGGGATATTTACATTTGTTTCGGGTAACATTATTTTCTCGGACTACCTCAATATAATGTACATCCCCAATTCGGGAGAAATGACAGTTTTTATATCGGCTTTTGTGGGAGCTTTGGTCGGTTTTCTGTGGTATAATGCTTACCCGGCTCAGGTTTTTATGGGAGATACAGGAAGTTTAACCATCGGAGGAATTATTGCTGTATTAGCAATTGCAGTTCGGAAAGAACTATTGATTCCGGTACTATGCGGAATATTTTTAATCGAAAACCTATCGGTTGTGATGCAGGTTTCATACTTCAAATACACCCGAAAAAAATACGGAGAAGGAAGACGCATTTTCCTGATGGCTCCTTTACATCATCATTATCAGAAAAAAGGCTACCACGAAAGTAAAATTGTAACCCGATTTTGGATTGTCGGAATTTTGCTTGCCATTATTTCGATAGTAACCTTAAAACTGAGATAATGAAGTTAGTGGTTTTAGGAGGAGGAGAAAGCGGTGTGGGCACGGCACTATTAGGAAAGAAAAAAGGATATGAAGTGTTCCTGTCTGACTTCGGAAAAATAAAGCAGAATTATAAAGACGTTCTTATACAAAATGAAATCAGTTGGGAAGAAGAAAAGCATACAGAAGACAAAATCCTGAATGCTAATGTGGTGATGAAGTCACCCGGAATTCCTGATAAAGCACCGATTGTCAAAAAGCTCAGAGAAAAAGGTATTGAAGTAATTTCTGAAATCGAATTTGCCTCACGATTTTCAAAAGCATACACGGTAGCCATCACAGGAAGCAACGGAAAAACTACCACGGCACTTTTGACGCATCACTTGCTCAAATCAGCAGGATTGAACATAGGGCTGGCTGGAAACATCGGAGATAGTTTTGCTGAACAGGTGGCTAAAGAGAATTATGACGGATATGTGTTAGAGTTATCAAGTTTTCAACTGGACGGAATTATAGATTACGCTCCGCATATTGCAGTAATTACCAATCTGAGTCCCGATCATTTAGATAGATATGATTTTAAATACGAGGATTACATCAATGCTAAATTTCGTATTACGATGAATCAAACTGAAAACGATTATCTGATATATGATGCTGATGATAATGAAATAAAAAAATGGCTAAAAAAAAATAAAACAAAAGCAAAACTAGTAGGCTTTTCGCTTACCAAAGAAATAAATAACGGAGCATACCTAAACCAAAATACTATTATGATTAATATCGAAAACGAAGAAATGACTATTCCTGTAAGTAAAATTGCATTAGAAGGAAAACATAATATGAAAAACGCAATGGCTGCTGCTACAGTTGCCCAGATACTCCGTGTGCGTAAAAACACAATTCGAGAGAGTATGTCAAACTTTCAGGGGGCTGAACACCGTTTGGAAAAAGTATTAAAAATCCATAACGTACAATATGTGAACGACTCCAAAGCTACCAATGTGAATTCGGTATATTTTGCTTTAGATAGCATTTCGTCGCCTATTGTTTGGATAGCTGGCGGAGTAGATAAAGGCAATGATTATGCCCCACTGATGCCATTGGTTAGAGAAAAAGTAAAAGCCATTATATGCTTAGGAATGGACAATCAAAAACTCATCGAAGCCTTCGGTAATGTTGCCGATATTATGGTAGAAACCACCAGCATGGAAGAAGCTGTTAAGGTTTCGTCTCGTATTGCAGAAAAAGGAGATACAGTTTTGCTAGCTCCGGCTTGTGCAAGTTTTGATTTATTTGAAAATTATGAGGATAGAGGAAATCAATTTAAACGGGCTGTAAGACATCTATAAAAATATTTAATGCGATTTTTTCCTTTAGGAAAATTCCCTAATTAGTTAAGAATAATGAAAGTACTATTTCACAATTTAAAAGGCGATAAAACCATTTGGGCTATTGTAGCTCTTTTGGCTATAGTTTCGTTTTTACCTGTTTATAGTGCCAGTAGTAACTTAGCCTATGGTGCATACGGAAGCGGAAATACTTCGAGCTACTTGCTCAAGCATTTGGCTCATGTGAGCATTGGTTTTGTTTTTATTTATGGGACACATAAAATTCCGTATAACTATTATAAAGGCATCTCTTGGATAGCCATTCCATTTGTGGTTCTCCTACTTGTTTATACCCTTTTGCAAGGAACAACTATAGGCGGAGCCAATGCCAGTCGCTGGATTCAGATTCCTTTTGTGGGGGTAGGTTTCCAGACCTCTACCCTAGCCTCGGTGGTACTCATGCTTTATGTAGCTCGCTACTTAGCAAAAATAAAAGACAAGATTATTACCTTCAAATCTTCTTTATTAGAATTGTGGTTACCGGTATTTGTGGTTATTGCTTTGGTGCTTCCGGCTAACTTTTCGACAGCAGCCATTATGTTTTCGATGGTGGTAATGCTTGTTTTTATCGGAGGATACCCAATTAAATATTTAGGAGCAATTATCGGGCTAGGTATAATAGCACTGATTATGTTTGTGGGTGCTGCAAAGATATTCCCTGATGCTTTTCCGCACCGTGTAGATACTTGGATAAGCCGTGTAGAAAACTTTTCAGACTCTGCTAACGAAGAAGAAGCCTATCAAATCGAAAAAGCCAAAACAGCTATAGCAACCGGAGGAATAACCGGATTAGGACCAGGAAAAAGTGTTCAAAGGAACTTCTTGCCACAATCTTCGTCTGATTTTATTTATGCCATTATCGCCGAAGAATACGGAATTATTGGTGCAATCGGAATCATCACACTTTATCTAATTTTATTTTTTAGGTTTTTAAGAGCGGCCATGCAAGCTAAAAACTTTTACGGAACATTGGTCGTTATAGGTCTTGGTTTTCCGATAGTTTTTCAGGCGTTCATTAATATGGCCGTTGCCGTAGAACTTTTGCCTACAACAGGGCAAACCTTACCGCTAATTAGTAGCGGAGGTAGTGCTATTTGGATGACATGCTTATCGATTGGGATAATTTTGAATGTTACCAAAAAAGAAGAGGAAATAAAAGAAGAAGAAAAAGAGATTATGCAACGTGAAAAAGCTCTAGAAAGATTAATCGAAAAAGAAATTGAGGAAGAACAGCAAAGAGAACGATTGAAAGAAGCAGATATCAAAGTTAAAGAAAAAGATATAACCGAAGAAGAAAAAATAGCTATCAAAGCACTAAAAAACCTCCCCAACCCCTCCAAAGGAGGGGATTAATGAAAAGCCGAAATATGAGTAATAGAGAAAAACATATCCATAACACTTCTACCCTCTCCTTTGCAGAGGGGTCGGAGGCGAGGTTTATCATATCAGGCGGAGGAACAGGAGGGCACGTCTATCCTGCACTTGCTATTGCCAATGAATTAAAATCAAGGTTTCCGGAATGTGAAATACTGTTTGTCGGAGCAAAAGACAAAATGGAAATGCAAAAAGTGCCGCAAGCAGGATATAAAATTGAAGGCCTTTGGATTAGCGGAATTCGACGAAAGTTAACTTTGGATAACTTGAAATTTCCGTTAAAACTTGCTGACAGTCTAATAAAATCCAGAAAGATTATAAAAAGCTTTAAGCCCGATGTTGCTGTCGGAACTGGCGGGTTTGCTAGTGGTGCAGTAGTGAGAGTAGCTGCTCAAATGGGAATTCCGACTGTGATACAAGAACAAAATTCCTATCCGGGAATTACCAATAAGTTACTTTCTAAAAATGCCAAAGCAATTTGTGTGGCCTATGAAGGCTTAGAGAAGTTTTTCCCAAAAGGAAAAATTGTCTTTACAGGCAATCCGGTTCGTCAGGATTTACTAAATGTTGAAGAAAACAGACAAGAGGCTATCCAACATTTTGATTTGAACCCAAATAAAAAAACACTATTAGTTTTAGGTGGAAGCTTGGGAGCCAGAAGAATCAATCAGCTCATCGAAAAAGAAATGGAGTTTATCCTCGACCAAAACGTTCAGATTATCTGGCAATGCGGAAAATTCTATTTTGAGGAATATAAAAAATATAACGAAAAAGAAGGCGTTCAGGTGCTTTCGTTTATCGACCGAATGGATTTGGTTTATGCAGCAGCAGATATGATTATTTCCAGAGCTGGAGCATCTTCGGTTTCGGAATTGGCGATTGTAGGCAAACCTACGATTTTTATTCCTTCTCCGAATGTAGCAGAAGACCATCAAACTAAAAATGCCAAAGCCATTGCTGACAAAAACGGAGCCATTTTAATCAAAGAGTCGGAATTGGATATGCGTTTTAAAGATGTCTTTTCAGAAGTAGTAAACAACGAAGAATTACAAAGAGAATTAAGAGAAAACATAAAAAGTTTAGCTAAACCCAATGCAACAAAAGACATTGTGGATGAAATTGTAAAACTATTATAAATTTTAAATGAAAACCCATTAAATTTAAAATTCAGCATTCAACATTTAAAATGAACAACTACAAAAACATATTTTTCATCGGAATCGGAGGCATCGGAATGAGTGCCTTGGCTCGTTATTTCTATTCGATTGGAAAATCTGTTTACGGATATGACAAAACCAGTACAGAGCTTACCCGTGAATTAGAAAAAAGCGGAATGTCTATTCATTATACGGATGATTTGAATAATATTCCAACCAATTTGACCAAAGAAAACACATTGGTTGTGATTACTCCTGCCGTTGCGAAATCACATTTGGAGTGGAATTATTTTATCGACAACGGATTCGAGATCAAAAAGCGTTCTGAAGTTTTAGGCCTGATAACCAAAGACACTTATTGTTTTGCAGTGGCAGGAACCCACGGAAAAACGACAACTTCAAGTATTTTAGGTCATATTCTATATCAAAGCGGAGTTGACGTAACGGCTTTTGTGGGCGGAATTGTAGAGAATTACCATTCCAACCTCATCGGAAACGGAAAAACCGTAACGGTTGTTGAGGCAGATGAATTTGATCGTTCGTTTTTGAAGTTGTACCCCGATATGGCTTGCGTCAATTCTATGGATGCCGACCATTTGGATATTTACGGAGACAAATCGCATATCGAAGAATCGTTTATCGAATTTGCCAATAAAATTCAGGATAAAACCAAACTTTTTGCTCCAACCGAAGTAGCGTTACAAGCTACAAAAATCGGGTTTACGGATTCGGATACTTTTCAGGCAAAAAACATCAGAATCGAAAACGGAACGTATGTTTTTGATGTAAAAACAAAAGAAGCTGATATAAAAGGCATTCGTTTCCACTTGCCCGGAAAACACAACTTGAGCAATGCACTAATGGCGCTTTCGATGGCTAAAACCTACGGAGTTTCAGATGAAAATATCAAAAAAGCATTAGCGAGTTTTAAAGGAATCGAAAGACGTTTTTCGTATAAAATAAAAACAGATAATTTGGTTTTGATTGATGATTATGCGCATCATCCTACCGAGATAAAAGCAGTATATGATGCGGTTAAAGAGTTATACCCAAACAAAAAAAACTTGGCTATTTTTCAGCCTCATTTATACAGCCGAACCAGAGATTTTTTGACAGAATTTGCAGAGAGTCTTTCTGGATTTGATAAAGTAATTTTGTTAGATATTTATCCGGCACGTGAGCTTCCGATTGAAGGAATTACATCAGAATTATTGTTGAGCCACATAGAGAGCTCAAATAAAGTTTTGACCACAAAATCAGAATTAGAAAACCAATTCATAACCTCTGACGCAGAAGTAGTTGTAATGATTGGAGCAGGAGACATTGGTGAAGAAGTAGAAAAGGTTAAAGAGTATTTGACAAAGGCAACAAAATAGCTTTATGATTCCTATAAAACAACAAAAAAATGAAAAAACTAAACTGGAATAACATACGACTTTTGCTAATGCTTTTAGCAGTAGTGTTTTTGTATGCTTTCGGTTTAGAGCGAAACAAAAACCGTATAGTATCGGCGCCTGAAATAGAATTTAAAGGACAAAGCCGATTATTTATAACTGAAGAAACGGTTAATAAGTTGTTAATAGAAAGTTTAGGAACGGACTCGGCTATTAGTAAAGATAAATTATTTTTGAAAACATTGGAAGGTGCGCTTACTAATCACTCCATAATAGAAGATGCAGAGGTGTTTGTAACTACAGACGGCAGGCTAAAGGCTCAAGTAAAACAAAAAACACCGATTGCCCGTGTTTTTGACGAAGAAAGTTCTTTTTATGTTGATTATCAAGGAAATAAAATGCCTTTATCTGACAACTATTCGGCTCGGGTTCCGCTAGTATCGGCTCTAATTACTCTAGATAACCAAGAGCAATTGACCGGACTTTTCAGGTATATTTATCATGATGATTTTCTCAAGAAAAACATCATTGCTATAGCAGTAAAAGACAACCAAGATATAATCATGAAAAACAGAGCCTATGATTATACTATTGAATTCGGAAAGCCGGCTGAAATAGAACGAAAGTTTAATAATTATAAAGCATTTTTTCAGAAAGCGTCTCAGGATTCTTTGATCGAAAAGTATAACAACATAAATTTAAGATTTACAAAGCAAGTAGTGTGCACCAAAAAATAAAACGTATGGAAAAAGAAAACATTGGAGTAGGTCTGGATATTGGTACGACCAAAATCGTAGCGATGATCGGAAAGAAAAACGAGTATGGCAAGCTCGAGATTATCGGAGTTGGAAAAGCCAAAAGTTTAGGTGTCGCAAGAGGTGTAGTAAACAACATCACCCAGACGATCCAGTCGATTCGCCAAGCTGTGGCAGAGGCAGAGAACGACTCAGGGTATAAAATAAATGATGTGGTTGTGGGCATTGCCGGTCAACACATCAGAAGTATTCAACACAGTGATTATATCAGCCGAAGCAATCCGGATGAAGTCATTGACGAAGAAGACATCGATCAGCTTATAGGTCAGGTACATAAACTAACGATGCTTCCCGGAGAAGAAATCATTCATGTACTTCCGCAAGAGTATAAAATCAACGGCTCTGAAAACACCGATGAACCTATCGGAATGTATGGTAGCCGATTGGAGAGTAACTTTCATGTGGTCGTTGGGCAGGCTTCGTCTATCAGAAACGTAGGCAGATGCATCAAAAGTGCGGGACTTGAATTATCAGGACTCACACTTGAGCCTCTCGCCTCTTCTGATGCAGTACTTTCGCAAGAAGAAAAAGAAGCAGGAGTAGCTCTTATTGATATAGGAGGCGGAACAACTGATTTAGCCATTTTTAAAGATGGTATTATCCGTCATACGGCAGTGATTCCGTTTGGGGGCAATGTCATTACCGAAGATATAAAAGAAGGTTGCTCGATTATCGAGAAGCAAGCCGAGCTTTTAAAAATTAAATTTGGTTCGGCTTGGCCGGGAGAGAATAAAGACAACGAGATTGTGTCTATACCCGGGTTAAGGGGTCGTGACCCGAAAGAAATTTCGCTAAAGAACTTATCAAAAATCATTCACGCTCGTGTGGTTGAAATTATTGAGCAGGTTTTTAACGAAATTAAAGCTTATGGACACGAACACCCAAAAAACAAACTGATTGCAGGTATCGTACTCACAGGAGGAGGAGCCGAACTGAAGCACATCAAGCAATTGGTTGAATATATTACTGGGATGGATACGCGTGTGGGGCTTCCGAATGAGCATTTGGCCGGCAACTCAGACAAAGAATTATCGAGTCCGCTTTTTGCTACGGCTGTAGGATTGGTGATGAATAGTTTAGAGAACAACACCCGAAGCGCATCGCCTGAAGTGCCTGAAATAAAAACAAAAGAAAAGCAAGATAATGCAGTTTTTGAAGCTCCGGTTGAGCAAGAAGAACAAAAGGCGATGAAGGAAAAGGAAGAGATTCCCTCTGAAAAAAGAGTACGCAAAAACTTTTTTGACAAGTATATCGAGAAGATTAAGGATTATTTAGAAAATGCAGAATAAAAATATAAAGCTATGGTAGAGAATAAAGAAAACACAGATTTTGGAAACATTATGTTTGACTTACCCAAGAATCAGTCGAACGTAATTAAGGTAATCGGAGTGGGTGGCGGAGGAAGCAACGCCATAAACCATATGTTTAAACAAGGGATTAAAGGAGTTGATTTTGTGGTCTGCAATACAGATGCCCAAGCCTTACAAAACAGCCCTGTACCTAACAAAATTCAGCTGGGCGTTAACCTCACTGAAGGATTAGGAGCCGGAGCCAACCCTGATGTAGGGCAACAATCAGCTATTGAAAGTATTGCTGATATCGAAAAAATGTTGGACACCAATACTAAAATGGTGTTTATCACAGCAGGAATGGGTGGAGGAACCGGAACCGGAGCCGCTCCTGTAATTGCACAATTGTCTAAAGAGCGCGATATACTGACCGTTGGGATTGTAACGATGCCTTTTCAGTTTGAAGGAAAAATACGCATGGAACAAGCTGTAAATGGTATAGAAAAACTCCGCAAGCAGGTGGATTCGCTTATTGTTATCAACAACAACAAACTTCGTGAAGTCTATGGCAACCTTGGTTTTAAAGCCGGTTTCTCTAAAGCAGACGAGGTTTTGGCCACCGCATCAAGGGGAATTGCAGAGGTCATCACGCATCACTATACGCAAAACATTGATCTTAAAGATGCCAAAACCGTATTATCGAATAGCGGAACGGCCATTATGGGGTCTGCTTCGGCTTCGGGCGAGGACAGAGCCAAGCAAGCCATTATGGATGCCCTAGACTCTCCCCTACTTAATGACAACAAAATTGCAGGTGCCAAAAACGTTTTGCTTTTGATTGTATCGGGAACGAACGAAATCACTATTGACGAAATTGGTGAGATTAGTGATTATATCCAAATAGAAGCCGGTCATAGTGCCAACATCATTATGGGTGTAGGTGAAGACGAATCACTCGAAGAGGCCATTGCTGTTACTGTCATTGCTACGGGTTTTAATGCAGAGCAACAAAACGAGATTGTTAATACAGAGCCGAAAAAGATTATTCATTCGCTAGAAGATGAGCAAAAATTAGAACAAAATCTGTTGAAAAAAGAGCCTACTTCGGGTTTTGATTTTTTTGCTGAAGAGCAAGAAACTCCAACTCCTGACACTACTGTTGAGCCGCAAGGTGATACTGAACAGAAAATCATTTTTACGCTCGAAGATGAGCAATCTACCAAAAAAGAAGATCCTTTTTTTCAACCGGCGGTAACCCAACCCAAATTTGAAGTGTATCAGGCCAATTTAGTGTCTACTACTGAGTTTATCAAGGATTTGGATGTGGTTTTTGAAATAGTACCGCCCCAGATCCAACAAGCAAATCAACCCGCTACAGAAGAAAAAGACGAATTAGTTTTTGGTTTTGATGCACCAATTGAACAAAACAAAGAGGTTAAAGACGAGAATGAAATCATTTATGAGCTTTCGGAAGCAACCAAACAAATTGAAGTGAACCATCCGATACAGGTGGTTCCGGTTACTGAGGTTACTCAATCGGGGATTACGCGTTATTCATTAGAGGAGTATATGGAGGTAGAAAATCAGTTGATGAATTCGAAACCAGAAACCGAAACACAAAAAGAAGAACTGCCGGCTGAGCTTAACTTTACGTTAAAACAAGAAGAAGCCCCAACCGAAGAACCAATCTCTGGTCATGTTAGACCGGCTACTAACGAAGAACTGCCTTTGACAGAGCTTACGATAGAAGAAGCGTTGAGAGCCAGAGCCGACGAACGTAGAAAAAAAATGAAGGACTTTAATTATAAGTTTCATCACAACACACAGCGAATGGATGAATTAGAGAAAGTACCGGCCTATAAACGCCAGAATGTGGAATTTGAACAGCATAATTCTGCTGCCGGAAAATCACGCACTTCGCTTAGCACTGACAGCAACAATGATTTGCAACTGCGCAATAACAATTCGTTTTTGCACGACAACGTAGATTAACCATACACTATCTTAATACACCCAACCCTCATCTTAAAAAAGATTGAGGGTTTTTTTATTCGTAGAAACATCAGAGAAGACTATAAAAAAAGGAAGACTAATACTACTAGCTAACAGAGTCTGATAAGAATAGAACACCCAGAAAGCAATAAAAAAATTCAGACAAACATTGTTAAAATAAACTATTACTCAAATATTTTTTTGTACTTTTAAAAGAAAAATATGGAAAATAGCATCAAAATATACTCAGGTAGCCAAGTAGAAGTACTGGCGATTCAGCGGGTTTTAGAACTCAATAATATTAACTACTTTGTTAGAGACGACATTCAATCGGGTGTAACGGCAGGCTTCGGGACACTCGACAAGGCCATTCACCTGTTTGTGAGCAAGGAAGATCACCAAAAAGCCTTAGCGGTCATGAATTATCGAGATCCTAACGACAAAGAAATCGGGTAATTTTTAGATTATTTACGAATTAGCTAGCGCGAATTGGCCTATTTGACTTCGCTCTCCACATACTCTGCTCCATGCATTTGCAGACTCTGGGAGTTCCCTTGGGGTGCTTCATTCAGTAATGGGAGTTTGAGTACTACTTATTATGGTTGAGGGGCTTCGATTTTGTAGGGTAATTTTTTGGTAGTTGCCCTAAAAAAAATAGAGCCTTAAAAAAGACTCTATTTTATGTTTTATTTTTTTTGTTTGAATGGTAAGATACGTTTGTACCAAGGCAACTTTTCTATTTCGGCACCGTAGCCATAGCCATAACCGTAGCCATAGCCATAACCGTAGCCATAGCCATAACCTTTGGTGACGTGGGTATCGTTGAGCACCACCGACATATTAGGGAGCTTTTTGTCTTGGTATAATTTCTCTACCAAAGGGAGCATACGTTTGTCGAGGTAGTTGTCTCTGATTACATACATAAAGGCATCTGCATTTTGAGCTATAATTAAAGTATCTGTCACCAAGCTCACCGGAGCGGTATCGACCACTATGTAATCATACTGTTCTTTGAGTATCTCGAACATTTCTGTTACTTTAGGTCTCATCAATAGTTCGGCCGGGTTTGGAGGAATGGTTCCCGGAGGCATCACATACAGCTCTTGGTATTGTGGCTGTTTGATGATAATTGAGTCGAGATCTAGGTCATCTGAAGCCAAATAATTAGTAAACCCTTGAGTTGGCAATTCTAGATAATTTCCTAGTTTTGGATTTCGGATATCCATACCGACGAGCAACACTTTTTTACCGGAAAGAGCGAAGGTTCCTGCCAGGTTCACTGCCAAGAAGGTTTTACCTTCTTTGGGAAGCGTAGAGGTTATAAAAACTGTTTTTGCTCGTTTGTTGTAGCTTTCTTGACCGAGTATGAACTCCATATTGGTTCTGATAATACGTAACGCCTCGGCAGTACTCGAGCGATCGTTGGCGCTGATCATTTCTTCTTTGGCCATCGAACGTGGCACATCACCAGCAAAAGGAATCGTCAGTATCTTACCCAAATCACCACGTTTTACTTTATTATCTAGCAAATAGAAGAGATATATGGCTCCGAAAGGCACTAATAAGCCCAGCATAAAAGCAGCTAAATAGATAATCATTCGTTTGGGCGACACCGGAATCTCTGAGGAGAGGCCATCATCTATTACTTTGGCGTTTGGGGCCAGGGCTGCCATGGCAATCTCTGCTTCCTCTCTTTTTTGCAGGAGGTATAAGAATAAGGCTTCTTTGACGCCTTGCTGTCTGGATATGCCTCTGAACTCTTTTTCGAGTGTAGGTATAGAGCCTATTCTGCCTGATAGTACATTACGTTGTTTGGCAATATCGGCTCGGGTAAGCAACAGGTTGGATTTGTATTGTAACAACCCTAATTTTATATCGTTTTTGAAGGCATCGGTTTGCTCATCCAGCTTAATGATCATCTGGTTGTCGGGGCCTGCACTATGGAGCAAGCTATTTCGGTAGAGAACCAGCTCGTTGTGTTTGGTAATACTGGTTGACAAACCTGAACCACTGCCCAGCCCATCAATAATCATCGGAAAGGTTTGACCTTTGGTTTCTTTATCGATAAACTCATTGATGACGGTCTCGATGATGCTTATTTTGGTGTCAATCTCGATGAGCGATTTTTCGGTTTCGCTGGCGTTCTGAACATATAAATGCGCCTCAGACATGATATCGGTGACGCGATTTTCTATTTTGAACTTTTCGGCTTGGGTCTCTATGTCTCCCAGCTCATCAATTAGCACCTCGAGTCGTTGGGAGATGAAGTCGGAGGTTTTTTGGGAGATGAACCGTCTGTCTTCGATGTTATCGTCGTTATAAAGCTTTACTAAAGCATTGAGGTAGTCTTCTGCTTTTTGTCTGTGGGTGTTGGTGGTTGTGAGGTTAACTACACTCACAAATTTAGCGGGTTGCGACACTTGCAGATTTGATCTATAACTGCGGGCAACACGCCCTATGCTATTGGCTGAGACGATTACGCGAGTACCCGACTCTATTTGGTTATCTTCGTTTTTGTTTATCACAAAACTCCCTAACTCATCGTGATGAATGTTTTGGCCGTAGCCGAATGAGCCTATGGTATCATCGTTGTAACGAAGCCTAAAACTGTTCTGGTCTGTGTGCTCTACTTCAAAACTCACGGCTTGAATAATCTCATCAAAAACGACATTGATTGGCGAGTTTTTGTAGAGTTCGGTGGTTCTGATTCTGCCCTCGGAATAGTAGTTAATGTGTAGCTTGAGCTTTTCGACTGTTTTTTCGGAGAGGGTTCTGGACTTGAGTACTTCCATCTCGTTTTCTACATTGTCTTTAGAACTGCCCAGCCCGAGGTCTGACAAGACTGAGAGTTCGTTAGAAGCTCCGCCTCGGTGGTCATCTTTGAGCATAATCATCGAGGTCGCTTGATAGACGGGTGTAGCATAACGCAGATAAATATAGGCTATGGAGAGTGCTAGTATAACTCCTAAGGCAAACCACTTCCAGTGGATGAGGTATTTGCCAATTTGTTCTTGGAGGTTGATGGATTGATTTTCTTGTTCTCTGTCTTGGAAGTCCTGATTGTTCATAAAAACAAAGTTTATCAGTTGTTAATTATAACGACGATTATAGTCGTGAGCAATGATATGGCTGAGAGGGCAAAGGTTAGGTTTGGTCCTACTGCCGATGAGTTTACGCGTACTGTGTTGGGCTCTACGTAAATCACGTCGTTTTGCATGAGGTAATAAAACTCTGAATTCGTAAAATCAGGCTGGGTGATGTCTACTCTATTATAGGTTCGTTTTCCGTCAAACTCTCTGATGATGAGTATGTCTTTTCGCTTGCCATAGATAGTAGGGTCACCGGCCATGCTTAGTGCCTGCAAGAGAGTAACACGTTCTGACTCTATTGTGAAGGTGCCTGGGCGAGCTACCTCCCCTTGCACGGTGACTTTGAAGTTGAATATCCGGAGGTTGATCGTAGCGTCGCTCACATGAGGCTTTAGCGACTGGGCAACCACTTGGGTAGCCTGAGCAGTTGTGAGACCTCCGAGTTGTAACTTACCAATAATAGGGAAAACAATATAGCCTTCTTTGTCGATCAAGTAGGTTTGCATCCGTTGTTGTCCAACTCCTCTTTCTGTATAACTTTGGTAAGAGGAGATGCCCGGATTGAAGGTAGCCGCTAGTTCTGGCGAACCGGAACTCACCACAATGCTCAACACATCGTCGGGTTGCAGGATAGGCTCATACTGATTGGTTATTTGTGTTTCTACACCGCTGGGTTGCTCATGAAAATAGACTACATTTTCTCGGGAAGCACACGAGCTAAGGAGCAAAACAAGCACTGCACCCCACCCTATTATGTTTTTATTCATTCGTTTACTGGTTTTTATCTATTCTTTACGCTTGGAAATAAGCTTATTTTTTATCAACTTACTCTATTTATAATGGTTTTATAAGCTAATCAATTGGTAAAAAGCGTGCAAATATACATTATTTTAAGTATGAAACATGAATTATTTATTAGAACTCCTTTAGTTTATTACTCCGTCCTAATCACAAACCTTATGTTAACCCTTAGACTTTAGCACAAAACCACCGAGCTCCTTCATTTTTTATCTACAGCTACAAACGGCTGATTAGGCATTATATTGTGGTTGAATATTAGGAAAAATCTGCTTTATTGGTTTTAGCCTCTTATTTCTTTTCCAGTGTTTTGTTTATCTAAAATTTCGAATGTTGAATTCATACTTTTGAATTCGGGCACTATTTTTTTCATGTCTATCACTATTTCTTCTTTGTTGGTACCATAGGCTTTGATGACTAACTCGTCTACTGCGTCTGCTATAATGGGATAGCTATCACACCCCTCTTGAGCCACCATTATTTTTTCGTGGTGGGTAGGCAATGTTTTGGCTGAATCGTTGAGCAGCTCTTCATAAAGTTTTTCGCCTGGTCTTAGGCCAATGGCTTTGATCTCTATGTCTTTGTCGGGCTCCAGACCTGCGAGTCTAATCATCTTTGTGGCCAGGTCAATTATCCGTACGGGCTCGCCCATATCAAAGATATAGATTTCGCCCCCGCTGCCCATACTCCCAGCCTCGAGCACGAGCTGGCATGCCTCTGGGATGGTCATAAAATAGCGGATGATATCGGGGTGGGTGATGGTTATCGGGCCGCCTTCTTCTATCTGGCGCGTAAAGAGCGGAACGACAGAGCCGTTTGAGCCCAATACGTTTCCGAAGCGGGTGGTGATGAACTTGGTGGTTATTGCATTTTGCTTGCAGTGGCGCTGGAGTGACTGCACATATTTTTCGGCAATACGTTTGGAAGCTCCCATGACGTTGCTCGGGTTTACTGCTTTGTCTGTTGAGACCATCACAAACTTGGTTACGTTATATTTACAGGCCAAATCGGCTAGGTTTTTGGTTCCTAACACATTAGTGAATACGGCCTGTGAAGGACATTCTTCCATGAGTGGCACGTGTTTGTAGGCGGCGGCATGATAGACCACATCGGGCTGGTAGCGTTTGAAGATGTTCTCTATCATGGTGAGGTTGCGCACGTCTGCTACTTCGGTATAGATTTCTCCTGTGAAACCTAGCTTACAGAGCTCTAAGCTCAAGTGATGTAGCGGTGTTTCGGCTTGGTCTAGCGCCACTACACATTTGGGTTGGAAGTCTATTACTTGACGAACAATCTCGCTACCTATGGAGCCGGCTGCTCCGGTCACCAAGATGGTCTTGCCCTTGAGCTGGTGTGAGATGTTGTTGTTATCGAGCACAATGGGTGCTCGCCCGAGCAGGTCTTGGATGCGGAAGGGCTTGATTTTTTTTGAAACTTCTTTTTCGCTGCTCCAATCTTTGATTAGGGGGAGGGTATAGACCTTGAGGTTATACTCGAGGCAACTATCGACGATGTTTATTTTTTCTTCTTTGGTTAGCGAGTCGTCGGCGATGATGAGCGCTTGGGCTCCTACTGCCCGCATGATTACGGGAATTTTTTTGTTCTGCACAAAAATGGGTAAATCGAGAATTCGCTTGGATTGGTTTTTGGATTCTTTGTCTATAAAACCTACTATTTTGAATCGTGCGGGGTTTTCGAACTTGAGTGCATGGGCTAAGGAAATGGCATTGGTATCTACGCCATAAATCACGACTTTGAGTAGGTTTTTGTGTTCGGACAAATATTGATCAAAAACGCGCTTGACAAAGATACGGTAGGCAAAAAGAGCCGCTCCCGAAAAGACAAAATTGATGAGTAAACCTGTGGTTAAGAATAGCTTTTGCCCTGAAGAAGAAAAGGTTAAGAACAGGAGATTGATTAAAACAAAAACAATAAAAGAGAGAAATTGAGAAAAGAAAATCTTAATACCGTCGATGAAAGAGGAGTGCCTGATAACACCAGAATACACACGAAAAATCCTAAAGAAGAACAAATTGACTATAAAGAAAATAGCTGTTGCCATGAACTCATAACCTAGGGCGATGTAGTGCAGGCCGGTTCCGTTGAGTAGGAAATAAGTAAAGACTCCGGATAGAGCAATAATCATTAAGTCAATAAACAATATTACCCAACGTGGCATATAGCCTACGCTTTTGGCTCTACCGATTAGCCCTCCGAAAGAAAAAACCCATTGTAATACTTCTTTGATTTCTTGTGTAGTTTTTTTATCATTCATTATCTGCTTTATTTATTTTATAACTACTTGACCCGTTAAACAGATTGTTTAAACTATAATATCCCCCGCAAATTTAAGAAACTATATTGATTTAGTTAACAGTTTTACTTTATTTATTACACAATATACCCTATGGAGGGTAGTTAATAATGTGCTGGTGCGCATATATATTCGCTTATCTGCTTACTCGCTTATTTGCTTACTCGCTTATCTGCTTATTCGCTTATTCGCATATCGCTTAATGCGGTGATTGAAGAATGTGTTGTCAGGATGAAGGCTAATTGCTGATGCTATTTGCTGATGCGCCTATTTGCTTATTCGCATATCGCTTAATGCAGTGATTGAAGATAGTTTGGTCGAGCAGATTCTTTTTACCCTAAAGGGAAAGAAAATTTGGAAGGAGACAGGTGATTGGAAGATGAGTGGGTTGAAACGATGATTAGCGGAGGAAGAACCTGAGGGTTTTGAAGATGATTTGGAGGTCGAGCAGAAAGCTTTGGTTGTAGTAATAATAGAGGTTGAGACGAACCTTGTCAGGGAAAATTATGCGATCGTTGTACTCTAAAGGGTTGGCTTGCTGGGCTAACAGCTCTTCTTCGTGGGCATACTTGAGGCTGGCCTCTGAGAGCAAACCCGGTTTTAGCTCCAAGAGTTTTCGGCTCTCGCCCTCAAGCTTATCATAATACCCCTCAATATCTGGGCGAGGACCTACCACCGACATATTACCCCTTACTATATTGATAAACTGCGGCAATTCATCGAGCTTGTAGCGGCGCAGGAACCAACCCACAGGTGATATTACACGAGTTTTGGGATGGATGGTTTTGAGTTTATAGATGGTGAATAGCCTGCCATAACGCCCCACCCTTTGCTGTGTAAAAAGTCCGCTGGATCCAGTGTCTATGGTGGCCACCACATAAAGCAAAACCATCAACCACCCCAACACAATCAGAGCAATTAACGAAAACAGCATATCGAATAGACGTTTGAGCATAGGGTGATTGAGTTTGAGGACAAAACTACAAAAAGGTTAAAACAATGGCAATATCAAATAACAAGGCAATATTAAATATCAATGGTAATATCAATATCAAAAATCAATGGCGATGGTATAAACCAATGGTGATGGCAAGAAATCATAGGAAGTGAGTAAAGGATATCTTGCCCGAATGGAGGTTAATTGGGTTAGGGAGGGCTAATTGCTGATGGGCGTATTCGCTTATTCGCTTATTTGCTTATTCGCTTATTCGCTTATTTGCTTAATGCAGTGATTGAAGAATGCGTTGTCAGGATGAAGGCTAATTGCTTATGCGCGTATTTGCTTATTCGCTTCAATGGCAGTGGCAATGGTAAGTTTCAATATTAAAAATTAGTGGCAATATCAACAGTAATCAGTGCATCCGCTACTATCAGACAGCTAACTCAGAGGCGGCTTGCTGGTCGAGGATATATTTTACTTTTGAGAGTTTCTGCAAATAAGAAGCCGGGACATCAGGGGTGATTTTGCCCTGAATGGCTTTTTGGATGATGTGAGCTTTGTGTTGCCCCAGCCCCAAAAGGATGATTTCTCTGGCGCGGCTGATGGTCTCAACCCCCATCGTAATAGCGTGAGAAGGTACGTTTTGAGCCCCCCCAAAGGTAGTTGCAGCGTCTTGAATGGTGATTTGGTTAAGGCATACCAACCTGGTGGGTGAGCCCAAAGCCGAACCCGGCTCGTTAAACCCAATATGGCCGGTGCGACCAATACCCAATAACTGCAAATCTAGCCCACCGCACTGGTGTATCTTTTTCTCATAGCCCAAGCAATAAGGCTCAACCTCCGGCAAAGGCAACGTGCCATCAGGGATGTGGGTATTAGCGATATCAATATCAACATGATTAAACAAGTTAGCATTCATAAACGAACGGTAACTCTGCCCATGTTCGGGAGCCATTGGGTAATACTCGTCCAGATTAAAAGTAATTACGTTTCTGAAACTTAAACCCTCGTTTTTGTGCATGTTAACGAGCGCCTTATAGACCTCTATAGGGGTGTTACCTGTGGCTAAACCCAGCACAGCTGCTTGCCCCTGCTGCTCTTTGGTGGTAATCAGCGCAGCGATATGTTGGGCTACATAACCTGCAGCCCCTTGAGAAGTAGAGTACACTTGGATAGCTGCCTGAGAAACTGATCTCTCAAGGGTATAAACATCATCTTTCATCGGAATCTTTTTTTAGTAATAATTGATCTTTTTAAGGTTCGGTTTTAAGATTATGTTTGGTTTTAGGCTTCAAAGATAAACAAAAATGTTAATAATACAAGAATATAGAGGATAGCTTATTTGCTTGACTGCTGATTTGGGATAAAAAGCCGCAGATTTTGATAGTTTCTTTACCCCAACCCTAA
>CAYPCZ010000044.1:0-19569 GCA_964409345.1 uncultured Flavobacterium sp. | reverse complement strand
CGTTGGCCGCTTGAGTATCTTCCCTATACTCTTGATAAACTTTACAAAAAAGCGTTTATCAATAATTTATTCTCTTTTAATGAACTTTAAAATAAAGTCCGCTATTTCTAACGGACTGCAAATGTATAAAAAAAAAGTTTCAAACAAAATGTTTTTCGAAAAAACTTTACACTCTTGATTTTTCTTTGTGTTTTACGAGCAACCTTTCGAGAGCATCGCAACACATATCTACCGCAGCCTCAAAGGTTTTAGCCTGTTTACTAACTGCTAAATCATTACCAGGAACATTTACCCTAACATCTACTATTTTATTTTCTTTTTCGCTTGAATTTTCTATTTTAAGGTAAACATCAGCATCCACCACCTTGTCATAATACTTTTCAATCTTATCTAATTTTATTTGAATAAAATCTATCAATTTTCTATCTACCGAAAAACCGACTGCGTTTAAATTAACTTTCATAATATATAGATTTAAAATTACTTTCTACTTCTTGGATGTGCGTGAGCATACACTTTTTTAAGCTCAGAAAGACTGCTATTTAAATAAATTTGCGTCGAAGCTAAACTCGAGTGTCCTAAAAGCTCTTTAAGAGAGTTCAGGTCTGCACCGTTGTTTAACATGTGTGTAGCAAAAGAGTGCCTCAACACATGGGGACTTTTTTTTACCTTCTCACTCACGACACTAAAATACTCATTTATTATTCTATAAACAAGCGACTCATATAATTTATTTCCTTTATTAGTTAGGAAAAAAAAATCAGCATCTTTAACCTGATTTAAATCAGCACGCCCCTCTAAATAATTCTCCACAAGAGCTGCAACATTGTTTAATAACGGAAGTATTCTTTCTTTATTTCTTTTACCTAAGACCTTTATAGTTTTAGAAGACAAATCGACAGCATGCAACCTAAGGTTTATAAGCTCTGATCTACGCATTCCTGTAGAGTAAAACATCTCAACAATAAGCTTATTGCGCACACCGTTAAAGCTATCGTCAATAGATAAGGTTGAAAAATTATTTAATTCTTTTTCAGAAAAAGGAATTTGAACTGCATGAGTAGTTTTGAACGCTTGATGTTTGGCCAACGGGTGAATCTCAATCTCTTTGATTTTTAGTAAGAACTTATAAAACGCCTTCAAAGAGGCTAACTTTCGGTTGATGGTACGATTAGTGAGCTCTTGATTTGATAAAAAGACAATCCAATTACGGACTTGATGATAGCTCACATTTTTGAGCTTTTGGTCACCAAACTCTTCTTTTAAGAATGAGGCAAAAAAGCCTAAATCTTTGACATAAGCATTAACTGTCAAAGTAGAATAATTTTTCTCCCTCAACAAATACTCCTGAAAAGCCAAGACATTTTTATCCATAAAAAAACCGTTGGAATCAAAGTTAAGAAAACTTCGCTAACCAACGGTAATTTTAATCAAAAAACTCGTAATTAATATTCCATGTTATCTTTCAAACGTTGAACATATTGTGCTTTTTGTGTTTGAGCTCTTTTGGCAACAGAAGGTTTGGTAAAAGCTTGACGCGCTCTTAGTTGACGAACGACACCTGTTTTATCAAATTTTCTTTTGTAGCGTTTTAACGCTCTATCTATATTTTCGCCTTCTTTAATTGGTATAATCAACATAATATAACACCTCCTCTCGTTTAGTGGGTGCAAATGTATAATATATTTTTTACTCTACAAATTTATTCTTGGATTTTGTATTGCGTAGATTCAATTAATAGATTAAAATTAGTTGTAATTTCAAAAAATGACTTGCTTGAAAGTTCTATTTTTTGGTATAAAAAAACTATTTTTGCTCATTCAAAAAATTTAACTAAATAATTAAAAAATGAAACCACAGAACTTACTGCAACTGGCAGAAGAATTCGGAAGTCCGCTTTATGTATATGATGCGGAAAAAATTGAATCGCAATACAACCGATTAACCAAAGCCTTTTCGAAGATTGAAAAGCTAAAGATTAATTATGCGGTCAAGGCACTTTCGAATATAGCCGTGCTTAAGTTACTTAAAGAGCTGGGTTCAGGCTTAGATACGGTTTCGATTCAGGAAGTGCAATTAGGGCTGTTAGCCGGATTTGACCCCAAAGATATTATTTATACCCCTAATGGCGTCTCGCTTGAAGAAATCGAAATGGCTGCCCAAACAGGCGTGCAAATTAATATTGACAATCTCTCTATTTTGGAGCAATTTGGAGCTAAATATCCTGAAACACCCGTTTGTATACGCATCAATCCTCACGTAATGGCAGGCGGAAACGCTAATATTTCGGTGGGGCATATTGATAGTAAATTCGGTATTTCTATTCACCAACTTCCGCATATTCTACGTATCGCAGAAAATACAGGCATGCACATTAACGGCATTCATATGCATACCGGATCTGACATTTTGGATATTGATGTATTTCTTTATGCGGCCGAAATTTTGTTCAATACGGCAAAAAACTTCAAAGAACTTGATTTTGTTGATTTTGGAAGCGGTTTTAAGGTGCCTTACAAAAAAGATGACATCGAAACCAATGTCGAAGAATTAGGCAAGAAGTTAACCAAACGTTTTAACGACTTTCAAAAAGAATACGGCAGACCGCTAACCCTTGCTTTTGAACCGGGAAAATTCATAGTAAGTCAAGCCGGCTACTTCTTGGCCAAAGTGAATGTTGTGAAACAAACCACATCGACTGTTTTTGCAGGCGTTGATTCGGGGTTTAACCACTTGATTCGACCGATGTTATATGGTGCGTACCATCATATTGAAAACATATCTAACCCGAAAGGAAAACAACGTTTTTACTCGGTGGTTGGGTATATATGTGAGACAGACACTTTTGGAAATAACCGTATGATTTCTGAAATAACCGAAGGAGATATTTTATGTTTTAACAACGCAGGAGCGTATTGTTTTGCGATGGCTTCTAACTATAATTCCCGATTTAGACCTGCAGAAGTACTTTGGAAAAACGGAAAAGGAGATTTGATAAGAAAAAGAGAGACTCTTGAAGATTTGACCAGAAATTTGATTTTCTAATCTTGGAAGAAGTTCAGCTTTCAGCAAGGTATCAAAAAGCTAATACTTTACTGAAAGCTGATACTATAAAAATCATTCTAATATAAACGTAATATTCACCTTGGTGTTGATTTCCATTTCGCCAACCGCCAAGGTCTCTTGAGCCATATCACCTGCTACCTTAGCCTCTGCCATCATGACGTTTCTGTAGATAGGCGGGTTATAAACAGGTTGTGAATTATCAGAAACCACAATGACTTTCCCTACTTTTTGCCCCAAAGCTCCTGCGAAATCTTCTGCTTTTTTCTTAGCATCGGCTACAGCTAATTTTCGTGCATCTGACTTCAATTTTTCTAATTCAGAAGATTGAAAAGTGACCCCATTAATGCGATTGACACCTGATTCGATAAGCCCTCTAATAATTGATTCATACTGCGATAAATCTTTTAAGTGAATGCTAATGGTTTGTGAGGCCATATAATAATTTTTCTTTTCGTTGTAATCATACTGCGGATGCAAAGCCACACGTTCTGTTTTGATGTCTTTAGGGTTGAGTTTGGTTGACTTCAGAAACTTCAACACCTTATCTACAGAAGTATCATTGTCTTTTTTTACTTTGGAGGATTCTTTGCCTTTGGTTTCTACTGCAATTGAAATAATCGCCTCATCAGGAATTACTTTTACTTTTCCTTCTCCAGAAACAGAAATTTGTGGCTGAATGATTTTGTCTTGAGCTTGCATAGCAACCGTAGTCATGATGGTCAAAATTAAAATTATCTTTTTCATTTTTTTTTTATTTGTTAATCAAATCTCGGAAGTCAAAACGCATGCCATTTGCTTTAAAAAAGAAATAATTATTTTTTATTTTGAGGGTTTACTTTATAAAAAACTTTTGTTTGGCTATATCTACTCCGCCTTTTCTTCTTGTTTTTATTGGATAAAACTGAGGTTCATTGGTAGCTTCGAGTCTAATCATTTCTCCGTTTATATATACTTCAACCAGCATTTCGAAGTTTTTGACATCCGTCTTCCAATAATATTCAAAACCTTTTTTGACTGTTTCGAGTTGTAGTTCGGGCAAATCAGTATAATAAAGATATTGCTCAAAAACAGGTTGTAAGTTGACCTCACTTTTTTCGACAAAAAAAGAAATAACATCATCGGCTTCAATAATTTGGTGCTTAAAATGATTAGAATAGTCCAGAATCAATTTCCACCATTTTTGGTCATCATTCACAATATGTCGGATGGTGTTGAGCATCAAAGCCCCTTTGTAATACATATCGGAACTTTTGGGTTTGAAATTGACTCCAAACTGCCCGACAATTGGTTTGCCATTCTCGACCATTCGGCTTTGGCCGTTAATGTATTGCATCGCTTTGTCATAACCCCATCTGCATTCTACATAAACCGCTTCGCTATAGGTCGTGAAGGCTTCGTGAATCCACATATCTGCAATGTCTTTTGAGGTAATCGAATTTCCAAACCATTCATGCCCGGTTTCGTGAATGATAATAAAATCAAACAACATTCCGACTCCACTACCCGAAATATCATTGCCCAGATAACCTTTTTTATACCGATTCCCGTATGCAATCGCACTTTGGTGTTCCATCCCCAGATAAGGCGCTTCAACCAGTTTATAGCCGTCTTCGGGAAAAGGATAATCTCCGAACTTCTGTTGAAAACACTCCAGCATCGGCTTCACATCATCTTCAAAATGCTGCTTTGCCTTTTTTTCGTTTTCACGCAAAACGTAATAGTCAATATCCAAATCATCTAACTTATCCGAAAAATGTACGTAATCTCCGATATTTAGCGTAATGTTATAATTATTGATTGGGTTTTCTACTCTCCATGACCAAAGTCGATTTCCGTTTTTTAAATCATAATTCTCTTGCAGTTTTCCGTTACTGACTGCAACCAAATCATCAGGAACTCTCATGGTGATGTTAGCTCCGTTATCGGGCTCATCACTTTGAGAATCTTTACAAGGATACCATAAACTTGATCCTGTTCCTTGAACGGCAACTCCGACAAAAGGTTTTCCGTTACTATCTTTTTTCCAAACAAAACCTCCGTCCCAAGGAGCATTTTTAGCTTCTTTGGGTTTTCCTGAATAGTAAAATAAAATTGTGTGTTTTTCGTCTTTTTTTAATTCGTTCGGAAAATCAATAAAAACCGCATCATATTCTCGCGTATAAGCCAGCGTTTTATATGAAAGTAATTCCTCTGAGACAATACTATCTATTTTCATATTTTCGAATAAATCCAATTGGATTCTTTTAGTATTCTCGATTACTCGAAAAGAAATATGATTCACACCCGAGAGGTGTTTTTCTTCGGGATTGACGCTAATATCCAAAGCATAATGAAGTACATCAAAACAAATGCGTTCAAAAGGAAGTCCTCCTTGCAAAGAATCTCTTTTGGTAAAGTTTTGCGAAAAAACAAACTGCGTGACAAGACACAAGCTAAAGGCTAAAAGACTTTTCATCGTTCTATTTGATTGTAAAGCTACTGGTTTTGTGTAGTATAAAAAACAAAAAGTGCCTGATTTAGGCACTTTTTTATACGAAAAGCAATTATTTTACCTTTGAAACCAATACTGCCAAATCTACTAATTTAGCGGCATATCCGTATTCGTTATCATACCAAGCCACGATTTTATAAAACGTAGAATTTAATGCAATTCCGGCTTTAACATCTACAACACAAGTATAAGTGTCGCCCACAAAATCCTGCGAGACTACGTCATCTTCAGTTACCCTTAAGATTCCTTTTAGATTAGTACCTGCTTGTTGTTTAAACACATCCATGATTTCTTCGTAGGTAGTTTCTTTTGATAGTTTTACGGTCAAATCTACTACCGACACATTAGCAACAGGCACTCTAAAGGCCATACCGGTTAATTTTCCTTTGAGTTCTGGAATTACTTTGGTTACTGCCGCTGCCGCTCCTGTACTTGCCGGGATAATATTTCCTAATACCGAGCGACCCCCTCGAAAGTCTTTTTTTGAAGGCCCGTCAACGACCATTTGGCTTGCCGTAGCAGCGTGAACCGTGGTCATTAATCCTTCTTCGATGCCAAACTTATCATTCAATACTTTAGCAAGCGGAGCCAAACAATTGGTCGTACAAGAAGCATTTGATATAATCGTATCTTGAGCAGTAATTTTATCTTCGTTTACTCCCATTACAAACATCGGTGCATCTTTTGATGGAGCCGAAAGGATGACTTTTTTAGCACCTGCTTTAATATGCGTATTGGCCTTTTCAAGTGTTGTGAAAATCCCTGTACAATCCAGAACAATCTCTGCTCCTACCTCATCCCATTTAAGTTGTGAGGGATCTTTCTCTTCGGTTACCCTAATTTTATTTCCGTTTACAACCAAAGTGTTATCCTGAACTTCTACTTCACCATCAAATCTTCCGTGAACCGAATCATATTTTAACAGATACGCCAAGTGATTTACTGCTAATAAATCATTTACAGCTACTATCTCTACATCCTCTCTTTTTGCTATTTCTCTAAGGGCAAGTCTGCCTATTCTTCCGAATCCGTTAATTCCTACTTTAATTTTTGACATATATTTTTAATTTTAAAATTTATAACTTTTGTTAAACCGTCATAATATCTGATACTCTAAGTAATTCCTCATCTATTCCCGAGTAGCCTTTGATGGCTTTATTAAGCGGGGTAAGCTCTATTTTATCATTTAAAAGCCCAACCATATATCCTGATTTACCTTCTAACAAACTCTCGACTGCTTTTACTCCGAACCGGCTTGCCAATACTCTATCAAAACACGAAGGTGCTCCTCCTCGTTGCAAATGTCCTAATACCGATACCCTCACATCATATTCGGGCATATTTTGTTCTACATAATCTTTGAGCTCAAATATATTTTTACCTGTGGTGTTTTCACCTTCGGCAACCACTATAATACTTGATGTTTTTCCGGAGGCTTTACTTTGCTTTAAAGAAGCAATCAAATGTTCTAACCCTAAGTTTTCTTCGGGAATCAGTATATCTTCTGCGCCTGCTCCGATTCCTGCATTCAAGGCTATATGTCCTGCATCACGCCCCATCACTTCGATAAAAAACAACCGATTATGAGAGCTTGCCGTATCTCTAATCTTGTCAATTACTTCAACTACTGTGTTTAGCGCTGTATCATATCCTAAAGTATGACTTGTTCCGTAAATATCATTATCTATCGTACCCGGAATCCCGATAACCGGCAATCCGAATTCTTTATAAAGAATCATTCCTCCGGTAAAGCTTCCGTCTCCGCCTATTACTACCAGGGCATCAATTCCTTTTTGTTTTGCATTTTCAAAAGCTTTTTTTCTACCCTCACCCTCTCTAAACTCTTTTGAGCGTGCCGATTTTAAAATGGTTCCTCCGCGACTTATGATGTTTTTTACGCTTCGTGGCCCCATATCTTTGAAGTCGCCCTCTATAAGCCCTTGATATCCTCTGTAAATCCCGACACATTCTATACTGTGATAAGCACAAGTTCTTACAACCGAACGAATAGCAGCGTTCATTCCCGGCGCATCACCTCCTGAGGTAAGCACTCCTATTTTGGTAATTTTATTCATCTGAATCGAATCTTTTATGTAAAATTAGTTTATTTCTACCAAATCGCATAAGCTTTCACTTTGTTTTAATAAAAAGAAAACAGTTTACTTACAAAAGAACGCTGGAGTTAAGTTACGAAAATTTTAAGTCATATTGGCGGATATTTTCGTTATTTTTGTCTCCGGTAACATAAAAAAAAGCAAAATGTCTTTATCGGATTGTATTACATTTCAAAATTCGGGTTATTTCTCTACAACCATGATTGATTACCTGAATCAATCCGAAAACATCAAACCTTTTTATCATCTCTTTCCTTCTGTAGAAAATTTCAAATTTCAGATTGAAGAGAAAAAAAGCTTCAACCCAGCCAATAGAGCAGTTTTGACAAAAGCTCTTACCGAACAATACCACAACATAAAAATGTCTGAGGCTACAAAAAATCATATAACTCAGCTGAACAACCACACTACTTTTACGATTACTACAGGGCATCAACTGAATTTGTTTACCGGACCGCTTTATTTTTTATATAAAATCGTCTCGGTAATTAATCTGTGTAAAGAGTTAAAAATACATTACCCTGATTATAATTTTGTACCTGTATATTGGATGGCCACCGAAGATCACGATTTTGAAGAAATCAATCATTTTCATTTACACGGAAAAAATATTGCTTGGAACAGAGAAGCAAAGGGAGCGGTAGGAGAATTGAAAACCGAAGGCTTAGAGGAAGTCTTTAAAGTATTTTCGAAAGAAATTGGAAACTCCAAAAATGCGGAATACCTAAAATCACTCTTTGAAAATGCTTATCTGAAGCACGACAACCTTACTGATGCCTCTCGTCTTTTAGTCAACGAATTATTTTCGTCATACGGACTAGTTATTATTGATGGAAACGACCAAGCCCTAAAAAGCTTATTTGCTCCTTATGTCAAAGACGAACTTTTAAAGGAGACTTCATTCAAAAAAGTCTCTGAAACCATTAAAGAGTTTCCGTACCCAATACAAGTAAACCCAAGAGAGATCAATCTTTTTTATCTGGATAAGAACCTTAGGGAGCGTATTATAAAAGAGAACGACACCTATTATGTCCATAATACTGATTTGCGTTTTTCGGAGAATGAGATTCTTGACATAGTGAATTCGCAGCCAGAAAAATTCAGCCCGAATGTCATCATGCGACCACTTTATCAAGAGGTGATTCTTCCTAACTTATGCTATATAGGCGGGGGTGGAGAATTGGCTTACTGGCTGGAGCTTAAAGGTTTTTTTGACGAACTTAAAGTTCCGTTCCCGGCTCTTTTACTTCGCAATTCAGTACTTTTGGTTACGGAAAAACAAAATCTAAAACGTGAAAAACTAAACCTTAGCTGGAAGGATTTATTTCAAAAACAGAATCATTTAGTGGAGATAAAAACTCGAGAACTCTCTGAAATTAACATTGATTTTACGAATCTAAAACAGCAATTAGAAAATCAATTTAATCAACTCCACCAAATCATTTCTACAACCCACAAATCATTTGCCGGAGCGGTAAAAGCACAAGAAGTTAAGCAAAAAAAAGGCTTAGAAAATCTTGAGAAACGCTTTTTAAAAGCAGAAAAAAAACAGCACCAACAAGTGATTGACCGCATCATAGAGCTTCAAAATCAGCTTTTTCCTAATCAAACATTACAAGAGCGAAACGGCAACTTTTCTGAGTTTTACTCTGAGTATGGGCAACAGCTTATCGAACGACTTTTTGAAGAACAAAAACCGCTCAAGCAGGAGTTTAATGTGATTGTTCTGTAATACTTTTATCTTTAACCCAAAAAACCTATTTTTGCTTGGTATGGAATCCGTGAAAATTATAGAGTGTCCCCGAGATGCAATGCAAGGCATCAAAGATTTTATCCCTACTCAGGAGAAGATTACGTATATACAATCGCTTTTGCGCGTAGGTTTTGATACGCTTGATTTCGGAAGCTTTGTTTCTCCTAAGGCAATCCCACAAATGCAGGACACGGCAGAAGTTTTAGCCGGTCTTGATTTGAGCCAAACTAAAAGTAAACTCTTAGCAATCATTGCCAACACACGAGGTGCTGAGCAAGCCAGCATCTATAAAGAAATTGATTATTTAGGATTTCCTTTTTCGATTTCAGAAAATTTTCAAATGCGAAATACCCACAAATCTATAGCCGAATCAATTGTTACCCTAAAAGAGATTCTCGAGATTGCCGACCAATCAAACAAAGAAGTGGTAGCCTATCTTTCTATGGGTTTTGGCAATCCATACGGAGACCCTTGGAATGTAGATATTGTAGGTGATTGGACCGAAAAGCTATCAAAAATGGGCGTCAAAATTCTTTCGCTTTCGGATACTATCGGGAGCTCAACACCTGAAATCATTGATTATCTTTTTTCTAATCTGATTCCGAAATATCCTACAATAGAATTTGGTGCTCACCTGCATACCACTCCCGACAAATGGCACGAGAAAATAGATAGTGCTTATAAAGCCGGATGCAAGCGTTTTGACGGAGCTATTCAAGGTTTCGGAGGTTGTCCGATGGCCAAAGATGAGCTTACCGGAAATATGCCTACCGAAAAAATGCTATCGTATTTTACAGCCAATAAAATAGATACCAGAACTAATATTTTGAGCTTTGAAAGTGCCTATAACGAAGCTACAAAAGTTTTTAGCGCATACCATTAAACAATTTTGCCGTCTTGCATCACTAACTTTCTATCGGCCATATTGGCAAAGTCTTGGTTGTGTGTTACGATAACAAAAGTTTGACTCAACTCATCTCTAAGGCGAAAAAACAAGTTGTGCAAGTTATCTGCTGAGGCAGTATCCAAATTTCCAGAGGGTTCGTCTGCAAAAATCACCGAAGGGTTATTAATTAAAGCTCTGGCAACCGAAACTCTTTGTTGTTCCCCTCCTGAAAGCTCCGTCGGCTTGTGATTCATACGATGAGAAAGCCCCAAATAATCCAATAATTTTTTGGCTTCATTTTCGGCTTCAGTTTTGCTTCTTTGAGCAATAAAAGCCGGAATACAGACGTTTTCTAAAGCCGTAAATTCAGGTAAAAGTTGATGAAACTGAAAAATAAACCCTAAGTACTGATTTCTAAATTTCGAAAGTTCTTTATCCTTTAGCCTCACAATATCTTGTCCGTTTATTTCAAGAGAAGTTTCAGGCTGTAGAGTAGGACTATCAAGGGTACCTATAATTTGCAAAAGTGTTGTTTTACCCGCACCCGATGCTCCTACTATCGAAACTACTTCTGCTTTTTTTACATTTAAATCCACTCCTTTAAGCACGTGAAGTTCTCCGTAATATTTGTGTATGTTTTTTGCCTGTATCATAAAGCAAAGAAACAAATTTTTAGTGTAGGTTTCAAAAAAAAATGTTCTTATCGGGACTCGGTAGATTCAACAATTTAAAATAACAAAAAACATTTAATTCTTTTAAAGCAATTTAATACTGAAATAGGATTAAAAATTCGTGATATAATTTCTATATATTTGCAACATATTCTAAAATAAAACATCATTATGAAAAAAATATTTATGTTAGTCGCTTTTGCCACTATTCTGATAGGGTGCAAAAAACAAACCTACTCTAACTTCGGAGAAAAAATTACTAAAGACCAAGCTCTAACTCCAAAAGAGATGCTAAATAAATTTCAAAACATAAAAGAAGGCGATACGATTCCCATTAAATTTAAATCTACTATTGTTGATGTGTGCCAGAAAAAGGGTTGCTGGATGAATATGGACTTAGGAAACGATAAAAACACTTTTGTAAGATTTACAGATTATGGTTTTTTTATTCCACTTGATGCAGCTGAGCAGGAAAGTATTGTCGAAGGACGCGCCTTTTTGAGCGTAGTTACAGTAGAGGAACTAAAGCATTATGCCAAAGATGCCGGTAAAGCTCAAGAAGAAATTGACGCCATTACAGAACCAAAAATCACTTATGCCATTCAGGCAGACGGAGTGCTTATTCAAGATAGATTCATAGAAGAGACTATTACAGAAACTGTCAATTAAATGAAAAAGTGTGTGTTTTATTTTTTCGGAATAATTTTGTTTATGGGTTGTCAAGAAAAGCAACAACCTCAACCCGCAATTACTCCAGCTCAGAACACCTCTTCGTTTACTATGTATGAAATGTCTGAAATGGCAGCCCTTATGGAGCAAATGTATGCGGAAAATCAGCGGATAAAACAAAAAATAGAAAACAACGAGTTGGATTTCGGGTACTTTCCTGAGTATTACTTAAAAATACATCATGCTAATCTTACGGATCCTTCTGATTTGGATGATTTTTTTAAATCAGAAGCTCATCGATTTGTTGAAGTCCAAAAACTTGTCTATACTGATACTACAAACATTAAAGATAATTTCAATAGTATGGTTACTGCCTGTATCGAATGTCATCAGATGAAGTGTACAGGACCTATCGAGAGAATCAAAAAACTATATCTAAAATGAAACAAATTGTTTTTGCATTTTTATTCTCTATACCTTTCTTTATTATAGCACAACCCAAAAGCAATTATGAATTTGTGGTTGTTCAAGAGCATTTTGTTTTTTTAGCAGAAAAAAATCAATATAACCTTAACGAGCTCACTAAGTTTTTGATTGCTAAAGAAGGGCTAATTGCGCTATACGACTCCGAAGAAAAGCCTGTTGAATTTAGTTTTGACAAATGTAAAGTTTTGCATCTTGATCTTAGCAAAGAAAAGTCTTTTTTAAACACTAAACTTCAGCTAACTTTATCTGATTGCAACGGAGAGATCGTAGCTCAGTCTGCGGGATCGAGCAAAGAAAAAGATTTTAGAGTAGCCTATAATTATGCATTGCGGGATGCTTTTAACCACCTTATCATTCCTGCACAAACTACAACAACAAACACAGAAGCAAAAATTATCTCTGAAAAACCTCCTCTTAAAACATCTGGTTTTTTATATGCTCAAAAAACCAATCAAGGATTCGATTTATTCGACCATAATAACATAGAACAATACAAATTATATGCTTCTTCTAACGGAGCTTATTTTTTAATTTCCGGTCAAGATAAAGCCGGCATTCTATACAAAAGTAATCAGGAGTGGGTTTTTGAATACATCAATGATCAAAAATTAGTTAGCCAAGTATTGAAAATCAAATTTTAAGCTTGATTTTCAATACTTTTATAAGCTGCAATTATTTGTTTCACTAATTTGTGTCTGACCACATCTTTATCATCAAGAAAGACCATACCAATTCCTTCTACATCTTTTAAAACCAATAAGGCCTCTTTCAGTCCGGATATAGTTCGTCTGGGTAAATCTACTTGCCCCGGATCTCCGGTTACCATAAATTTAGCATTCTTACCCATACGGGTCAAAAACATTTTCATTTGCGAATGGGTCGTGTTCTGCGCTTCATCAAGAATAACAAAAGCATTATCAAGGGTACGACCTCTCATAAAGGCCAACGGTGCTATTTGTATGATTCCTTTCATGATATAATCGTCTAATTTTTCGTAGGGAATCATATCGCGTAAGGCATCATAAAGCGGCTGCATATACGGATCTAGTTTTTCTTTCATGTCCCCGGGAAGAAAGCCCAGATTTTCTCCGGCTTCGACAGCAGGACGCGTGAGGATAATTCTTTTAACTTGTTTTTCTTTTAGCGCCTTTACAGCCATAGCCACACCGGTATAAGTCTTACCTGTTCCGGCAGGTCCTACGGCAAAAACCATATCGTTTGTTTCTATCAAATCAACAAGCTTTTGCTGATTAGGCGTAAGTGCTTTGATAAGCTTACCTCCGACTCCGTGCACGAGGGTGCCATCTTTTTTATTGAATTTTTTGTCGTCTTGCTCATTGCTCTGGATGATGCGTTCGATAACGTTGTCATCCATCCTGTTATACTTGGTAAAATAAGCCACCAAACGATTTAATTGTTTTTCAAACTCATCTAAAACCTCTTGTTCTCCAAAAGCTTTTATAATATTGCCGCGTGCTACAATCTTTAGTTTTGGATAAAACTTTTTTAAGGTTTCAAGGTTTGTGTTCTGTGTTCCCCAAAATTCAACTGGGGCAATTTCTGTAAGTTCTATCGTTCGTTCGTTCAAATTCAAAAAAATTATTATTACCTCCCTCAAATATAATTAAAATCTAAATAGAAAATGAATAAAGTAAAATATTTTACGCAAGATAAAGTAAAAGGTTTGTCTTCTAATTGCTTTAACTCATAATCTGCAGTATGAATGCAATTTAAAAAACCATATAGTCAGTTGCATATTATATTACTAATTTGAGGAGAATTTGAGGAGAAAATATACAAAAAAACGGCTTAGATAGTCTAAACCGTTTTGTTTAAATAAGTTGTATTTGTAGCGAAGGGGGGACTTGAACCCCCGACCTCAGGGTTATGAATCCTGCGCTCTAACCACCTGAGCTACCTCGCCATGGGATATGAACGAAAATCATCGTTCAATCGGGTTGCAAATTTAAAACCTTTTTTTAAAGTAAACAACTCAAAAAATAAAAGAATTTTAAATTTTGATTTTTTTTTACCAAACTTATTCTATATATTTCGGAAATCATTTTTTATATATAAAAAATATGACAGAAAAAATAAAATACGAGATAGAGTTTCCTATAACGGTATCTCCACAGTTGCTTTACCAATATATATCAACATCTTCTGGCTTATCTGAATGGTTTGCAGATAATGTAAATTCAAGAGGAGAAATTTTTTCTTTCATTTGGAATGGCGAAGAAGAAAAAGCCAAAATATCAACTAATAAATCTTCTGAAAAAGTAAGATTCCGTTGGCTGGATGAAGACGAAAACGAAACACAATATTATTTTGAGTTCAAAATTCAGGAAGACGAGCTTACAAAAGATGTTTCGCTTGTAATTACTGATTTTACAGAAGAAGACGAACTAGAAGAATCCAAACAGTTATGGGGATCTCAGATTGCTGATTTAAAACAAATTTTAGGTTCTGCTTAGCTTTCAATAAAATTATTAATTCAATACCTTTGTAGCACCTCAAACAAGAGGTGTTTTTTTATGCATATACAATGATAAACTTCAACGCAAATATAATCGACTCAAATCTTAATCAATTATATAACAACAGAGCTTTTCTGTTCGGAGACGCTGTTTTTGAAACGCTAAGGGTGGTAGATAACAAAATTCTGTTCTTTGAAGACCACTATTTCAGGCTGATGTCATCGATGCGAGTTCTACGAATGGAAATTCCGATGGAATTCACAATGGAGTTTATCGAAAAACAAATCTTAAGACTGCTCGTTGCCATCGAAAAGGCACCTTGCTATCGTATTCGCATGAGCGTCTATAGAGATTCCCAAGGGCTGTATTTGCCTAAAAACAATGAGGTGGGTTATTTGATTCAAGCTATTCCTTTAGAGAAAGCTCTTTATGAGTGGGCAGATAAAGACTATGAAGTAGATTTATACAAAGACTTTTATGTCTCTAAACAGTTACTTTCGAGCATAAAATCGACCAGTAGAATCATAAATATAACCGGCAGTATTTATGCCAAAGAAAATGACCTACAAAACTGTTTGCTACTTAACGACAGCAAAAATATTGTAGAGGCCTTAAACGGAAATATTTTTATGCTTCTTAACGGAAAACTCATTACCCCTCCTACATCAGAAGGGTGTATAGGCGGTATTTTGCGTAAACAAATCCTGACCATTGCCCAAAAAATAGAAGGTATCGAAGTCGTTGAGGCTCCTATCTCGCCTTTTGACCTACAAAAAGCAGATGAGCTGTTTATCACTAATACTATTATGGGAATTCAACCCATTAGCAAATACCGAAAAAAGGAATTTACTGTTGAATTAGCAAGTGAATTACTAATGCGGCTCAATGCGATGATTCGCTTAGGATAAATTAATTTAGCTCTGGATTTTCTGGGGCATTCGCCCAAATAGCATATTTATCACCTAAAGTAGCTAATTGTTCTTTCCAAAAATCAGATTGGGCTTTTGTCAATAAGTTACTTTTGTGAGTATTTTGAACAATAATCCAAGAGTTTTCATCCATTTCTCCTTCGAGTTGCCCATTTTTCCATCCTGAATATCCTAAAAAAAATCGGATGTTTTTTTGGGTTAAACTACCGTTATTGAGAAGTTCTTTGACTATTTCAAAATCACCTCCCCAAAAAATTCCTTCAGAGACCTCGGTAGCATAAGGAATAAGCTCTGGTTGATTGTGAATAAAAAACAAACTGTCTTGCTCCACCGGACCTCCTTTATAGACAGGAAGCGTAACTTGAATATCGGGAACTAATTCAGAAAGACCATATTCTATGGGTTTGTTTATTATAAAACCTATAGCTCCTTGGTCATTATATTCTGTTAGAAAAATAACTGAACGTCCAAAAATCGTATCCAGTAGCATGGATGGTTCAGACAAAAGTAATTTTCCTTTTTGAATTTCTTGTAACATAATAATAACTGACTTTTAAAATAAAAAAGGTGCCTGTAAAAACCGACACCTTTAATTCTTTTGGCTTAGAGAAGAATAAACAAATTATTTCTTTGTGTTCACGGCTCCTTCTAAGTCAGAACCAGCTTTAAATTTCACTACATTTTTAGCAGCAATTTTAATAGCTTTTCCTGTTTGAGGGTTTCTTCCTTCTCTTGCAGCTCTGTTAGAAACTGAAAAAGATCCGAATCCTACTAGAGAAACTCTATCTCCTTTTTTTAATGTTGCAGTTACATTTTCTGTTACTGACTCTAATGCTTTTTTAGCGGCTACTTTAGAAATTCCAGCGTCTGCTGCAATAGCATCAATTAATTCTGATTTGTTCATAATTTAATAATTTAATGGTTTGGTTAAACAATTTCTTAAAATTTACTCAAACAAAATTAGGTGGTTTAATGAGTTTTGCAAGTTTTTGCCTGTGTTTTTTGCTTTATTGTTAATAAATTGCCTGTTTTTGTTAATAAAGAGACTGTTTTTTGTTCTGCAGACCGAAAAATTGACTTCCTAAAGCATCTTTGCAAAATCTGAAAACTCAAATCCGTTAAGGAACTCCTGAGTTGTCATCCTTTTTTTTCCGGGAAATTGAAGTGATTTTATATGGATAAAACCATCAGCAACTGCTATTTTAACTTCTTTTTTAGTAGAAATCACCGCTCCTATATGATAGCCATGCGAGGCTATTTCCTTTTCTGATTCGTATATTTTCACGTTCCATTGTTCTGTTTTGTCTTCCAAAAATGTCCACGCACACGGATAAGGCGAAAGTCCTCGGATTAAATTATGAATCTGGTCAAGAGATTTTGTCCAATCTATTTTTGTATTTTCTTTGTTCAGTTTATAGGCTGTCTTTGATTCTGCTAGTTCAGGTTGGATGGTTGTTTTAACTTTATTTTTTTTGATTAACTCAAGGGTTTCGAGCACTGTTTTTTTCCCTAAATTCATCAATCGATCATGCAAACTACCAGCATTTTCGTTAGGTTCTATTGTTAACACTTCACTTAAAATCATAGCCCCTGTATCGATTTTTTCGTCTATAAAAAATGTAGTAACTCCAGTTTTAGTTTCTCCGTTTATAACAGCCCAATTTATCGGCGCCGCTCCTCTATAGTCAGGCAACAGCGAAGCGTGAAGATTAAAAGTACCCAAGGCAGGCATTTTCCAAACCTGCTTAGGAAGCATCCTAAAAGCAACTACCACCTGAAGATTAGCCTTTAATGTTTGAAGTTCTGCCAAAAAACCTTCGTCTTTTAAGTTGGTAGGTTGAAGAATTTTTAATCCTTTGCTTAACGCATATTGTTTGACAGAAGAAACTGATATTTTTCGCCCTCTCCCTGCTGGTTTATCAGGAGCTGTCACAACGCCCACTACCTGATATCCTTTTTCTAATATAGCCTCTAAAATTCCCGTTGCAAAATCAGGAGTTCCCATAAATATAATGCGTAAATCATTCATTTTAATCTTAAATAAAGTTCTGATAAACAAAGGTACTGAGATATTAAAAGAATTAGGAATTTTGTCTCAAAGAATTTATAAGTTACTTACAAAAAGCTTTTGTATATTTGCTTCCTAAGATAATAAAATGTCCAGAATCCTAGCCATTGATTACGGAAAAAAACGAACCGGAATAGCTGTTACTGACCCTATGCGCATTATTGCTTCTGGTTTACAGACTATAGATACTCAGCAGTTATTTGTGTTTCTAAAAGAATACTTCACTCAAGAAAAAGTAGAAATTGTTCTTATCGGAGAGCCCAAACAAATGGACGGAACGCCTTCTGAAAGCGCTGAGATGATAGATAGCTTTGTCAATGAATTTTCAAAACAATTTCCTCTAATAAGAGTTGAGCGTGTTGATGAGCGTTTTACTTCTAAGATGGCTTCTAGGACTCTTATTGATAGCGGACTTAAAAAGAAAAAAAGACAAAACAAGGCTCTATTAGATGAAATATCTGCGACCATAATGCTGCAAGATTACTTGAATAAGCTCTAAAAAAATAGCCCAACCTTTATAGATTGAGCTATTATATTTTTTAATAAATCAGAATAACCTATCTGTCGCAATTAGCTGTCCAGGTTTCTCCGTCTTTAATATATAAAATTTCTAAAGATGAAGCCGTAATTCTGATAAGCTGCGTGTCATCCCATCCTATGTTAATAAGCCCGTTATCATCATCATTTTCAAATTCTACTCCGGTAATGTTTGGGATTCCGTCAGAAAAGGAAAAATTATAGTTGTCCCCTACTTTTGCGACAGTAACACTTCCGTCATCAATAGAAATGTTTTCTCCATCTCCTGAATAGCTTGTGCTTCCGTGATATGTGCCTACAAACACATCATTATCTGCAGGATCATCGTCTTTACTACAAGCAAAAGCTAAAAAAGCAATACAAGCCACTCCTAAAATTTTCATTACATTTTTCATAATCAATAATTTTTAATTAGTTACGATATGATAAATGCAACAAACGTTCCTTTTAAATCATCATATTTATAAACACCCTAATGTTAGGCAGTTACAAAAAACAAGAGCAATTGAGTTAAACTATTAGTTGTGGAAATTTCACCCCAAATTATTTTTTATTGTGTAGAAAATGTTTGAAAGTATCCTGTCAGAATTTTAAACTATAGACAGGATAGGTATTCAAATAATTACTTTTTCTCTTCAATCCACTTTCTGGCATTGACAAAAGCTTCTAACCAAGGTGAAACTTCATCTTTTCGTCCTTCAGGATAATTAGCCCAGTTCCACTGGAAGATGCTTCGCTCAATGTGTGGCATCGTTACCAAATGTCTTCCGGTGGCATCACATAGCATTGCTGTATTGAAATCTGAACCGTTCGGATTGGCAGGATAACCTTCGTAAGTATATTTGGCTACAATATTATATTGATCTTCATCAAGAGATAATTTGAATTTACCTTCTCCGTGCGAAATCCAAACTCCGAGTGTGGTGCCTTCTAAAGTAGAAAGCATCACCGAGTTGTTTTTCTGAACCGTAACCGAAGTAAATCCGCTTTCATGCTTTCCGGAATCGTTATGGTACATTTTTCCGTGAATACCGTGCTCTGGACTAATCACTTCCAATTCCATAAATAACTGACACCCATTACAAATCCCAACAGACAAGGTATCTTCACGTTTAAAGAAGTTCTCTAAGGCGGTACGAGCTTTTTCGTTATACATAAAAGCTCCTGCCCAACCTTTGGCGCTTCCTAATACATCCGAATTTGAGAAACCTCCGACAGCTCCGATAAACTGAATGTCTTCTAGCGTTTCACGACCAGAAATCAAATCGGTCATATGAACGTCTTTTACGTCAAATCCTGCCAAATACATGGCATTGGCCATTTCTCTTTCGGAGTTGCTGCCCTTTTCACGAAGAATCGCTGCTTTAGGAGCCTCACCCCCGACCCCTCTCCGAAGGAGAGGGGAGTCGAGTTTCCCTGTAA
>CAYPCZ010000043.1:0-21117 GCA_964409345.1 uncultured Flavobacterium sp. | reverse complement strand
CACTTAAAAGGAGACAAAGTAATCGTTTTCAAAAAGAAAAGAAGAAAAGGTTACAGAAAGAAAAACGGACATCGTCAATTTTTGACTCAAATCGAAATTGTATCTGTAGGAGGTTCAGAAGCAAAAGCTGCACCTACCAAAAAAGCAGAAACAAAAAAAGCTACTAAAGAAGCAGACGATTTGACAAAAATCGAAGGTATCGGACCAAAAGCTGCTGAGGCTTTAGTAAATGCAAAAGTAGATACTTTTGCTAAATTAGCTAAAAAGTCGGCCGAGCAAATCAAAGATATTTTGGTTAACGAAAGTACAACTCTATCTCATCTTGATCCAGGAACTTGGACAGAACAAGCTCAAATGGCAGCAGAGGGGAAATGGGATGAATTACAAAAATGGCAAGACGAATTAAACGGAGGTAAAGAAGCCTAATTTAGTTCTAAAATTTATAAACACATTAAAATTATAACATCATGGCTCACAAGAAAGGTGTCGGTAGTTCGAAAAACGGTAGAGAATCTCACTCGAAACGTTTAGGAGTTAAAATCTATGGTGGTCAAGCTGCAATTGCAGGAAACATCATCGTAAGACAAAGAGGAACAAAGCATAATCCAGGTGAAAATGTTTATTTAGGTAAAGATCACACATTGCATGCTAAAGTTGACGGAGTTGTAGAATTTCAGAAAAAGAAAGACAACAAATCTTACGTTTCTGTTGTTCCGTTTGAGGCTTAAAAAGCTATCATTCAAAGTTAACAAACCCATTTGTTTCAGAACAGATGGGTTTTTCTGCTTGTATAAATTTGAATAAAAAATGACTGGAATCGTATATAAATCTACAGGAAGCTGGTACTCCGTAAAAACAGAAGACGGGGCATTTTACCGATGTCGGATTAAAGGAAAATTCCGTATCGAAGGAATCAAAAGCACCAATCCGGTTGCCGTGGGCGATATCGTAGATTTTCAACTCGATGAGTCAGCAGACCAAGTTACTGGGCTTATTAACCACATTCACCAAAGAAAAAACTATATCGTTAGAAAATCAGTCAACCTTTCGAAACAAATCCATATTATTGCTTCTAATATCGACCAATTGTTTTTATTAGTTACTCTAAATTATCCGCTTACCTCCACTACTTTTATCGATCGTTTTCTAGCAACCGCAGAGGCTTATAACATCAAATCAGTTGTGGTTTTTAATAAGATGGATACCCTAGAGGGCGAAGAAGTCGAAAATCAACTTTTTTTAGAACATCTCTATACAAAAGTAGGCTATAAATGCCTTAGGGTTTCTGCTACAGAACAACAAGGTCTTGAAGAACTTAAAGCGCTTATGATAGATAAAACCAGTATATTTTCTGGTCATTCTGGAGTGGGCAAATCAACATTGGTAAACGCTTTAGAACCTTCGCTCAACCTCAAAACAGCCGAAATATCAGATTCACACAAACAAGGGCAGCACACCACTACGTTTGCCGAAATGTATGATCTTTCTTTTGGAGCAAAAATCATTGACACTCCCGGAATCAGAGGTTTCGGAGTAGTCGATATGGAACCTTATGAAGTAACCGATTATTTCCCTGAGTTTTTTGCCCTAAAACACAACTGCAAGTTCAACAATTGCCTACATAAAGAAGAACCTAACTGTGCCGTTAAAGAGGCTTTAGACAAAGATGAAATATTTTGGTCAAGATACCGAAGCTACATCCAAATACTCGAAGGAGATGACTCGGTGTATAGAGCTGACGAATATTTGAACCAATAAAACTCGGTTCCCTAACAGACACAAACGACTGATACTCTTCGTTTACACAAACAAAGATCAAATTAAACACAAAAAAAACTTGTGTTTTTGCGTCATTTTTCGTACCATTCAGTCAACATTAAAAAAACGAACTATGTTACAAACTAAAGTATTTAACAAACAAAAAAAACCTGATTCTTCAGAAAAAGCCAAAACCATAGAGTTCCTTTACTCTCACTTGGAACAATACGGAGACACCGAAGAAGCTATCGAAAAAGCAATTGATTATTCGTTAGGAGAGAACAATTCGCAAGGAGGTTGTACGATGTTGCTCTATGATGACCAAACCCTCAAAGGAGTTGTTGTGGTTAACAAAACGGGCATGGGTGGTTATATCCCAGAGAATATTCTTGTTTATATTGCCACACACAAAAATTATAGAGGAGAAGGATTAGGAAAAGCTTTGATGCAACAAGTAATCGAAAATACAGACGGAGATATCGCCCTACACGTAGAGGCAAATAACCCAGCCAAATATCTGTATGAAAAATTCGGATTTACTAACCCATATCTCGAAATGAGATTGAAAAAATAGTCTAATGGCAGAACTTCTTATACATTCGAGTAAAATAAAACAAAACATAAAATACTTAAGCGATTATTTTAAAGAGAATAAAATAAAATGGAGTTTGGTTACCAAAGTTTTTTCTGGGGATAAAGAATTTTTGAAAAATATACTTACTGATGATGTAATCGAAAACATCAGCTCTATCGGAGATTCTAGATTAACCAGCCTAAAAAACTTAAAAGAGGTAAACCCTCAAATGAAAACCATTTATATCAAACCCCCGTCTAAAATTTATGCCGAAGAGGTAGTCAAATATGCAGACATTTCTTTAAACAGTTCTTTTTCTACCATAAAAGCACTTAACCAAGCCGCCCAAAAAGCAGGCAAACTGCACGAAATCATTATTATGATTGAATTGGGCGAACTTCGCGAAGGAGTCAATCGAGAGTCGGTTATGAATTTCTATGAAAAAGTATTTCAGCTTTCTAATATTGAAGTTATCGGAATTGGCTCAAATTTAGGATGTATGTATGGCGTAGAACCTTCGTATGACAAATTGTTACAGCTTTCGTTATACAAGGAGCTTATTTCGACTAAATTCAACAAAAACCTCAACCTAATTTCTGGGGGAAGCTCCATTACACTCCCTTTGGTAGAAAAAGGAGTCGTTCCGAAAGACATCAACCATTTTAGAATCGGGGAAGCTGCTTTTTTTGGGATTAGTCCGCTTGATAATCTGCCATTCAAAGAACTTCAAACTGACATTTTTGAATTAAAAGCCAACATCATCGAGCTGGAATATAAAAAAATCGTCCCCGAAGGTATCATAGGTGAAGCTAACATTGGCCATACTGTAGAATATGATCAAAGCAATTCGGTAACTAAATCCTATAAAGCCATTGTCGATTTTGGATTGTTAGACGTTGATCATAACGATATCGAATTTGTCGATAAAAATCTAAGTTTCGTAGGAATTACCTCTGATATGCTGGTCATCGATATCGGAAACAACAAAGACGAGAATCAACAAAAAAAATACAGCGTTGGCAATACGATGAGCTTTACTCCAAATTATATGGCAGTAGCACGGCTTTTGAATTCCAAGTTTATTGATAAAAAGTATCAGTAGATAGCCTAAAAAATAAAACCATCTGAAACATAATATTTGTTCCAGATGGTTTTTAATAATATTTTAAACAAGTTATTATTTTTAAAATTGGTTGATTGTTTTTCTAATAGCAACCAGTCGGGTCATTAAAGTTTCGAAGTATTTGATATCAAGCATATTCGCACCATCACTTTTTGCCCCCGACGGATTGAAATGAGTTTCTATAAAAATTCCGTCTGCTCCTACAGCTATTCCTGCTTTAGCAACGGTTTCAATCATCTCGGGGCGACCTCCGGTAACACCGGAACTTTGATTGGGTTGCTGTAGCGAATGAGTTACATCAAGAACCGTAGTAGCAAATTCTTTCATGGTTGGAATACCTCTGTAATCTACAATCATGTCTTGATAACCAAACATGGTTCCTCTATCGGTTATCATCACGTTTTGGTTATCGGAATCCAATACTTTTTGTACAGCATGTTTCATGCTGTCCGGACTCATAAACTGCCCTTTCTTAAGGTTTACGGTTTTGCCCGTATGTGCTGCCGCTACAACCAAATCTGTCTGACGAACCAAAAAAGCAGGGATTTGCAACACATCAACATACTGAGCTGCTAAGTCTGCATCTTGATTAGTATGGATATCTGTAATAGTCGGAACATGAAAAGTTTCTGAGACTTTTCTTAGAATTTTCAAAGCTTTCTCATCGCCAATTCCTGTAAAAGAATCTACTCTGGAGCGATTTGCTTTTTTGAAAGAGCCTTTAAAAACATATGGGATTTGAAGTTTATCTGTGATGACTACTAATTCTTCTGCAATCCTGAGGGCCATTTCTTCTCCTTCTATAGCACAAGGGCCTCCTAAAACAAAAAAATTACCACTATCTAAGTATTTTATTTGGGGGATGTTTTGTAAATTCATCTTAATTCTATTGATATTAAAGAACAAACAAAATTACAAAATAAATTCTAATAAAGCTTTAGTTTCCTTTAATCCTTTCCCAAAGATTAGAGAGTAGTTCTTTTACTCTGCCTTTTCTTTTATTAGTTACTTCGAGTGCTTGCAAATTGCCATCTTGTTCGACCAATTCATAACTGAACGAAAATTCGGCGTTTTTACGATCTGTACTGATTAAACCAAAGCGGATGTCATTCAGAAAAATTTGGTCCTCATACTCAGTAATAAGCCACCATCCTTCTGAAATCCAGAGTAGTTGTCGGACTACTTTTTCTTCTTTGATTTTATCTATCAAGTGACTCTGCTTGGGGTAGTAATCAAATGAAATAGGCTGGGTATCAAAAAACGAATAATCCCCAATATAATAACCGTTTTCTACTTCGATGATTGAATTCCAGAGAATAATATTCATCGGAGATGGCTTAATTATTTTACGAACATACGAAATGTTTTCTGCTTTGAGTTGACTTTCGAACTTCATGCCCACCACTTGCTGCACTACTAAAGTCAGAAACAAATATCCCGTACTGATAATTAAGCCTAAATTATTCCATTTTTGTCTTTTTGGGTTAAGTCGTTTGTAAGACATTACCATCAGCAAACAAAACAAAAACGGCAAGGTATAAAGAGGATCAATCACAAAAATAGAATGCATCGAAAACCTAATATCAAACGGATATAGAAGTTGAGTACCCCAAGTAGTAAAAGCGTCTAATAAAGCATGAGTAAACAACCCTAAAAACCAAAAGACAGTAGCTTGTCTGAATGACACGTTATTTCTCTTTTCAAGCTTTGATAATACCCAGCCCAACAAAGGAGATATCAACACAAAAAACAATATCGAATGGCTAAACCCTCTGTGGATTTCGATAGCAGTAATAGGATCAAAAAGTTTTCCTATATAAACATCCAAATCAGGTATTGTACCAACAATAGCTCCATAAAGCAAAGCCTTATTACCCAACTTTTTTCCTAAGAGCTTCTCCCCTACCGCTGCGCCGAGGACAATCTGTGAGAGTGAATCCATATTGTTTTGCAAAAATAAAAAGGCTAAAGATATTAAATCTATTTCGTTCAACCTGAACTTGCTGAGATGAATTGAATTTTTATAGAGCTTATCAGCTTGCTTTCAGAATAAAACCAATATTACGAATACTATAAAAATCATGGTTTTTCTAATAGTGAGATAGTTACAAAAATGTTTTGCGGTTATGAAATCACATAATATTATAGTACCTTTGCATAACCAAATTAGAATAATTAAAAATAACGGATTATGATAAAGGTTTCAGAATCAGCAAGTAAACGTGTTACGTTGCTTATGGAAGATGACGGTTTTGATGCGAAGACTGATTATGTGAGGGTTGGTGTAAAAAGTGGAGGATGCTCAGGATTAGAGTATGACCTGCATTTTGATAAAAACATTACAGATACAGACAGAGTTTTTGAAGATAACGGAATCAAAATAGCTGTCGATAAAAAAAGCTTTTTGTATCTGGCAGGAACAATCTTGGATTATTCAGGAGGGCTTAACGGAAAAGGGTTTGTCTTTAATAATCCGAACGCGCAAAGAACATGTGGGTGTGGAGAAAGTTTTTCTTTGTAAAAAAACAGACACAACCTTTTAAGACACTTTATATTTTTTAAAACACATTATGAGCAAATACACAGAAGACGATTTAAAAGTCGAATTAGAAAATAAAGAATACGAATATGGTTTTTATACTGACATCGAGTCAGAAACATTTCCTATCGGGTTAAACGAAGATGTTGTCCGAGCAATTTCAAAGAAAAAAGAAGAACCAGAATGGATGACCGAATGGCGATTGGAATCTTTCCGAATCTGGAAAGAAATGATAGAACCAGATTGGGCAAACGTAAACTACGAAAAACCTGATTTTCAGGCCATTTCTTATTATTCGGCTCCAGTAAACACTCCGAAATACAACAGTCTGGACGAAGTAGATCCTGAGCTTTTGGACACGTTCAAACGATTAGGAATTTCAATAGACGAACAAAAGAAATTAGCTGGAGTAGCCGTTGATATCGTGATGGACTCTGTTTCGGTAGCCACTACCTTTAAGAAAACGCTAAACGATATGGGAATTATTTTCTGTTCGATTTCTGAGGCTATTAAAGAGCATCCGGAATTAGTTCGCAAATATTTAGGGACCGTTGTTCCTCAAAAAGATAATTTTTATGCCGCTCTAAACTCGGCCGTTTTTTCAGACGGAAGTTTCTGTTATATTCCTAAGGGAGTAAGATGTCCGATGGAACTCTCTACCTACTTTAGAATCAACCAAGCCGGAACGGGTCAGTTTGAACGTACGCTTGTTATTGCAGATCAAGGAAGTTATGTTTCGTATCTCGAAGGATGTACAGCGCCTTCACGTGATGAGAACCAATTGCACGCTGCAGTAGTAGAACTTATCGCTTTGGATGATGCCGAAATTAAATATTCGACGGTTCAGAATTGGTTCCCTGGAAACAAAGAAGGTAAAGGAGGTGTTTATAATTTTGTGACCAAAAGAGGAATATGCGAGAAGAATGCAAAAATTTCGTGGACACAAGTAGAAACAGGCTCAGCCGTAACTTGGAAATATCCTTCTTGTATATTAAAAGGCGACAACTCAATCGGAGAGTTTTATTCGATTGCAGTAACCAATAATTTCCAACAGGCAGATACCGGAACCAAAATGATTCACTTAGGTAAAAACACCAAATCAACCATTATCTCTAAAGGAATTTCAGCCGGAAAATCGCAGAATAGTTATAGAGGATTGGTCTATATTGCCCCACGAGCTGAGAATGCGAGAAATTTTTCGCAATGTGACTCGCTACTAATGGGTAACGAATGCGGAGCACATACTTTCCCCTATATCGAATCTAATAATCCGACTGCACAAATCGAACACGAAGCAACAACCAGTAAAATCGGTGAAGATCAAGTCTTTTATTGCAACCAAAGAGGAATCGATACCGAAAAAGCCATAGCCCTTATCGTAAACGGATTTTCGAAAGAAGTTTTAAATAAACTTCCGATGGAGTTTGCAGTAGAAGCACAAAAATTATTAGAAATTTCGCTGGAGGGGTCAGTTGGATAAAATAAACTAAATCACTTACCCATTCAGGGTGTAAAAAAAATAAACAATGTTATCAATAAAAAACCTACATGCCTCAATTGAGGACAAAGAAATATTAAAAGGTATTAACCTAGAAGTAAAAGCAGGAGAAGTCCATGCTATTATGGGGCCTAACGGTTCTGGGAAAAGTACATTAGCCTCTGTAATAGCCGGAAAAGAAGAGTATGAAGTTACTGACGGCGAAATTACGCTCGAAAGCGAAGACATCAAAGAAATGGCCCCAGAAGAAAGAGCTCACAAAGGAGTTTTTTTGTCCTTTCAGTATCCGGTTGAAATTCCAGGAGTTTCGGTTACTAATTTTATCAAAACGGCGATTAACGAAACCCGTAAAGCACAAGGTCTCGAAGAAATGCCGGCTAATCAGATGTTAAAGCTTATCAGAGAGAAGTCTGAAATGCTGGAAATCGACCGTAAGTTTCTTTCTCGTTCGCTCAACGAAGGTTTTTCGGGAGGAGAGAAAAAACGTAACGAAATCTTTCAGATGGCAATGCTCGAACCAAAATTGGCGATTCTGGACGAAACCGATTCAGGTCTGGATATTGACGCCCTTAGAATCGTTGCCAACGGAGTGAATAAACTCAAAAGCGAAAATAATGCAGTAGTTGTGATTACGCATTATCAACGTTTGTTAGAACATATAGTTCCTGATTTTGTTCACGTACTTATGGACGGAAAAATCGTAAAAACAGGAGGGAAAGAATTAGCTCTTGAGCTGGAAGAAAAAGGATACGACTGGATAAAAGAGAAGGTAACTTTATAATTAGTACTTGAAGTTTTATCAATCAACTTGAAGAACAACAGTTTGAAAATCAACTGAAAAACTTAAGAGTAGGGTTTTGTTAACCTTTTCAAACTCGAATCTCATATAAAATATAAAATGGCATTACAAGAAAAATTATTATCATCTTTTATGGCCTTCGAAGACAAGGCAAAAGTAGACGAAAAGTTGCACGATATTCGCATTTCGGCCATAAAAAATTTTGAAAACAAAGGCTTCCCGACCAAAAAAGACGAAGCTTGGAAATATACTTCACTCAACACGTTGCTTAAAAACGATTTCTCTGTTTTTCCTAAAACTGAAGTTTCGATAGGTATAGCAGATGTAAAGCGTTTTTTTATAGACGAAACCGATACCTATAAAGTTGTGTTTGTCAACGGCGTATTTAATTCGTTTTTGTCAAGTACTACACACGACGGAATTGATGTTTGTTTGTTTTCTTCGGCGCTTTCTAAACCAAAGTATAGAGAAGTAGTCGATAAATACTTTAATCAAATTGCTATAAAAGACGAAACGTTGACTTCACTCAACACCGCTTTTGCCAGCGAAGGAGCTTTTATCAATATTCCGAAAGGAAAAGTAGCCGACAAACCTATTGAAATTGTATATTTCTCTACTGCAAACCAAGATAAATTGTGGTTACAACCTCGAAACCTGGTTATAGTAGGAGAAAATGCACAAGTTCAAATTATAGAAAGGCATCAAAGTTTAGACAACGATGTAGTCTTGAGTAATGCGGTTACCGAAATTTTTGCCGAAAAAAACGCCATTGTGGATTATTATAAAATTCAGAATGATGTGCTGGAAGCCAATCTCATTGATAATACCTACATTTCGCAACAGCAAAACAGCAATGTATCGGTACACACCTTTTCGTTTGGGGGAAATCTAACGCGCAATAACCTAAACTTCTACCATTTTGGAGAGCACATAGAATCAACTCTTAAAGGAATTACGGTTATCGAAGGTAAACAACATGTTGATCATTATACGTTGGTGCACCACGCCCAACCAAATTGTGAAAGTCATCAGGATTATAAAGGTATTTTCGGAGAAAGGTCAGTTGGGGTGTTTAACGGTAAAATATTTGTTGATAAAATTGCTCAGAAAACTAATGCTTTTCAGCAAAATAACAACGTATTAGTTAGCGAAAAAGCTACCATTAATGCCAAACCTCAATTAGAGATTTTTGCAGATGACGTAAAGTGCTCACACGGCTGCACGATCGGTCAGCTTAATGATAGTGCATTGTTTTATATGCAACAACGAGGCATCCCAGAAAAGGAAGCCAAAGCGCTTTTGATGTATGCTTTCTGTAATGACGTGCTTGCCTCTATCAGAATTGAGTCCCTTCAACAACGAATCACCAAAATTATCGCACAGAAATTAGGGGTAGATTTAGGGTTCAATCTCTAAAACAACTAATTCAGCATATCTTAAGCCGATAGAACCTTGTTTCTATCGGTTTTTTTTAAGTGAATTTTATTTAGATTTATTAAAAATAACTTGTTTATAATACCCCATTTATAGTATCTTTGCAATCTAAACTCAGTCTAAATAAAAGAGTAATGAATATCAGTAAGTTAACCTTTCTTCTAGCTATTATAGGTATAAGCAAGGTTGCGGTAGCACAAGAAATAAGCAATGATTCTCTTGCGTATCAAGAAATAGAAAACGTTGTAATTACTGGGCAATTTGAACCTCAATCCATAAAAAAATCAGTGCACAACGTAAGGGTAATTTCCAAAGATGATATTCAAAATCTGGCCGCCAATAATCTGGGTGATGTACTCAATCAATACCTCAACATTACTGTAACACCCAACGGAGAAACAGGTAAATCTTCAATTTCTATTTTTGGATTAGACTCACAATACTTCAAAATACTAATCGACAACATTCCGTTAGTAAGTGATACCGGATTAGGCAACGAAGTGGATTTGTCTCAAATCAACTTAGACGATGTAGAGCGAATCGAAATTATTGAAGGAGCCATGGGGGTTACTCACGGAGCCAATGCAGTCAGTGGAGTATTAAATATTATTACTAAAAAGAGTTCTGTATATGATTGGGAAATATCTGCCAGTATTCAAGAAGAAACAGTAGGCTCAGAGTATAGACTTTTTGATCGAGGAAGACATATTCAAAACATTAAAATTTCGCATAATATTTCAGAACATTGGTTTGCATCAGTGGGGGCAAATCGCAATGATTTAAAAGGCTTTTATAATGACAGAAAAGGAAAAGATTATGCTATAAATGATGGTAATAGAGGAACAGACTGGCTGCCCAAAGAGCAATTCACAACAACTGCTACCTTAGGTTATCAAAAAAGCAATTCTAGGTTTTTTTATAAGTTTGATTATTTTAACGAAACAGTAGAATATTATAATCCTATCGTAATTCCTTATAATAATCACCCCTTCCCTAACACCTATTTCTCTAATGACAAACGACTTCCCACTAACCGATTTGTTCATCACATCAATTATTACGGAAAACTATTTAGCGATTTGATTTTTAATATTTCTGTTTCGCACCAAAAACAACAAAGAGAAGAAGAAACCTTCAACTACCATATTCTTGAAAGGGAAGAACGCAATAAGAAAGAAGAAGTATATCATTCTAATGAAGTTTTATATTCTACAGGGACGGTCACTAATTTCATAAAAAACAATGAGAGGTTTGATTTTCAGTTGGGGTATGAGCTTGTTAACGAAAACAGCTTTGCTAATGCCACTTCGGGAATGTTTAAAGATGACCAGCAACAAGCCGTCAACGTAAGAAAACGCATCGAAAACTATGATTTTTATGCACTTTCTGAAATAAATGTTACAGAACGCTTCTCGTTACGCCCGGGATTAAGGTATTCATTTCAATCTATATTTGACAACCAACTTGCTTATTCTTTAGCTGCTCGCTATTTACTTAATCATGATATGGAAGCTCGTCTTTCGGGAGGAAAATCATACCGCACACCCAACTTCTCTGAGCTTTATACTTATTTTGTAGATTCTAATCATGATGTGCGAGGAAATCCGGAACTGACACCCGAACAAAGTACCTACATAGAGGCTAATTTCAAAAAATATACTTATTTTGATTCAGGAGTGAGCCTACATAATGGCCTAACTGCCGGATATATGGAGGTAGACGACAAAATCAGTATGTTACTGCTTAGTTATAGCCCTATTCTACAATATCAATATATAAATGTAAATCAATACAAAATGTGGAACCTCTCGACAGATAATAGAATACGGTATAAAGACTTTAATTTTTCTGCCGGATTTTCACTCATCGGAATTTCACAACAAATCAGAACAGGCGGTTTAGGGACAACCTCAGATGATAAGTTTCTCTATACTTTTAATTTTAATGCCGCTGCAAGCTATAATATCCCGAAGTGGAACACGCAACTTTCTTTATACTTTAAACATAACGGAAAAGTTCAACAATTTGTTACTGATGCTAATGACTCTTCGAAGTTTGTTCTTTCTGAGATTGATCCTTTCAACTGGCTTGATGCTTCAGTTAAAAAAACTTTCTTTGACGGAAAGATTGAGCTTATGGTCGGAGCAAGAAATATCCTAAACACCACCGAAGTTATGAGTACCACATCAACAACAGGGATAGGTAGTGGTGCACATGTAAGCTCAACCAACAGAATGATGCTCGGTTACGGACGATCATATTTTTTAAAACTCACGTATAACCTTAATTTTTAACACTTAATATATTATGAAAAAAAATCTTTTATTTTTTTCCCTCCTATTATTGGCTGTTTATGCTTGTAGTAGTGATGATAACGGAAGTAACACTTCTACTTCTGTAAGTTTTGCGGAACGCTCTGTCAACCTTACTGAAGAGATTACTGATGTAAATATTGTATTCTCAAAACCAACTTCTTCTGCAGGGACAATTACTCTTGCTGTTATTGAAACAGAAGCAGCATACGACGTAGATTATAATACTGACCCGGCAGGCTCTTCTACTACCTTAGAAATAGATTTTCAAGCAGGGGTATCTCAAGTGAGCTTTGATTTTCATAAGCTAATTCCAGCTATTGAAGACCAAACCAAGAACGTAGAGTTTACCATTACAGGAATTTCTACCGATTATGAAGTAATAGGAAACACCACTACAGTTCTCAATTTTAACGAAACTGCACTGGCGGGAACTTCTTTAGCGCCAGAGGTTGGAGGACCCGGACAAGTTAATCAAGTATATATTGATTTAAGTAGCGGAGCTATGACTACTGTTCCGAGAGTATCATGGGATTTAGGTTTTTATTCAGGAAGCGAGTTCAGAGTGATTTTAAATAACTCGGTAAAAATGTCGGCTAAATCGTTACAAAACAATGATATGTCTGTTTCTATAAGCCCTGATGAATCAATGATTATTGCTCAAGGAGCCGGAAATGTAGATCAAGTTGATGACCCAACCGGAAACATTACAGGAACGACTATTGCAGAAGTATCTGAAAATGACGACGAAAACTTTGTGTACTTAATTAATTTAGGAAGTAACCCATCAGATGCTGCTCCTATTTTTGGTTCTGTAGCAGCAGATACAGGAGCTCATAGAGGATGGAAAAAAGTAAGAATTTTAAGAGACGCAGAAGGATACAAATTACAATATGCCAACCTGAGTGAAAGCAGTTTCCAAGAAGTTACTATTGCCAAAGATACTGCATATAACTTTAGCTTTTTTAGCTTTACATCAAATTCTACCGTAAACGTAGAACCTGAAAAAGACAAATGGGATATAAACTTTACTACCTTTACCAATGTAGTAAACTTTGGTTCTCCTTTGCCTTATTTCTACCCGGATTATGTGATAAATAACAGCCGAGGAGGTGCATTTGCTTATGATGTCTCTACAGAAGATTTCTCTTATGAAAACTTTGCTTTAAGTAATGTTGACCATTCTAAATTTATCGAAGATCAAAGAGGAATAGGATCATCGTGGAGAGGGACAACCGCTATAGGCCCTGACGGACTACCGGTATCTCAATTTGTATTAAAAACAGATATTTTCTATGTGTTGAAAGACCCCGCAGGAAACATTTATAAAATAAGAATGACAGGCGGAGCCTTAGAAAATCAAGAAAGAGGTCACCCTACTTTTGTTTATGAATTATTGTAATTAGTATTTTTATAGTTGGTTAAAGCCGAGTCCTTGTGACTCGGCTTTTTTATTATTATATTTTTTTCTGATTAGTCTATATATTTATCTAAGAACACCTAAAGATAAATTTTGAGGTTAATTTTAGTACATTTGTTTCAAAATAAAACCGATGATTTCCATTCTCATCCCGACTTATAATTATGATGTTTTTCCATTAGTTGAAAATCTGTTCAATCAATGTGAAAAAGCAAGGGTTGAATATGAGATTTTAGTAGCAGATGATTGCTCAACAAAAGCAATAATTATTGAAAAAAACTCTGAAATTTTAAAATTTCAAAATGTATTTTTATTCCGAAATGAAAATAATTTAGGACGAACACAAACCCGTAAAATATTAGCCGAAAAAGCAAAGTATAACCGGCTTTTGTTTTTGGATGCTGATGTGATTCCTGCAAAAGAAAGTTTTATACCGGAATATATCCAAGCCATAAAATCCGGATGTAAAGTAATATTAGGAGGATGTTCGTATCATAGTTTTAATCTTGATTATACTACTGTTTTTCGTTGGAAATACGGAGATAAAAGAGAAGCTGCAACAGCAGAAAAACGGAATCAGAATCCGTATGCCTATGTGCTTTCTGCAAACATTTTGATTGATAAAGGCGTATTTTTAGAAAATAATTTTCAAGAAAAAAAGAACGTTTACGGAATGGATATTTATTTTTCGTATAATCTTTTCCGAAACAACATTTCTGTTTTACACATTGATAATGCGGTTATTCATTTAGGACTTGAACCAAATGAAGTTTTTTTCAGAAAATCGCTCCAATCCGTAGAAAACCGAAAAAAATATTTGGCTGAATTACCCGAAATCGGAAAAGTAAATTCGTTGCTAAAGCATTACAATCATCTGAAAAAATTAAGATTAACAAGATTGATTAGTTTTAGTTTTAAGATGTCCGAGCCTTATCTGAAAAAGAAAGTTTTAAGCAAAAACCCAAATTTGTTTTGTTTCGATTTGTATCGTTTAGGGTATATCTGCTCGCTGTAGGTTGACTTTTTAATTTTTTCAATGGCTAAAAAATTGATCTTTTTTAATGAAATAATACATCAAAAAAGGCATTGATAAAATGAAATAAGAAATATCAACAGTACTATTAAAAAAAGAATCCGTAAAACCCGATTGTGTTATATGATAAACAAAATAAACCAATATTGTTAAAAATAAAGCTATTCCACTATAAAAAAACACATCTTCTTTTGACTTCATCAACAAGACAAATAAAAGAAGAAACGATAACACAAATAAATGTCAAATATTGAGGCATCAAATAATCGGACTGAATTATAAATGGATTCATTACTTTAAATTCTTCCAAATGATTATATACGAATGGAATAAATGTTAAAACAAACATCAATAGTGTAATAATTCCTATTTGAAAAGTTTGTTTAACTGAAATTTCTTTTGATTTTAAAAGATAAAGAAACGTAATAATGTAAGGAATCACAAAAACATTTCTTGTGGATAACATCAATCCGATAAATATTGCGTTCCATAAAACAAAATAAGGTACTTTTTTCTCTATACTTTTAAACAAATAAATAATCGAGAGAAGAACCAAACTTCCATTCAGGAAAACATTACTTCTGCTTATAACTTCCCACAAAAAGAAAGTAGAAGAACAAAGTAAAACAACCGCAATTGTTTGTTTTGAAACAGAAATTTTATCAAATTTAAGCAGGATTAAAAAAGCAATTATTCCGAGTAAAGAAAAATATCCGAGTTCTCCCAATAAGTAAAATGGTAAAGCAAGAATATAATAAAAAGGCATAGGACCGGGATAATTTCCTCTGTGAGAAGTAGCCAGATAAACATATTTATCAGAAAAATAGTTATCCCAAAAAGAGCTGATTACACTCCATCTGTCAACCATTAAAGATTCTTGTGTAATTTTTGAAAAAATAAAAATAGCCCCGATAAAAAACAAAAGAACAAGACTAAAATTTATAAAATTTAATTTTGACTTGAATAAATCCAGTTTTATTCTGTATTTCCAAATCAAACTATAGAAAGCGATTAGAACAACAGAAATTATCAAATAAAAAGAAGTGATTCTTTCTGTATATTTAACCGCAAATAGAAAATTTACAAATAAAAATAAAATGAAAAAGATTTTTTACACATTTGTTTTAATCCTGTTTGCAAATATAGGATATTCTCAGTTCTTACCAACAGGAACTTCCATTAATGATAATAAATATAGAAATGGATCCGTAGGAATCGGGTACACTTCTGCTCCTGCTTTTACATATTCTTCTGGGATAACTTATAAGTTATTAGTCAATGGGAATTCTAGGTTTAACAGTGGTGAAATTAGGCTTTCCCCATTTTCACAATACGGTTCAATAGAAAATATTCCTCCAGGAAATGCTTCTTCCATTGTTATCGACGGTTGGCCAGTCCTCTCATCAATTCAAATGGCAGTAGCCTCGAAAGATTACCATTTTAGTAGTATTTCTAAAAGTGGAGATGTTGTCTTGAGAGGACAGAGCCGAGGAAGTTTCATTATTACTAATGAAAGTTATGGAGATATCAAATTTGCAAACCGAAACCCAAGTGAAGGAGTATCAAAAACCGCTATGCTTATAGATAACAATGGTAAAGTAGGAATAGGAGGAAATATATCAACTATTCCAACCACAGCAGGAGGTCAAAGTGTTACCAATTACAGGCTTTTTGTAAAAGGAGGAATTCTTTGAGAAGAAGTACGGATAATGTTATCTTCTCAATGGGCAGATTATGTTTTTGAAGAAAATTATGATTTGCCAAAACTTGAAGAAGTTGAGCAGTTCATTAAAGACAATAAACATTTACCAAATGTTCCGTCTGCTAAAGAAGTGGCAGATAGTGGTATCGAGCTTGGAGAAATGACAAAAATCCAACAGGAGAAAATAGAAGAGCTTACTTTGTATATTATTGAACAAAATAAAATCAATAAAAAACAGCAGGAAGAAATAGACGAATTGAAAAAGCAAGTAAAACTTCTTTTAGAAAGTAAAAAATAACCTAAAAACAACAAGTTATGAAAAAGATAATTCTAACATTGTTTGGGGTGTTTATCGCTTTTCCTGTTATCGGACAAAACATAAATAATCATTGGATATTAGGTAATATAGATTTGGATTTTAGCACCAACCCTCCAATTGCCAATACAATATCAAACGGAGAAAAGTATGGTTACGCTTCTGTGAGTGATGAAAATGGGGATTTATTGTTTTATTTTGGTAAAGATTATAAAGTTTACAATAAACTTCATCAGGAAATGTCAGGAATAGGGTTTATTATTAATCCTTATACATACGACGGGTTGAGAAATCCTATTGTTGTTGTCCCTCACCCTTCTGACAGCAATAAATATGTGGTTTATATTACTCAAGAAGAGTTTTTTTTGTGTTGCCCTATTGGTAAAAGTTTTTTAAAAATATTAGTTATAAGTTTTGATAATAACCCGAGTGGAGAGATAGAATATGTTGCAAATACTCTTTACGATGACCCAATTTATTCTTTAATGTTTGATACGGAAGACGCAACAGGACTAACCAATTTAAGAAACAGTATAGGAGAAAACTTCTTTCTATTTTTAGACCCATATAATGGGTATAAAATATTTGACAACACTCCTTTAACAAGTGATTACTCCCCAATCCCCAATGTTTTAGGAGAAGATAATTTTTTTCCAACAAATTTTATCCCGCCTAAAATTCCTATTGCCCCATACTTTCCTACACAATCTCCCTACAGGCTCACAAACATAAAGTTAAAATCAGCCCATAATTTATCGAAAATTGCAGGGGTTGTTAGAACCGTTTATTTTCAATATATTGGTTATCCGGGAGAGAAACCTATTTATACTTACAAGTTTTTTACAGCAGATTTTAACGAGAGTAATTTTTCATTCACTAATTTTCAATCATTTAGTGAGGAATCTTTTAATATCTCAACAAATGTTGATATAACTAACACGATTAGTTCAGATGTTGAATTTTCACCTGATTCACAAAAATTATATTATATAAAAAATGGTGCTGTTTATGTAAAAGACTTATCAAACCTTTCTGTTCCCGAACATAAACTTGCAATTACAGGAAGTCCCTCAAATTTCCCTGATAGCTTTGAACATTTACAAAAAGATAAATATGGTAATATATGGATAAGTTCTTCTTTATCTGTAAATGACAGAAATAAATATCTTCATAAAATTAACAATCCTAACTCTTTTAGTGGGTCAAGTATTGATGTAAATTCTATTTATTTAAATAATAATACAATCCCTCAATCGTTTGCTTTGCCTTTTCTTATTCCTGAAACTCAATTTTGCCCTATGTATATTTACATAACAACTAATGTAAATTATGGAATTCAAGATTATCAAAAAGCTTTTAATAATATAACCGCATCGAATACAATAAGTAACGGAGCGGTTGCAGATTACAGGGCAGGAAATTTTGTTCTTCTTTCCGATGGATTTCATTCAGAATTCGGGTCAGTATTTAGAGGATATATAGGAGAGTGCGAGAATCATTATGTAATGAAAAAAGGTAATAATCAATATTATGAAGAGGAGATTATCGAAAATTCTGTTCGGGTAAAGCTTTACCCTAATCCAAATAACGGAATTTTTGAGTTAAGTTTTTCTTCCGCTTTAAACGAAGAGGTTTTTATTGAAATTTATGATATAAATTCTCGATTGATAAATAGATTTACAGAAAGAATGAATAATAAAAATACAATATCAATCAAAAATGAAAATCTGAAAAACGGAATTTATTTTATTAAGATAAATTCAAAAGGTATAACAGAGGTTATCAAATTTATAAAAAAATAACTTAAAAAAATTATAAACCACTATGGACTTTGTATGTTTATAGTGGTTTATTTTATATTTGTTCCATTAAATAAAAATTATGCCTTTTTTTTCAATAATAATTCCACTGTATAACAAAGAAACCTTCATTCAGGGTACATTAAAAAGTGTGCTGAACCAGAGTTTTCAAGATTTTGAAGTGCTTATTATTGATGATGGATCTACAGACAAAAGTTTAGAAAAAGTAAAAAGTGTGTCTGACCGCAAGATACGGATTTTTGAACAAGAAAACAAAGGAGTATCTGAGGCAAGAAATAAAGGAATAAAAGAAGCAAAAGCAAATCATATTGCTTTTTTAGATGCTGATGATTATTGGTATCCGCATTTTTTAGAAGAAATGCATAAGCACATCCAAATATTACCACAACAAAAAGCTTTTGCTTGCGCTATTGAATTTCAGATAAAAGACAAAATAATTCCATCGGTTTATTCTATAGAAAAAAAAGAGAATCATCAAATTGTAAACTATTTTGAAAGCAGTTTAAGGCAATCTGTATTATGGACATCTTCAAGCGTTTTTGAGAAATCAGTTTTTGAGAAATCGGGAGTTTTTAACGTGAATTATAAAGCAGGAGAAGATACTGATTTATGGGTTCGTATCGGGCTGAATTATCTGGTTGTTTTTATATGGAAAATTGGAGCAAGATATGTTTCGGACAAAGGGGGTCTTTCTCTAAACAGAAACAAAATAGACTCAAAGGCTTCTTTTGAAGAATATTTGGAATTAGAAAGAGATAATAAACCCCTTAAAAAGTTTTTGGATTATAACCGCTTTTCATTAGCTGTCGAAAGCAAAATAGTAAAAGACAACAAATCGTTTTTAAGATTTCGAAATCATATTGACGAAAATAATCTTCCTTTGAAAAAAAGGATTTTATTAAAAACGCCTCGTTTTATCTTATTGTTTTTGATATGGGTAAAAAAACAACTGGCTTTGGCAGGAATAGGAAAGTCGGTTTTTAAGATATAGGTTAGGTCAGCCTTTTTTCTGTAAGTTCTTCGATAAGGTTTTTCCATTGTTTTTCGATAACAGAAATATCAAATTTTTGTACTGTATCCAACGTATTAGACTTACATTTTTTATAAAAGTCTTTATCACTTACCATTTTGTTCATACTTTGAATGAAGTTTTCAAAATTCTGATTTTCAACTAAAATTCCGTTGATTCCGTCAATTACAATTTCAGACGGACCTGTCGGACAATCAAAGGCAACAATCGGGGTTTCACAAGCCAAAGCTTCAAGCAAAACCATCGGAAGTCCCTCGACAGAACTGCATTGTACAATAAATTGACTGTTTGAAATATATTTGTAAGGATTTTTTTTAAACCCCATTAAATGTATTTTATCGGAATACTCGGATTCGGATTGCATTTTTTTTATCAATTCTTCTTCTTCACCTTGTCCGAGAATTACAAGATGTATATTTTGTTTAGGTAATTCTGATTGAGAATAAGCCGGAATCAGTTTGTCAAATTGTTTGGCTTTGGCAAATCTTCCGATTGCAATAATGTATTTGAAATCAATTTCCGGTTTTTCGCTTTTAAGTTGTTGAATATTTGTAATATCAATCGGATTATAGATAAGAGCAAGATTAGTAAATCCTAATGTTTTTTCGACAGCTTCCTTTTGCTTTTCCGAAATACAAATAATCTTGTCAAATTTCTTGAAAATCAATTTTGAAAGCCATTTTTGCTCTAAAAGATAATTGCTAAACTTTCCTAAATGAACAGTCTGAATCTTTATAGGGCTTACATATGCAAATTTATAAACCATGAATTCATACAAGCCATTTACACGAGTTCGAAAATCAATGATGATATCAAACTTTTCTTGTCTGATGTATTTTCGTAAAGCTAAAAAACGGTTAATTCTGTTAAAAAAACTATTGGACGAATCTCTTAAAAGTCCGATGTTAAAAAGTTTCCCTGCATACGGATAGGTTACATCATTGACAGTAACAATAACGTGAACTTCATACCCCAGACGCTCAAAGGCAAAAGAAAGGTTTGACAAAACTCGTTCTGCGCCTCCATCGCTATGTTTTTTACCTACAAGAGCAATTTTAATTTTTTTGTTCTGAGCCATCTTATTTTACGTATTCTAAAAACTCGTCAAGCTCTCTGATATAATCTTCTTCCAGATAAACTTCAGAGGCCACTACCAAACAAACTGCACCTGAAGAAAAATTTTTAAGTTCTCTCCATATTCCCGCAGTTATCAAAAGTCCTTGGTCGGGCTTGTTTAGCGTAACGATTCGCTCATTACTTCCGTCATTAAGAACCACATCAAAGCTTCCGCTTAGCGCAATGAGAAATTGTTGCAGATTTTTGTGAGCATGCCCTCCCCTTTCTGCTCCGCTCGGAACGTCATACAAATAATAAACCCTTTTTATTGCAAACGGAATAACATCTTTTTCAATTACAGATAAATTCCCTCTTCCGTCAGGGTCTTTAATTTTGAGGAGATTAATGAGTTGAATGTTATTTACAGAATTTTCAGGCATTTTAGAGATGTTTTATAGAACAAAAGTAATTAAAAATTTTGGTTAATAAATCGGTTAATCAGTTCCGAACACTTTTGAGCACCTATATCATTCAAATGGTCTGGATCAAAAAAATCTTTATCCGAAAAACTCTTGTCATAAAACAAATTGAGGTATGAGGTATTAGAATTCTCAGAAGCCAACTTTTCGGCTACCTCAAAAATGGCTTGGTGGTCTAGCCCCCTATTAATCGGACTATTTACTTTCTTATTTGCTAATCTACA